>NEUO01000042.1 GCA_002304315.1 Verrucomicrobiia bacterium Tous-C4TDCM
GACAAATTCTCCCATTCTCTTTTCTCGCTGGCGGGCGGCGAGAGAGCCCTGGTTCTGCTTCAGCTCGGCCAACTGGTAGCGGGCGTTGGCATTGCCCGGCTGAAGTCGCAGGACTTCCTTGAACGCGAGTTCGGCGGCTTTGGCGTTGCCCTCACTGACGGCGATCATGCCTTGTTTGTAAATCTCGGCTGCCTTGTCCGCGTGGGCGGGCAAGCTGGCGGCGAGGGCGAGGATGAGGATGAGTTTTTTCATGGCGCGAATTGCAGGTTGCGGGTTGGAGACACGTGGAATCGGAGCTTTACCACTTATGAAGAAGTTGGCGGGAAGTGGCGACAGGATCAACAGGGATTCCCCGGGCTTGCGCAGATTTCCGGAAAATGGCCTTTCATTGTCCATGCAAGGTGAAGACGTCGGGTGGATGCGGCGGGCGATGGACGAAGCCCGGAAGGGCGTCGGCCGCACTGCGCCGAATCCGCCGGTCGGGGCGGTGGTGGTGAAGGACGGAGTCGAAATTGGCGCAGGATGGCATCGCGGGGCCGGTCTGCCGCATGCCGAGCGCGAGGCGATGGCCGCGGTGCGATCAACCCTCGGAGAAGATGTGCTGCGCGGCTCGTCGGTGTATGTGACGCTGGAGCCCTGCTCGACCCACGGGCGGACTCCTCCTTGCACCGAAGGTCTGATTGAAGCCGGGGTGGCCCGGGTGATCTACGCCGCGGAGGATCCGAATCCGGCGCATGCCGGCGGAGCGGACGCCCTGCTGGCGGCGGCAGGCATCGCGGTGACCCGTGGCGTGCTGGCGGAGGAAGCGGCGCGCTTGATCCGGCCATTCGCCAAGGTCCAGCGCTGCGGGTTGCCGTGGGTGATTCTCAAAACCGCGATGAGCCTCGACGGCCGCATCACCCGTCCACCGGGCGAAGGAATGTGGCTGACAGGACCCGAAGCGCGGGCGGAAGTGCAGCGGCTGCGGGCGGAAGTGGAGGCGATCGTAACCTCCGGCGAGACCGTGCGAAAAGACCGGCCACGCCTCGATTTGCGCGATCCCGAACTGGCCGCCGGCCGGGCGCAGCCGTGGCGGGTCGTGCTCACGGCGAACCCGAACAACTTGCCAAAAGACGCGCCGCTTTTTACCGATGCAAACCGGCAGCGCACGCTGATCGAGAGCCGCGATCCGCCGGAAGAAGTGTTGCGCAAGCTGGTAACCGAACGCGGGGTGTCCGCGGTGCTGGTCGAGTGCGGCGGCCGGCTTGCGGCAAGTCTGTTAGAAGCGGGGCTGGTCGACGAGTGGGTCGCCTTCCTCGCGCCGATGCTTTGCGGCGGGCCGGTGCCGGCGCTGGCGGGCGAGGGATTTCCCGATGGCCTGCGGCTGAGGCAGCCGGAGTTCCGCCGTTTCGGAAGCGACGTGATGCTCAGGGCGGAGGTTCTTCGCGATTGAGCGGGATTTCACGAGGTCGTCATCAAGCTTTCACACGCAGGCTGGAGAAGGAGCGCGCAACTCCGAATCCCACCATCATGACCACCACCGAAGCCACGAAATTTCCCACCTGGTTCCTGCCCGCCGTCCGCCATGCCGTGGCCCTGCTACTGGCCTTGTCGGGCCCCGCGCTGATGCTGTGTTCCCTCGCCGCCGGGATGATCGCCGGCAGTCCGCTGCTGGGTGGACTGGGCCTGCTGGGCGGTGCGCTGCTCACCGCCTGTGGCGGGGTCGGCCTGCTGTGGTCGCTGGGCCGGGCCAGAAAAGGCTGATCTCAACCGCCGAACAACTGGGTCCAATGCGAACCGTGCTGACCGAGACCGATGCGCCGCTGGCCGGGGCTGAACATGTTCTTGTGATGCCCCGGCGAGTAAAACCATCCCATGTTTGCGGAGTGGGAATCCGGCGATCCGGCATAGATGTTCTCACCCGATGCCGTGGTGCCAGCCTTGGCCGCGCGATCCCACGGTGTCTTCTTTCCAGGAACCGGCGACTCGTGGGCAAAGAAGCCTTGTTCCGCCATGTCCTTGGAATGATCGCGCGCTGCCTCGCACAATTTCGGATCCAGCTCCAACGCACCGAGGCCGACATACAGCCGCAGCAGGTTGCACTCCTCGATGCCCCGCGCTTCCTCGGCCGGGACTTCCTCGTCCTCCACCGTCTTGCGGTTTTTCTCGAGGATCTTCAACCCGTCGCGCGGCAAGCCCCCCGCCTCCCCGGCAACCTTCACCTCCGCGGCGGCCAGTTGCTCGCGGGAATCGGCCGGCGTGCTGGACAGCATCGCGTCGAGCGCCGCGTCCCGGAACTGCGCGAGCTTGCGGGCGGCATCCCGCTGCATCTTAAGGACCGGCTGTGCGGTGGACAGCAGCTCGTCGGGCGTCGGCGAAAGCAGTTTGCGCAGCTCGTCGACCGCCGGCTTGCTCACTTCCTTCAGCTTCGGCTTCATCGGCCCCTCTTCCATCGCGTAAACTCCCATGAAGCTTGCGCGCAACTCGCGGATCCGGCGCTGGCCTTCATTGCGCGATCCGCCCGCACCTTGCTTCGAGGCCGCCGTGAAGGCCGACAAATAGCGGTCACGCACTCCCGGCCAGGTCTTCTCGAGCTGGGTGACCAGCGCTTTCTGATGGGCGCTCTCGAGGGTCTCCAAAGATGCGCACAGATCGTCGATCTCACCGCCTTGCTCCAGCCGCGATTGGAAGGTTGCCAGCAATTCATCGACCGCCTGTTGCGCGCGGGCGCTCAGCGGAAAGAGGAGGCAGGCGGCCAGGAAAAGGCGGAGCAGCGGGTTCATGCGAGAATGATGGACGGAACCCGAAGCGTCACGCCATCCGCGATTCGTCTTCCGACGAAACGAATCGCCCGCCCGCGGCTGAGGCCGGGGGCGGGCGAGGTGACTTGCATTCCGAACGCTTCAGCGGCAGCCGCCGTGGCCGTAGGGATGCTGGTAAGGGCGGGGGTACGGGCGATGAATCGGAATGACCCGGGTGCGATAAACCGGTCGCCCGCAGTGGTCGTAGTAGGCGACATAAGTCTCGATCCACGCCGGCCCGCCACAGGACCGGTGATGGGATACATAACTGCGCGAGCAGCGGCTGCGGGCTTCGGCGGCCGGCGTGGCGATCAGGGTGGCAAGGACAAGGGTCAGGATGGGAATCAGTTTTTTCATCGTGTTGAATTTCGATTCGCCAACTTCGACGCGAGGACTTCCGGCCTATTCGACACCCTCCAAAAGATTCTCCAGATTCATCCCGGTTCCAATCTCCACATGCCTTTCCCATCGCCCCGACTCAAAACCGGGCGGATGCTCCCGCCCAATCTCACACCACCATGAACGAATCCGATCCATCCATCGATCCCACCGCGCAGGCGGCTCCCCAAGCCCCGCGATACACCAACTTTTCCGAGGCGTTCGACAGCGCGCGCCACGACGCCGAATCCATGGCGCGGGAGGCGGCCCCCAAGCTCAAGCAAGCCCTTGCGGGTGCCGCTCATGACCTGGCTTACGGGGCCGCCTTCGGCGCCTGTTTCGCCGCGTGCTTTACCAAAGAACTCATCCCCGAGGGCCTGCGGGAGTCGCTCCGCCGGGGAGCCAACGCTGGCAGGGAAGCTGCCGCGAAAGCCGCTGAGGCTCCGGAACCCCCGCCCGCAGCAATGCCAGCGAGTGTGTAATTTTAAAAATTATAAAATCAGGATTGCTTGATAATCATGCCAATGTTATCCCCTGCGGGCTGATTCGCATGAAGCTCCAAGTTTTCCTCCCCATCGCTCTTTTGATCCTCGGGACCTCCCTGTCCCGTGCTTCGACCACCTTTTCCTTCATCAACGACGTCTGGACCAACGGCGGGAACACCCAGACGGGCTACCTGAACGGTGCCTCCGCCGGGACGCTGACCAAGGCCGGGCTGACGATGACGTTCCAGAGTTCGTTCACCGGAACCGCGATCGCCGCCACCCGCAACCTGACGCTCGACAACGGCAACCCGACCGGTTTCGTCCTCGGTACCAATGCCGACGCGAACAACCTCAGCGGCATCCTGACGAACTACCAGCGCTGGGATTTCTCCTTCACCCAGCCGGTGCTGATCAACAGCCTGATCATCGACGACATCGACTCCGACAGAGACCCTCTCCCCGTTGTGGGCGGGTTCCGCGACGCGATCGGGCCCAAGGCTTTGCCTCTCAAACTCCGGGGGCGCTGGGCTCCGGGGTGGACGTCGAGTTCGACTTCGAAAACCCCACCGGCCTGATCCCCGGGATCATGCTCGCGGGGAGTGGCCAATCGGTGAACTACGTCATCGCCCCAGCCGCCACCAATCCGAACAACGCGCCGATCCACCGCGCGTACCTGACTTTCGGGAATACCCCGGTTTCGTCGTTCAGCATCTACTCGTTCTCGGATCGCAGCCAATCGCATCGCGTGACCTTGTTCCAAGGGATCATCGACGTGACCGCGGTGCCGGAGCCGGCTTCGGCGCTGCTCGGGTTGCTGGGTGCGGGGCTCCTCGCCCGCCGGCGGCGGGCGTAGGCGTGGATGACGGGAATCGCGGATGGGGTGATCTGGATTCGCGAGACGCACCCTCTCCGAAGTAAGCCGGCCGCTCAGTGCTTCGGCCGACGCTTCAGGTGGAGCTGGGCCATCGACTTGGCAATCATCGCTTGGAGGTGAGCCACCTCTTCCGCGTCGTGGTCGTGGCCGATGTTCTTGAGCTGCTCTTCCGCACGCTTCAGCGCTTCCTCGACCTTCGACTCGTCGATCTGGTCTTCGCCCATCGCCATGTCCGTCAGGACGCTGACATGGTGCTCGGTAACTTCGGCGAAGCCGCCGCCGACCGCGAGGACTTCCGTCTTGCCGTTCTTTTCATAACGCAGCTCGCCCGGCTTGAGGGCGGTCACCAGCGCGGCGTGGCCGTCGAGGATGCCCAGCTCGCCATCGGCCCCGGGCAGGTAGACGTTGCCGACGGTGTCGGAGAAGATCTTCTTCTCCGGGGTGACGATTTGGAGGTGGAGAGCCATGAGGAGGAAAAGCTGAAACGCTGAAATCCTGAAAAGCTGAAATGGCTTAGTCGCGGGAGACGGTGTCGATGCCGGCCTTCATGTAGAAGTTGCCTTCCGGCACGTCGTCCCACTTGCCGTCGAGGATTTCGGCGAAACCCTTGACCGTGTCCTCCATCGAGACCAGCGCGCCTGGCACGCTGGTGAAGATTTCCGCCACGTGGAAGGGCTGGGTGAGGAAGCGCTGGATCTTGCGGGCGCGGAACACCGAGAGCTTGTCCTCGTCGGACAGTTCGTCCATGCCGAGAATCGCGATGATGTCTTGCAAGTCCTTGTAGCGCTGCAGCACGAGCTGGACGCCGCGGGCGACGCGGTAGTGCTCTTCGCCGACGACCTCCGGGGCGAGCGCCTTGGAGGTCGAGGAAAGCGGATCGACGGCGGGGAAGAGCGCCTGTTCCGCGAGGGAGCGCTCGAGCACCACGGTGGCGTCAAGGTGGGCGAAGGTGTTGGCGGGGGCCGGGTCGGTCAAGTCGTCCGCGGGGACGTAAACGGCCTGGATCGAGGTGATCGATCCCTTGTTGGTCGAGGTGATGCGCTCTTGGAGCGTGGCCATTTCCTCGGACAAGGTCGGCTGGTAGCCCACGGCGGACGGCGTGCGGCCGAGCAGGGCGGACACTTCGGAGCCGGCTTGGGAGAATCGGAAGATGTTGTCGACGAACAGCAGCACGTCCTGGTTGTCCTCGTCACGGAAGTGCTCGGCCATGGTCAAGGCGGAGAGCGCGACGCGGAGACGGGCGCCCGGAGGCTCGTTCATCTGGCCGTAACAAAGGGCGACCTTGGAACCTTCGGCGAGGACCGGATTGCCGCGCTCGTCGAGCTTGGGATGGCCCTTTTCGTCCTTCTCGGTGGCGATAACGCCGGACTCGATCATTTCCCAGTAGAGGTCGTTGCCCTCGCGGGTGCGCTCGCCGACACCGGCGAAGACGGAGAACCCGCCGTGCGCCTTGGCGATGTTGTTGATGAGCTCCATGATGACGACGGTCTTGCCGACGCCGGCACCGCCGAACATGCCGCCCTTGCCGCCCTTGAGCAGCGGGCAGATCAGGTCGATCACCTTGATCCCGGTCACGAGAATCTCGGTATTGACCGACTGCTCGACCAGCGAAGGGGCCGGGCGGTGGATCGGCGAACGCATCTCCGGGTGAGGGAGCGGGAAGTTCTCGTCCACCAGATCGCCGGTGACATTGAAGATACGGCCGAGGATCTGCTTGCCGACAGGCACCGCGATCGGCTTGCCGGTGTCGGTCAGCACCATGCCGCGCTTGAGGCCGTCGGAAGCCGACATGGCCACCGCGCGGACCCAGCCGTCGCCGAGGTGTTGCTGCACTTCGAGCACCAGCTTGGTGTGGACGCCGAAGAGGTCGTACGAGACTTCGAGGGCGTTGTAGATGCCCGGAAGATGCGGGGCTTTCGAGAAGTCGGCGTCAACGACGGCGCCGATGACCTGGACGATGGTTCCTTGGTTGCTCATGGCAGAAGAGATCAGTGATCGGTGTTCGGAGTGCGGGTCTTGGATTTCGGCTCATTCCATGGCCCGCATGGCCGTGGTGATTTCGAGGAGTTCGGCGGTGATGGCGGCCTGGCGGAGCTTGTTGTATTCGAGGGTGAGCTCCTTGATGAACTTCTTCGCGTTGTCGGTGGCGCCCTTCATGGCGACCATCCGCGCGGAGTGCTCGGAAGCACGGCTCTCGACCAGCATTTGATAGACCTGGAAGTTGATGTAGAGAGGAAGCAAGGTGTCGAGAACCTCCGGACCGCTGGGCTCGAAGAGGTAATCCTTGGCCAGCGCAGTGGCGCGGTTGGTTTCCTGGACGGTGGCTTCACCCATCCCTTCGTAGGCTTGCTTTTCGCCAAGGCCGGCGGTCGAGATCGGTAGCAGCTGGACGATCTCCGGCTCCTGGCGCATCACGTTGATGTAGTTGGCGAAGGCCACGCTGACCTTGCTGTAGCCGCCTTCGAGGAAGGCCTTGGTCAGAAACTTGGCGATCGGGCGGGCTTCGGCGAAGGGAACCGGGTCCTTGACCTCGAAATCGGCGACCATCTCGCGGCCGGCTTTGCCGAGCTGGTTGCGGAGCTTGCGGCCGACGGTGACGAACTCGGCGTCCTTTGAAACCTCGGCGCGGATTTTCCTGCCGAGATTGGTGTTGAGCCCGCCGCAAAGACCCTTGTCGGTGGAGATGACCAGCACCAATTCCTTGCCGCCCTCGCGTTGTTGGAGAAGCGGATGGGCCTCCTCGCCGGTGTTCTCCTTGAGGTTGACGAGAACCTGGTTGAGCAGGTCGGCATAGTCGCGGCCGGCCAGCGCCTGGTCCTGCGCCTTCTTCATCTTGGCGGCGGCGACAAGCTGCATCGCCCGCGTGATCTGGGCGGTGTTCTTGACCGACTTGATGCGCCGGCGGATGTCGCGAAGATTAGCCATAAGAATTTAGAAGCCAGAAACCAGAGACAAGAAACCAGTGGGGATTACTTCCAAGAAGCCTTGAAGTCGCCGATGGCCTGCTTGACGGCGTCGACGGCGTCGGCGTCCTTCTTGAGGTCCGGCTTTTCGTTGCGGATCTTGTCGAGCAGTTCGGTCTTGCGGGTCTCGAAGTATTCACCCATCGCGCCCTGGCAGCGCTTCACGTCGGCGACCTTCACGTCGTCGAAGTAGCCGTTTTGCATCGCGAACAGGAAGACCGATTCCATTTCCATGGAGAGCGGCGAATACTGGTTCTGCTTGAACAGCTCCACGATGCGGGCACCGCGCTCGAGCTTCTTCTTGGTCGAGGCGTCGAGGTCGGACCCGAACTGGGCGAAGGCCTGGAGTTCGCGGAACTGGGCGAGGTCGAGCTTGGTGGTGCCGGCGACCGACTTGATGGTCTTGGTCTGGGCGGCGGAACCGACGCGCGAGACCGAGAGACCGACCGAGATGGCGGGGCGGATGCCCTGGTAGAAAAGGTCGGTTTCCAGATAGATCTGGCCGTCGGTGATCGAGATCACGTTGGTCGGGATGTAAGCGGACACGTCACCGGCCTGGGTCTCGATGATCGGCAGCGCGGTGAGCGAGCCACCACCGGCGGCTTCGGTCAGGCGGGCGGAGCGTTCGAGCAAGCGGGAGTGGAGGTAGAACACGTCGCCCGGATAGGCTTCGCGGCCGGAGGGGCGCTTCAGAATGAGCGAGACCTGGCGGTAGGCGACGGCGTGCTTGGAAAGGTCGTCAAACACGATCAGGCAGTCCTGGCCCTTATCCATCAGGAACTCGGCGATGGCGCAGCCGGCGTAGGGGGCCAGATACTGCATCGCCGCAGCGTCGGAGGCGGAGGCGGAAACGATGGTGGTATATTCCATTGCTCCCGCGTCTTCCAGGATCTTCTGGATGCGGGCGACGTTCGAGAGCTTCTGGCCGATGGCGACGTAGATGCAGTAGAGCGGCTTGTGGTTCTTCAGCTTGCCCTGTTCGGCCGCCTTGTTCTGCTTGGCCTGGGAAATGATGGTGTCGACGGCGATGGTCGTCTTGCCGGTGGCGCGGTCGCCGATGATCAGCTCGCGCTGGCCGCGGCCGACGGGGATCATGGCGTCGATCGACATGATGCCGGTCTGCACCGGGACCGAAACCGACTTCCGCTTAATGATCCCGGGAGCGATTTTCTCCATCGGGTAGAAGGCGTCGGGGACGATGTCGCCCTTGCCGTCGATGGCGTGGCCGAGGGCGTTGACGACGCGGCCGAGGAGATTGTGGCCGACCGGGACGGAGAGCAGCTTGCCGGTGGTGGCGCATTCGGTGCCGGCGGTGATCTTGTCGTAGTTGCCGAGGAGCACCACGCCGACTTCGCCTTCTTCAAGGTTCATCGCGAGGCCGGTCACGCCGCCGGGGAACGAGATCATCTCGTTGAGCATGACGTCCGAGAGGCCTTCGACTTTGGCCACGCCGTCACCGACTTCGCGGACGACGCCGACGTTCGATTTCTGGACGGAGGCCGTGACGTTGGCGATCTCCTTTTCGAGTTCCTGGAGGATGCTGCTCATTGGAAGGTTTCCGGTTATCGGTTGTGTGTTAGAAGGGCTCCGGAGAGTGGATCAGAAGGCTTGGGCGAGGCGGTCGAGGCGGCCCTTGACGGAGCCGTCGAAGACGTCGTTTCCGACGCGGATTTTGAGACCTCCGAGGAGGTCGGGGGTGACGCGGTATTCGAAGGAGAGGTCGTTGCCGTATTTGGCGACGAGGCCGGAGATGACGCGGTCGCGGGAGGCCTGGTCGAGCTCGGCGGCGCTTTCGACGACCACGCGGCGACGTTCCAGTTCGAGGCGGACGAGGCGCTTGAGGGCGGAAAGGATGCCGCGGTAGTCGCGCGGCTTGCTTTCGGCGATCCGGCGGACCGCGATGGAAAGCTTGGCCTCGTCAAGTCGGCCGTCGCTCTGGCAGAGCCGGAAAATGCGGCGGGCGGCGGTGTTGGCGAGCTTGGTGATTTTCATGACGAGGGCGGGGAAGAGAGGAAATCGATCAGCGCTCGACGGTGGCGAGGGCTTCCTGGTTGATGCGGGCCTGGTCGTCGGAGGTGAGGATCTTGCCGGTGACCTGGGTCGTGGTCGCGGTGACCAGGCGGCCGAATTCCTTCTTGAGTTCGGCGGCGATCGCGGCGCGCTCGGCTTTGGCGGCGGCCTCGGCCTTGGCGAGGATCTGCTGGGCGGAGGAAATGGCTTCCTGGGCCTTCTGCTCGGACAGGGCGGCGGCGCTGGTGCGGGCCTCGTTGATCAGGCGTGCGGCGTCTTCGTTGGCCTTGGCGATCGCGGCGGCGGTGGTCTTCTCGGACTCCGCGAGCTGCTGCTGGATCTGGGTTAGCTTGGCTTCGCCCTCGGCGATGCGGGCGCGGCGCTGGCCGAGCATTTCCTGGATCGGGCCGAAGGCGAACTTCTTCAGGATGAAGATGACCAGGAAGAAATTGATCACCTGCGCGATGAAGAACGGCACGTTGAGGCCGAAGGTCTTCGTGATGGTTTCGAGAATGCCCGCTTGTTCGACGGCGGCTTCTGCGAGGAGAGTCATCATGGCAGGAAAGGGATCGGGGAAAGTGGAAAAGGGTGCCGCGCGCGCTGGCTGGCGGCGCGCGCGGCGGTGAGGCTTAGAACGGCACGGCGAAGGCCGAAAGGATGAAAATCCCTTCGATAAGTGCCGCGAGGATGATCGAGATCACCAAGATCGGGGTGGCGGCGCCGGGGTTACGGCCGGTGGCTTCAGCGGCCTTTGAGCCGAGGATGCCGATGCCAAGACCACCACCGAGGGCGGCGAGGGCGACTGCGAATGCTTTGGTTCCCATGGTTTGTTTTCGTTTTGGTTGTGTGTTTTCCGGCGGCCCCCACGGTCATGCCATGGTCGGACCGCTGAAAGGGTCAGTGGTGCTCTCCTTCGGCGTGGTCGCCGTGGTCGCAGATCAGCTTGAGGAAGATCGCGCAGAGCAAAGTGAAGACGAGGGCTTGGACGAAGCCGACCAGCAGCTCCATGAAGTAGAAAGGAAGGGCCGGCAGGAACGCGATCTTCTCGGGAACCAGCGCCATAAGGCTTTCGAGGGTCTGCTCGCCACCGTAGATGTTGCCGAAAAGACGGAAGGTCAGGGCGACCGGGCGGATGGCGATGGAGATGATTTCCAACACTCCGACGAAGAGGAAGATGGGGACCATCATCGCCAGCATGATGCCCTTGAAGGTGCCCTTCGGTGCGAAGATATGGGCGAGGAAGGCCTTGATACCGCTCTCAGTGACCGCCCAGTAGAACCAGAGGGTGGCGAAGGAGAAGGCCATGGCGGCCGTCATGTTGATGTCGGCGTTGGCACCGCGCAGCCACGGAAGGAAGCCGACCTTGTGGCCCTCGGCGTCATTAAGATTGAAACCGACCGTGCCGACACCGGGGATGAGGCCGAGGTAGTTGCTGGTCAGGATGAAGAAGAAGATCGAACCGAAGAACCAGAAGGTCCGCGAGGCGAGGTGCTTGCCCATCAGGCCTTCGAGGAACTCGTAAAGGGACTCGACGGCCCATTCGGCGAAGTTCTGCACACCGGCGGGGACGAGCGTCATCTTCTTGGTCGCGATACGGCAGAAGAGGACGATAAGGCCAACCGCGATCCAAACCATGATCATCGAGTTGGTCAGCGGCAGAGTCTCGCTGAGCCGCTGGGCATCGAGCGGCAGGGCATGATGCTCGCCACCCTCGGCGGCAACGGCGGGAGCCACGCAGCAGAGCCAGGTGAAGAGAATGGAGAATATGGAGCGACGGGTCATGCCTGAAAGCGCTTCGCGAAAGTGCGCGCGGGCTGTAACAAAGGGTTTTGTAGCGGGGCAAGAGCTATTTGTGAAAAATTTCACAAGCTCGCTGGAATGTTGATTCCGTGGAACTTGTGCAGGCTTCAAAGGGCGCTCCGATTGGCGTGCAAAAGCAGCTCGGCGCGGGTTCCCGTATCGATTTCATCGCGCCCCACCCCGCAAGCTGCCACGACCCGGAATCCCTGCTCCAAGGCTTGCGCGATCAATTCCTCGGCGGGGAGACAAAGCCGCCCGCCCGTCTCTACCAGAGAAAAGCCGAGCCCGGTGGCACCATCGTATGCCCGGTAGATCACCTCGGTGCAGGCGAGGCGGTCGGAATTCCGGAAGTCGAAGGAGAAGTCGAATAACTTCCCTTCATGACCCATGCCGCGTTCCAGGATGGCCGCGAGTTCGGGTCCGGTGAGTGGTGGGCGCAGGACGACGAAGGCATCAACCTCCAAGGTGTCTTCCACCGGGCGGAAGCGGACGCCGTCCTTCTTCGCTTCCAGGAACACGACCGGATCGCGCGCCCGGCGTGCCAGACCTGCCGGCAGCACCACACCCAGTTCCGCCCGCTGGGCCTCGCTGCCGAGGAAGAACGCGGCGTGCGGCCAGAAGCCGGGGAGAAAGAGATTGCTCAGGGCATCGTCGTGTCGCGTCAGGAAAATGTCCCCCGGCCGGGCGAGGCGCAGGATTTCTGTCCGGTGCTCGTCGGACACCCGTTTCGGCGCGCCGGGCGGCTTGACACCGGGCTGCTTCAGATCGGCGACCGCGCGGCCCGAACTTTCGAAGAACCCGAAGACTGACTTCTTCCACGCTGAGCGGTGGCGTCGCAAGAACGTGAACCAGCCGTATTCGAGACGCCGGCGCACGATGTCCCGTCGGCGGCGCTCGATCCATTCTTCCTCCTCCGCCAGCAGCCGGACAATCGGCAAAAGCTCGGGGTTGGAGCCGAGCTGCGTGATCTCGCTACGATGTTTCTCGTAGAAATCGGCGGCACGCCTGAACTGGAGCAGCCTCACCGGATCCGTCGTCGCGCGGAACATCCTCGCGAAGGTCTTTCGCGGGAGGCCGTGGCCCCGGGATGCCTCGTCCAGCTTCCTTGCCAGCATGGGCTCCCGCGCTGCGGGTCCGGCCAGACCGCGGGCCTGCCGCAGCAGCAAGCAAGCCGCCGCGAAGGCCACCGTGAAGGCGGGAAGGCGGGCGTGCCAGCCGCCCGCGGCGGGCGAGCAAGCTTGCTCCAGCGTCGACAAGGTCGACAGCAACGCGGTGCGGGCGGACAAGTACTGCGAGTATCGTAGTCGCACGAGTTCGTCCTCACCGGGCGTGAAATAGCCGCGCTCCGAAGCAGCCGCGAGGAACGGCAATACCAGTCCGGCACGGGCGACATCGGCAGCGCCGAGCACCGTCCGGACACCTTGCCGGATCCTGGTATCGGGGGCATGACCTTCTGCTGGTCTCATCACGTGCAGCATGCCTTCTACGGCATCCCTCGTAAAGAGTGCGCCAGCCCCGCACCACACTTGGCGCGCCAGCGCCCGTGGCTCTAGGCGTGGCAAGGAATAAAGGCCTTGTATTTTGGCTTGCCAAAGGAGGGGCCGGTGCGCAAGAACCGGTTCGCCATGAACAAAGCAGAACTTGTTGAAGCCATCCAGAAAGCCCTCGGTAAAGACGCAACCAAGCGTGCCGCCGAAGATGCACTCGCCGCCGTCCTCGGTTCCATCGAAAAGGGAATCAAGGGCAAGGATAAGAAGGTTCAGATCATCGGATTCGGTACCTTCGACGTGAAGAAGCGCGCCGCCCGCATGGGTCGCAACCCGAAGACCGGCGAAGCGATGAAGATCGCGGCGTCCAAGTCCGTGGGCTTCAAGGCTTCTTCCACCCTGAAAGCAGGTCTTTGATTTACGACGGTGCCGGATCCTTGCGGAATCGGCACCTAGGGATCCAAAAAGCCCAAAAGTGACGACCCCGGCAACCGCCGGGGTCGTTGTTGTACGAAGATCGGGTTCCGCGCCGGTCGCACCCTGCCGCTCATCCACGGACCATGAAACCACGACAGACACTCGCCGAAACCACCTTGCCCGATGGCACCGTGCTGGGCCTTCATGAACATGACGGCCGGCGCTACCTGCAACATGGCGGGATCCAACTCGCAGGGCCAGCGACACGGGCCAGCGAACAGGAACTCGGCCGCATCGCGTGCGCGCCGTTCCGCTCGGTGAAGGAACCCAAGATCTGGATCGCCGGCTTGGCGCTCGGTGAAGTGCTGACCGGTGTGATGGAGACCCTGCCACAAAAACGCGCGACTTTCTTGATCGCCGAACCTTGGCCGGAACTCGTCGGGTGGCATCGTGAATTCCTGCCCGACTGCCCGACGGTGAACGACCCGCGGGTGGAAATCCTCCCCGATGCCGGCCCGGCGGTCTTTCATCGCCATGAACAGGATCTCCACGCCGTGCTGGTCCACACCGACACCGCGCCACAGGCCGAGAAAGGCCGCGCGCTGTTCGAAGACCGCCGCTGGCTGGCCGCAGTCCACGGCGCGCTGCAGCCCGGCGGACTGCTCGGCATCGCGTCCGCCCGTCCCCTGCCACAGATCGAGCGCAACCTCGCCCGGGCAGGCTTCGAAGTCGTGCGCCACGAGATCGATGCCAGCCCGAACGCACGACGGCCGCGACGGCACTTCCTTTGGCTTGCCCGGAAAGGCAAATCCGACGACTGACTCCGCTACCCCCGCACCTACGCCATGAAAGTTCTCTCCCTCCTCGCGGCTTCGATCGCCGTCACCCATGCCGCCGAATTGACGGTTGAAGCGAAACCCTTCCGGATCGACCGCGGCTTTTCCGCCACGCTGCTGCCGGCGAAACCGCTGCTGATCGCGATCGACCCGGACGCCTGGGCCGACTTCGCGATCGACGAGATCGTCCCCCACGGCAAGACCGTGAAGAAGGGGGATGTGGTGGTGAAGTTCGACCGCGACGCTTACGACCGGAAGCTCGAGGACCTGCGCCGCGCGGTGCAATCCCGCGCGCTTTCACTGGCCAGCCAGGAACTCGCCTTCGTGAAACTGGAGGAGGAAACCGCTCTCAAACTCGAAGCCGCTCGCCGCGCCGCAAGCGAAGCAGCCGAGGGCCTCGAGTATTTCACCAAGGTCGGCCGCAAGACCGACGAGGAAGAGATCGCCGACAACCTCGAAAGCGCGAAACACCGCTTGGAAGCGACGCGCGAGGAACTCAAGCAGCTCAAGATGATGTACGAAGCGGATGATCTCACCGAACAGACCGAAGAGATCATCTTGAAGCGCCAGGAATTCGCCGTGCAGTCCACCGAGCTGTCGCTGAAGCACGCTGAACTTGCGACCAAACGCGCTCTCGAAGTCACCCTGCCCCGCCGCGCAATCGCCCTCGAGACCGAGGCGAAAGGCAGCGCGATCGAGCTGGAAAAGGCGGAGAAGAACCTGCCGCGCGGCCTTGAGAGCGCGCGACTGGATCTTGAATCCGCCCGCACTGCCGCAGCCCGCGAAAAGGACGAGCTCGCCAAGGTCGAGAAAGACGCGGCCTTGTTCGAGATCAAGGCTCGGGCGGATGGGGTCTTCTATCATGGTTCGCTCGACGAAGGACGATGGTCGCTCGGAGAGCTTGCCGAGGTTCTGGTCAAAGGCGGCCGCGTTCCGTTCATCCGCCCTTTCGCCAGCCTCGTGCCGGCCGATGCCGATCTCGGGCTGACCGCCCATGTCGATGAGGCCTTGGCGCGCGTGCTCAAGGCCCAGCTCAAGGGCAGCCTAACGGCTGCGGGCCGCGAGGATGTCTCGCTCACGGCAACCATCCAGGAGGTCGCGGCAGTCCCGGCTGGTGACGGCAAATACCGCGTCGATCTGCTTCCGGAATGGCCGGAAAAGGACAAGCTCGAATGGCCCGCCGATCTTGATGTCGCACCTGGCATGTCGTTTGAATGCCGTTTTGTCATCCATCGTGACGACGCCGCCATCGCCCTGCCGCTCAAGGCGCTGAATGCGGCGGAAGGCGGGACCTGGACCGTTCAGGTCAAGATGGCGGACGGCAAGAGCGAGACCCGCCCGGTGAGCCGCGGCCGCGTCAACGGCGACGAGGTTGAAATCACCGCTGGCCTTGAAGGCGGACAAGTGGTCATCATCCCCGATTGAACCCGTGAAGAGCCTCCTCACCGCCGCCGTTCTTTCCACCGTCTCCGCCTTTGCCCAGGAGAAGCCCGAGGCGGAGGTCAATCCGTCCACCATCGCCGCCTCCATCCGGCGCGGCGTGGATTTCCTGATCGAGGACCAGAACGAGAACGGCTCGTGGGGCAGCGCAACCCGGACCAAGGGCCTCAATATCTACGCGCCGATGCCCGGCGCCCATCACGCCTTCCGTGCCGGAGCCAGCGGTCTCGCGCTGGCGGGTTTGATCGACAGCGGCGACACGCGGCCGGAGGCTCTTGCTTCCATCGCCAAAGGAGCCGCGTGGATGGAAACCGAGATGCCCAAGCTGCGGCGCGCCGACCAGACGACGACCTATAACGCATGGGGGCACGCCTACGGACTGCGGGCAATGACCCGTCTCCACAAGATCGCGAAAACCGACGAGGAGAAGGCGAAATGGAAACGGCTGGGTCAGGATCAGGTCGATCTGGTCAACCGCTACATGGACATCAATGGCGGCTGGGGCTACCTCGACCTGTTCGATGACATGACCACGCAGAAGCCGACCGGGATCACCACGGCATTTACGACGGCCACCGTACTTCTTGCGATGCACGAGGCGAAGGAATTGATGGGCATCACGCTCGACGAGCGGATCGTCAAGGCATCGCTCGCCAGCATCGAGCGCCAGCGCACGCCGGACTTCTCCTACGTCTATTCCCACGGCCACATCCAGCGTCCGCGGGTACCGATCAACCGCCCCGCCGGCTCGCTGGCCCGCAGCCAGGCCTGCAACGCGACACTGCGCGCCTTCGGCGAGGAGAAGGTCACCGACAAGGTCATCACCGAGTGGGCCGACCGCTTCATCGAGCGCGAAGGTTTCCTCAGCATCGGCCGCAAGCGCCCGGTGCCGCACGAGACGCACTTCCAGATCTCCGGCTACTTCTATTACTATGGAATCTACTACTTCACCGAGTCGGTCGGGTTCCTTCCGGCCGCCGAGCAACCGGCCCACGCCGCGAAGCTCGCGAAGGTGATCCTCCACCGCCAGGAAAAGGACGGCTCGTGGTGGGACTACCCGCTCTACGATTACCATCAGCCCTACGGCACCGGCTACGCGCTGATGGCGATGGCCTGGTGCCGGGAGAAAATCGGGACTAAGGAGTGATGTCGATGCCTTGTGAACAGTTCGCGAACTCGCCGGGTGCAAGTGGCCGGGCCTAACAAACCCGGCGTCGTTACCGGCAGTTCCCGGTCGGTTCTTCGCAGGAATCGAGAGCCGTGGAATGCCTTTGGTGAAGCGGTGGAACTGCGATTTCCCGGGCTTGTTCACACTCTTACGATGAAGAGATTCTTTAATTTAAAAGAGATCTCTTCTTAGAGCCTGTGAGCAAGTGCGCGGTCGGGTGGGGAGAGGGCATCACCCTGAAGACCGAGTTGAGAGTCTGGGGTTGATGGTTGATAGCTCAGAACAAGAGGCTTGCGCCGAATTCCCGGCTCGCCCGAAGAATCAGGTTCCATTCGGCTTCTGGATCAACTCTCAACCATCCACTCTCAATCCTCAACTTGCGATCGACCATCGCTTGAGCGGAAAAGCAAAGCGGCGCACCCGGGAGGAAGCCAGGTGCGCCGCGAGAGGAAACGGGGTGGCCTCAGACGAGCATCAGGGCGGGCTGCTCGATCAGCTTCTTCACCTCGGCCAGGAAGCTGGCGGCGACCGCGCCGTCGACTACGCGGTGGTCACAGCTCACACCGAGGTTGATGCGCAGGCCGGGAACGACTTGGCCGTTCTTGACCACCGGCTTCTCGATGGCCGCACCAACCGAGAGGATCAGGGCCTGTGGCGGGTTGACGATGGCGTCGAAGCTTTCGATGCCCCACGCACCAAGGTTGGAAACAGTGACCGTGCCGCCGTCGAATTCGCTCGGCTTGAGTTTCTTCTCCTTGGCGCGGGCGGCCATGTCCTTGACCTCCTTCGAGATCTGGAGGACCGACTTGGTTTCCGCCTGCTGGATGACCGGGGTGACCAGGCCGTCCTCGACCGCGATGGCGACGGCGAGGCCGACATGCTTGAAGCTGACGATGTGGTCGCCGGCGAAGGAGGCGTTGACCGCGGGCACCGCGACGGTGGCGTTGATTACGGCCTTGAGGACGAAGTCGTTGACCGAATACTTGTTCCCGTGCGTGAGCTCGGCCTGGGCGTTGATCTGCTTGCGCAGGGCCATCAGCGGCGCGGCATCAGCTTCGACGTGGAGGTAGAAGTGCGGGATCGTCTGCTTGGAAGTGAGCAGGCGGGAGGCGATCACCTTGCGCATGGAGGACAGCTCTATGCGGCTGTCGCCTTCCTTGGGGGTGGGCATCAGCGCCTGGGGTGCCGAGGCTGTTGCGGCCGGGGCGGCAACAGGGGCTGCTGCTGCGGGAGCGGTGCCGGTGTTGCGTGCCTTCAGGGCGGCGACCAGCCCGGCGGCGGCGCTGGCTTCAGTGGATTTCCCAGGGGTGGCGGAGCCGGTCGCAACCACGTCGGCACGGACGATGCGTCCCGCAGGTCCGCTGCCGGTCAGGGTGGAAAGATCAATACCCAAGTCCGTGGCCACTTTGCGGGCGAGCGGCGAGGCCTTGATGCGGGTGCCATCGTCGCTGCGGGTGGGAGCGGCTGCCACGGCGGCTGCAGCGGCTGCAGCGGTTGCTGGGGCTGGAGTGGCTTGGCTGATGGCGGCTGCGGGAGCGCTGGCCTGCGGTGCGGGTGAGGCTTCGTCGCCATCGAGGAGCGCGAGGACGGCACCGATGGCAGCCTTGTCACCCTCTTGGACGAGAATCTGGCTGATGGTTCCCTCATCGAAGGCTTCCATTTCCATGGTGGCTTTGTCGGTTTCGACTTCGGCGAGGATGTCGCCGATCTCGACGGAGTCGCCGACTTTTTTGTGCCACTTGATGAGCGTGCCCTCGGTCATGGTGTCTGAGAGCTTTGGCATTTCGATTTGGATGGCCATGGAGCGTGTAAGTAGAGAAGGAGGCGCGGGGGAGAGTGAGGAATCGGAAAGTCTTTTCCAGTCTTTTCCAGTCTTTTCCCGTGGTTAACTGCGGGTGACACGGATGACTTTTCCCTTTTCCAAGGCGAAGTTCAACCGGTTCGGGCGATAGTCTTTGGTTGTTGGCTTCTCATCCAATGGCAACGGCTTCCGGGCAAGGGGAAACAAAAAGCGGAGACCCGGTGAAGGTCTCCGCTTCCTATAAAATCAGGTAGACACGAACCCAATCACTCGTCGGTGATTTTTCTCATGGTCGGTACGAGACCCACATGAGGGCTACCGCTACCGCCTTGGACGGAAGACATCTTACTGGCTGCCTCGCTCTTGGAGCCGCAGCAGCCTTCCTCGAGGCAGTAGTAGCGGGTGCAATCCGGGCATGGGATGCGGACCTTCTTGGTCACCGTCTTATAGCGGGGAACCTTGGTCTCCTTGACCTCGGTCAGGCCGCTCTTGGCGTCCACAATGATCTCCTCGCGGACGACATCATAGCCGCAGACTCGGCGCTTGTGGGTTTCTTCGGTGTAGCCGGCGCTCATGCTCTTCCAACCGAACATGGAGCAACAGGAGGAAAGGCCCATCGAGAGGGCGACGAGTGGCAGGATCAGGAGCAGGTTTTTCATGGGATTGAAGAGTTAGAAGAGGCAGCAGCAAGAGGTGGACGCGAGGCAAAGGGCCATCAGACCGGCGGCGGCAAGAATCTTGATCATGGTGAGAGGATGCTAGGAAGCCGGGATGCCGGGATGCCGGGATGCCGTGGCAATGAAAAAGACCGCTCGGATCAGCCTAAAGTCAGGACTTTTTCCACGATCCGGCGCGGATTGGGGAGTTGTTCGTCCTCGATATGCTGAGAATAGATCGCGGGAGCGTCCATGGTGGTGACACGCTTGATCGGCGCATCTAGATAATCGAAGGCCTTGTCCTGGATCAGGTGGGAGACCATCGCCGACACCCCGCCGAAGCCTTTCGACTCGTCGACGAGCACGACGCGGTTGGTCTTCATCACCGATTTGAGGATCGCCTCCACGTCGAGCGGGCGGATCGAGCGGAGGTCAAGCACGTCGGCATCAATGCCGTGTTTTTCCTTCAATGTCTCCGCGGCTTCGAGCGCGTGGATGATCGAGCGGCCGTGACCAATGATCGAGACGTCCTTGCCCTCACGCTTGAGGTCGGCCACGCCGAGCGGGATCACGAAGTCGCCGTCGGTCGGGTCCGGCACCTCGCCGGTCATCCCGTAGAGGCGGGTATTCTCCATGAAGTAGACCGGGTCGTTGTCGCGGATGGCGGCCTTGATCAGGCCCTTGGCATCGGCGGGAGTCGCGGGAGCGCAGACCTTGAGACCGGGGAAGGCGGCGAACAGGCCTTCCGGGATGTGGGAGTGGGTGGCGCCGACGTTGGTGCCGCCGTTGGCCGGGCCGCGCATCACGATCGGGCAGTTGATCAGACCGCCGGACATGTAGCGGACGCAGGCGGCGTTGTTGACGAGCTGGTCGAAGGCGACGGAGTGGAAGGACCAGAACATCAGCTCCATCACCGGCCGGACGCCGAGCATGGAGGCGCCGATGCCCATGCCGATGAAGCCGGCTTCGGAGATCGGGGTATCGACGATGCGCTTGTCGCCCCACTTCTTCCAAAGGCCTTCGGTGACCTTGTAGGCACCGTTGTACTGGGCGACTTCCTCGCCCATGATGACGACGTTGGGGTCGCGGGCGAGTTCCTCGTCGAGGCCTTCACGGAGAGCTTCGCGGTAAGTGAGCGTGCGGGACATGGAAATGATGCGTGTCGGGGATCCGGGGAAAGTACTAGAGTTACCGTAGTTCAGCTCAGTCGGTGAAGAAGTGCTGGCCGAGCTTGGAGGCGGGAGTGCCGTTGTCGGTCTCCCAGTAGACGTCGTCCATGATGGATTCGATGGTCGGTGCGGGCGACTCCTCGGCGAACTTCACCGACGCGACGGCGTCGGCGAGGGCTTCCTTGTCGATCGCGTCGAGCTGTTCGTCGGTGGCGACTCCTTCTTCCACGAGGCGCTTCCGCCAGAGACGGATCGGGTCGAAGTGGGTCTTGTAATTCTCGATCTCCTCGGGTGAGCGGTACTTTTTCGCGTTGGCGTCGGCGACGCTGTGGCCGTAGTAGCGGTAGGTGGTGATCTCGAGGATCGAGGGCTTGAACTCCTTCCGGGCCCGCTCCATCGCGATGTGGGCTTTGGCGCGGACTTCGTAGAGATCGGAGCCATCGATCACGTCCCAGTCCATGTCATAGGCTTCGGCGCGCTGGGCGAGGCAACCGCGGTAGGCGGAGGAGCGCTTTTGGGAGGTGCCCATCGAGTAGCCGTTGTTTTCGATGATGTAGACGACAGGAATTTCAAAGAGGGCTGCGATGTTGAGTGACTCGTGGAAAGCGCCCTGGTTGACCGCGCCGTCTCCGAGGTAGCAGAGGGCGCAGCCTTCCTTGCCGAGGTATTTCAGGCCGTAGCCGAGTCCGAGTCCGAGTGGGGTCTGGCCGGCGACGATGCCGTGGCCGCCCCAATAGTTCTTGTCCGGGGCGAAGAAATGCATCGAGCCGCCTTTGCCTTTGGAGCAGCCGGTGGCCTTGCCGAAAAGCTCCGCCATCAGCGGGTTCATCTCCATGCCCGACATCAGCGCGTGGCCGTGGCAGCGGTAGGCGGTTATGTTGTGGTCGTGCTCGCCGCAGAGCGACAGGGTGCCGACGGCGACGGATTCCTGGCCGATGTAGAGGTGAAGGAAGCCGCCGATCTTGCCGCCGTTGTAGTATTTCAGCGCGGTTTGCTCGAAGCGGCGGATGCGGACCATGTTCCGGAACAGCTCGATCTTCTGATCGGCGGAGAGGGCCTTGTTGATCGGAGATCCGGCGAAATCGAGGCGCGGGGTATCGGCAGTGGCGGACGACATAATGGCGGAGCGGAAATAGGGTTCCGGGGCGGTGGAGGGCAAGAACTTATCGGGTTTGTGCGAGAGCCGGAGCAGCCTGGGAGGCAGGGCGCCACGAAGGGCGGGCGAGTAGAAAAAGGGCCGTGAAGAGGAAATTCGCGCCGGCGAGATTTCGCAGGAAGACCCAGCTCGGCATCAGGTCGGTCGGCCGGCCGCTCCACAGGGCTTGCCAGAGGCCACCGGCGGACTTCGCGTAGAGCGGGTCCGCCAGCCAGACGGCGGCGTTGGTGACGAGGTGGAAGACCCCCGCGGCGATCAGGCCACCGCCGAGTAGCAGGGCGGGTGAGGTGGATTTGCGGAAGGGCAGGGCCATTGCGCCGGTGAGCAGCAGGGCCAGGAAAGCAATGATCACCCCGCCGCCGGCCTCGAACGGGTTGTAGCCTTGTAGAAGGCTTGCGAGGGGATTGCTGAGCAGCCAGGCGACGACTGGAAGGGCCCAAGCTTTGGTGCCGCGGAGGAAAATAATGCTGCAGAGGAAAAGGGCGGGCAGCGGTTGGAAGTTCGGCAACTGCTGGGAAAAGGCTGCTCCGAGGGCACGAAACCCTACTAATAAGGCGAGCAGCAAGAGTGCGGGCATCCAAGGGCGTTGCATGCCTTTTCCCTGCCTGATCCCGACCGCTCGGGCGAGCCGAAAATGCGCAAGCTTGCCATGAGATCCAAGGCTGTTGTCTTCTTGGCGCATGGATTGGGAACCTCTGATCGCCGCCGCTTGGGAAGTCCGTGAAAGGGCACACGCCCCTTACTCGAAGTTCCACGTGGGAGCGGCGCTGCTGGTGGACGGGAAAGTTTTCACCGGCTGCAATGTCGAGAACTTGTCCTATGGCCTGACGAACTGCGCCGAGCGGGTGGCGGTCGGGACGGCCATTGCGGCCGGCTGCCGGGTGATCGAGGCGGTGGCGGTGGTGGCTGATACTGCGGTGCCGATCTCTCCCTGTGGAGCGTGCCGGCAGGTGCTGGCGGAATTCGGGGATCCGCTGATTTGTCTGGCGAACCGGACGGAGCGGCTGGTGTTTCGCTTGTCGCAGCTGTTGCCGAGGGCGTCGGCCGGGATTTTGGATCGATAGGTCTCATGGGACTTATCGGACCTATTCTCCGTTCCACGTGGAACATGCCACCCAGCCTTGCCGGCCTGCCACACCCCCGGTAGCCTCTTCCCACTCATGTTCCGCTATCCCAAGCGCTACGACGTCCTCGTCATCGGAGCCGGTCACGCCGGTGTGGAAGCTGCCCTCGCTGCCGCCCGGTTGGGCGCGCAGGTCGCTGTGCTGACCCAGAACCTCGACACGATTGGGCAGATGTCCTGCAACCCGGCGATTGGGGGACTGGCGAAGGGGCATATGGTCCGGGAGATCGATGCCCTCGGCGGGGCGATGGGTCTGAATACCGACGCTACCGGGATTCAGTTCCGGATGCTGAATGCCTCCAAAGGCCCATCGGTCCGCGCCCCGCGCGCCCAGTGCGACAAAAAGGCCTACCAGTTCCGGATCAAGTGGCTGCTCGAGTCCACGCCGGGGATCGAGCTGCATCAGGGGAACGTCGCCGAAATCCTGGTCAAGGGCGACCAGGTCACCGGCATCACCACCTCGCTCGGTATGGAAATCCAGGCCGCCTCGGTAGTCCTGTCCGCCGGAACCTTCATGCGGGGGCTGATGCATGTCGGGCTGAAGAACGAGAAAGGGGGGAGGATGGGCGATGCCACTTCTACCGTTTCCGACTCCCTCAAGCACCTCGGGTTCCACGTGGAACGTTTTAAGACCGGCACGCCCTGCCGTCTGAACGGCCGCTCGCTGGATCTGTCGGTCTGCGAGCGGCAGGACGGCGACTCCCCGGCGCCCCTTTTCTCCTATCTGGCCGATACGCTGCAGAAGGCGCCGGATGATCTTTTTACGTTGAATCCTTGGGGTGATTCCACGTTCCACGTGGAACAGATGCCCTGCTGGGTGACCTACACCAACCCGGCGACCCACGACATCATCCGCGACAATCTCGACCAATCGCCGATGTACTGCGGGGTGATCGAGGGCGTCGGCCCACGCTACTGCCCGTCGATCGAGGACAAAGTGGTCCGCTTCGCCGAGAAGGAGCGTCACCAGATCTTCCTAGAGCCGGAGGGGCGCCACACCCGGGAATTCTACGTCAACGGTGTCTCCACTTCGCTGCCCTACGAGGTCCAACTCGCCTTCCTCCGCACTATCCCGGGCCTGGAGAAATGCGAGATCCTGCGCCCCGGTTACGCGGTGGAATACGACTACTGCCCGCCGACCCAGCTCCATCCGACGCTTGAGACCAAGCTCGTTGCTGGCCTTTATTTCGCCGGCCAGATCAATGGCACCTCGGGTTACGAGGAGGCGGCCGGGCAGGGCCTGCTCGCCGGGGCGAATGCCGCGCTCAAGGTGGCCGGCAAGCCCGACCTGATTCTACGGCGCGACCAGGCCTACCTCGGGGTCATGATCGATGACCTCGTGACCAAAGGCTGCACCGAGCCCTACCGGATGTTCACTTCCCGCGCTGAGTTCCGCCTGCTGCTGCGCCAGGACAACGGCGACCTGCGCCTCACCCCGCTGGGCGCCGAGCTCGGGTTGGCTGACGGCGAACGGGTCCGGCGGGTGCGGGAGAAAGCGTCCGAACTCGCCCGGGCCCTGCATTGGGGGAGGGGAGCGGTCCATCAGGGCGTCAAGATCGACCACTGGTTCCGCCGGGTCGAGAACACCTGGGAGATGCTCCCCGACGATCTGAAGAAAGAGTTCCACGTGGAACTTTGGCCGCTGATCGAGACCGAGCTGAAGTATGAAGGCCACCTCCAGCGCCAGCAGGTTCAGGTGGAGCGGATGGCCCGCCACGAGGACAAGCGCATCCCCGCCGACCTCGATTACAGCAGCATCCGCGGCTTGAAGAAGGAGGCGCAGGTGAATTTCACCCGCATCCGACCCGCCACCCTCGGCCAGGCCGGACGGATCTCCGGGATCACCCCGGCGGATGTGGCGATTCTTGCGGTGTGGATGGAGAAGTTCGGGTTAGAAAAGGTAGGGTCGGACCCCCTGGGCCGACCGGAACGGTCCCTGTAGGCCCGTTCCACCCCCGAGGATTTTGCCGAACCTCCCGGTGCTTCGCTGACGAGCGAGGGCGCGTCGTCCCTACCTTCCTCCCGTCGCGTGCGCCAACGCCTCCCGCACGATTCTCCGCATTGGATCGATCCAGCCGGGGAGACGAGGTTCCTGACGATCTGCTGCGAGACTCGACACACGAATCAACTCGCCCGTCGGGAAACCTGGGAATGCCTCCTCGATACCTTCCTCAAGTACGACGAACTCGGTCACTGGTCCGCCCGGCTCCTGGTTGCCATGCCGGATCACCTTCACGCTTTGGTGACCTTCCCCGAAAACTTCTACCTGAAGAAGCGCGTCGCCACCTTCAAGTCCTGGACCTCCAAGCACGCAGGTATCGCTTGGCAGCGGGACTTCTTCGAACACCGCCTGCTCGGTGGAAGAAGCCGTGGCCAAGCGCAGCTACATTGAGATGAATCCCGTCGGGGGAGGGCTCTGCGCGACTCCAGAGGACTCTGGAAAGGGAAACCTAAGAACAAATCGACCCGGTTGCCCGGAGAAGCACCTTGAGAGGCCATCCGTCGGGGACCATTCCGGTCGGCCGAGGGCGTCCGACCCCACCTTTTCTCCGCCATGAGGATTCGCCCACATCCATTCCCGATCCCTCTGGCTCGGTCTGTTGGGGCTGGGCTTTCTGGGCTGGTCGTGGGTGGGGTCGATGTGGGGAACGCGCGGGGCGATCTGGCGGTCTTCTTGGCAGTGTCCGACGGATCGGTGCGTTTGGGATACGAAGGGCAGTCGATACGGCAGGCTGAATTCGACCAAGGGTCCATACCGAAGGGCCAGTATTCGAATTCCGACGCTGGCCCGCGGCCCGGTTGGTTCGCGCCGGGGAGCATCCGCCCCTACGAGCCTTTCGAAGGCTGGATCGTGACCATGCCGCACTGGCTGCTGGTGGCACTTTTCTGCGGGCTGGTGGTCGGGACGCGGCTGTTTCAACGGCGGTGGAGGAGAAGCATGGAGCGGGTTGAGCACGCGGAGGTGGTGCCGTGATTGTCCTCAACAGCGAACATCGAACGCTGAATATCGAATTGCGAATGGAACAGCCGCAATACTCCCGCTACGGGCTGACTTTCTGACTTCTTTGCCTTTCGATTCAGGATTCGGCGGTTGATGTTGGATGTTCGGCTTTCGCTTTCACCAAGGCAGCCGAACCGGCTTACCCTCAGGCATTTGCACCAAGGCGAGGCACTGGCGGGCGGTAACCAGAAGGGCGTCGTCGCTTTCGCGGCGGATCTCGAAGGCACACCAGAACCTCGCGCGCTGGACTTCGTCGAGGCGGCCGTGGAGGAGCAGCGCATCGCCGAGGGTGGCGGGGCGCTTGTAGTCGATCTCGGTGCGGACGACCACCGGGTAGAGCTTCGTTTCCGCCATGCCGCGGAGGTCCATACCCATCAGCCCGGCGAGCTTGGTGCGGCAGGTCTCGATCATCCGGAGGTAGGCGAGGTTGTGGACCACGCCGCCGATGTCGGTGTCGAAGAACATGACTTCTTCCCGGGTGCTGTGGCGGAGTTCGGCGGGCAGGGGCATGGGGAGGAAGAGAATCATCAATCATCAATCTTCCAATCATCAATCAGAGTGCCTTGAAGAGAGGAGGGAGGGCGCTGGCTGCATTCATTGGGCCGCGGGGCCTCTTACTGGCTGATTGAAAGATTGGTGATTGGTGATTCCCCTCCAGGTCCCGCAATTCCGCCTCGCGGCATGACGTACCGGATGATTAGAATGTCCGCCATGCCGTTCCTTACCCGAGCTTTGTTAATGCTGTGCGCTGGAACTTTGCCGCTGGCAGCCCAATTCGTGCCTCCCGCGGAAGGGCCGGTGCCGTTCCGCCGTGACAAGCTGCCGGTGGATGTGGAGACGATGGAGGCTCTCTCGCGGCAATTGACACTTTTCACCGGGGCGTGGATGGCGGATGACGCGGATGAGTTGCGGGCGGTGGCCCAAATGGCGGCCTTGGCACTGGCACTGGACCCGGTGAATCGGGACGCCCGGGCCTTGATTGACAACTTGAAAGCGGGTGGGGCACCGGCGGTGGCGGAGGCTGAAGAGCTGGAGCGTGCCAGGAACCGTGCTTGGCAGGTGCTTGGCTGGCTGGAGATGCCGGAGGCCGGAGCCGACGGGCAAGCTCTGGCGGCATGCCTCGGCGACGTGATGGCCATGGCGGATCCGCATCACCCGAAGGCGCGCGAGCGGCGCTCGGCGGGCGAACAGGGGGCTTGGAAGGGCTGGGTGGCGGACGAAGCGGCGTTCGGTCCGAAGGAGACGGAAACGAAGCCTGAAATGGACGAGGAAGAAGAGACCGATGATCGGGTGCCGGGGGATGAGGGGAAGAAAGCCGCTCTGGCGCTCAGGGAATTGTCTGGCGCGATGCCGCTCTGGTATTTCGACAAAGACCTCAAGCAGATGAAACTGGCGGTGGTGCCGGTCCAGCTCAAGGCCTCGATCCTTGAACCTGACGAGGATAAGGATGACGACAACGACGGCGACGATGACAAGCCGAAGGCCTTCGAAGTGCAGGTGCCGGGCGAGGGGATGACGGATCGCTTTACCAGGGGGATGCGCAAGGTGGAATCCGCCATGAAGTCGCGCCACGGTTCGTTGCCGCACGGGCTGCAAGTCCGGCTGAGCCTCGGCAAGGTCGACTACTCCATGACCCGGAACGGTGAGGCCCTGACCGGAACGACCGCGCTGCTGATCGACGGCGCGCTGAGGGGCAAGCTCCCCACGGCAATCACCCTGGCGGTGATCGGTGAGGACGGCAAGCTGGAGCTCCCGCCACGCTTTTGGGAGACCCTCAGGGCATTGTCCGCCTCCCAGTCAAGTGGCACCCGCTTGATCCTTCCGAAAGAGGCGTCGGAATTCCTTACCGCGCTGGTGGTGATGGATGACGCGGCGTTCTTCATGAAGAACGAGGTGCTGCTGGCCGGCTCGGTCGATGATCTTTGC
>NEUO01000043.1 GCA_002304315.1 Verrucomicrobiia bacterium Tous-C4TDCM
CTCGTAGCCCGGCCACTGGTCCATGCTGCAAAGTTCATACGGCCCGCGGAAGCGGTTGACGCGGGCCATCATCACCTGCTGGGCGAGGACGTTCCAGGTCGCTCGCGATTCCTTCAGCTCGCCAAGCAGCCAGTCGCGCTGGAGGCTGCCGAGCAGGGTCGCATCCGTCTCCATCGAGGCCGGGCCGGGGCGGTCCTTGTTCGGCTGGTCGCTGCGGTGCTGGCGGGTGTCGAGCACGTGGAAATCCACCAGGCTGCCGTGGCGGACGCTGCGGTAAAGCTTCATGCCGGGGCCTTTCGGGATGCAGGCGGCACGCAGCGGCATGTGCTCGTAGTAGGCCTGGTAGGCGGCGGCGCGGCGGATCAGGAAATCGGCTTTCTCCGCCGGACCTTTCTCTTCCGGGATGTCGCCGGCGTAGTTGTTGTCGAACTCGTGATCGTCCCAGGTCACCACCCAGGGTGCTGCCGCATGCATCGCTTGGAGCGAGGGGTCGGACTTATACTGGGCGTGGCGGTTTCGATATTCGTCCAGAGTGACGATCTCCGCGCTGTTGTGGAGCCGGATCTGGCCTTCCTTGCTGGGGCCTTCGTAGATGTAGTCGCCGAGGTGGAGGACGAGGTCGGGGCTCTCGCCGAGCATGTGTTGATAGGCGGTGTAGAAGCCGGCCTCGAAGTGCTGGCAAGAGGCGAAGGTCATCTTCAGCGGCGAGGTTTCCGCTGCAGGGCGGTCCGGGTGCTCGAGCGTGCGGGTGCGGCCGCGCGGGCTGGTCTCGGCACCGGCTTTGAATTGATACCAGTACCAGCGGTCGGGCTTGAGGCCGGTGACCTCGACGTGGACCGAGTGCCCCCAGTCCGGGCTGGCGATCTCTTTGCCGCTGGCGACGATCTTCGTCATCGCCTCGTCCTCCGCGACCTGCCACTGGACCCACACCGCTTCACGCGGCATGCCACCACCGGCGAGAGGCTGCGGTGCGAGCCGGGTCCACAGCACGAAGCCGTCCGCCGAAGGATCTCCCGATGCGACGCCGAGCTGGAACGGATAAGCCGTGAACGAGGGCTTCGTCATTACCACGGCCTCGTTGCCCCGGGCGCGCCCGGCGCTCAAGGCGACAAGCATCGAGCCGGAAGCACCGAGGAAGGAACGTCGGCTGAGGCGGGGGGAATCGAGCGGGAAGAGGGGACGATAGGGAGTCATGGATTGTTAGAGTCGGAAGGATTCAAACCTCGTCGCGGTGGAGCCAGCGGAATCGCTTCACCTCGAAGCGGCGGCCGAAGTCGACGGGAAGGCGGGTGTCGGGATTGATCCCGCTTTCATCCGGCGAGAGCGGCTCCGGCGTGCGCTGCACCACGGCCTCGCACCAGGCTTCGGCGATGACCTTGCCATCTTTATCGAGGGCGTTGCCATAGGAGCGGACGACGAAGGTGTCCGATCGTGCGGCGAGCACCGGGCCGAGGGCTTGGAGCAGATCGGCCTGGGTCACGAAGCCAAGGGCGCCCCACGCCGAGGAGTCGGGCTTCGAGGTTTGCTCGAGCCGCGTCGGGTCCTTGATGTTGTCCATGTGGCGGTAGTCGGGCAGCTTCTCGCGGTTGTTCAGCGGGAAGTTCGAGGTGAAGCCGGCGTTGACCCCGCTCTTGTTCAGCGCGGCTTCCAGCGCACCCATGCTGCCGGTCTCGTCGTTCACCAGGCGGCGGTTGACGAAGTCGGACAGCGAGAGGAAGGGACCGCGCAGCCGGACCTCCGCGACGATCGACTCGGCCAGTTTGCGGACTTCGCCGCGGTTGAGCATCCGTTGGCCGGTCCATGCTTCGCTGCGCGCGGCACTGGAGCCGTCGGCGGTGCCGGACAGGTTGTAGATGCGCGGGAAACTCACTTGATCCGCATCGCCGCGGACGCCGGCGGAGGAAAGGAGCAGCGCCTCCCAGGCATCGACCTGGGTGGAGTTGACGTTGAATCCTCCATCCAGGGTGAAGGCCGCAGCGGCCCGGTGGAAATCGACGGCGTCGTCCTCCAGCGTGTCGGACCCGCGGCGCGGCAGGAGCCGTCCGTTGGGCAGCGGGTTCTTGTCAGGGGCCTCAATGAAGGAGCGCTTGTTTTGCGCGGTGCCGGTCGAGAGAAAGTAGCGGTCCCACAGCGAGTGATTGAGCTCGTAGCTGAGGTCGAAGGTCAGGTTCTGGTCCTTCATGAACTGTTCTAACAGCCCGCGCGCGCTGTAGGCCCAGTTGTCGGCATCGCTCGCACCGCCGTCGTCGTTCTTCGAGCGGCCGTCGGTGGCGTAGCCGATCGAGTCGCGGTTCCATCCGCCATCGCGCGAATTGACGTCGAGGCTCCGGTCGGGCTGGGTCATCGCCAGGTCCACCCGCGGGTCGGCCAGCGAGTTGCCGAAAGCGTAGCTGGGATTCCAGATGTACTCGGAGAACTTCAGATGCTGGAAGGCGCCGAGCGAGACGACTTCGGCGCCGGTGCGCGGGACGTCGAACAGGACCCGCCGCATGCCGGCCTGGGGCTGGTCGAAAGGATCGCCGAGCTGGCCGCCGGCGCCGGAGCGTGGAGTGAGGCTGGTCCAGGCAACCGCATCGTCGAAGAGGTCCCGGGTATAAATCCCGAAGTAGTGCGGTGCCACGTCGCTCACGTTTTCGTAAGGCGAGCGGAGCGAGTAGGAGGCGCGCATGTTCCAGTTGGCAAGCGGTGCGTCTTCCAAATGAGGAGTGCCTTGGAGACTGCCGGAGCCCATCTGGTTCGAAGGATGCTCGCGGAACCACCGCATACGGAATCCGTCGCGGGTGCGCCGGTCGGGGATCTGGTTGGTCACGGCAGCACTATCCGTCCGCTGGAATGGCACGGGATCTCGGTAACTCCACTGAACCGGAAGCTCGTCCTCGTCGCCGTACTGGAAGGCGCAGGAAACAAAGCGGCCGTGGGGCAGCCCGTTGAAAGTGCTGAGATCTTTTGCGCTGGATCCCGGAGGGATCGGTTTCCAATACATGAAGTAGTCGTCGGCCTGGGTGTAGCCCGTGGTCTGGACGTTGCCGCTCGGCTTGGTGGGGACGACTTCGCGCCATTCCACCGGCTCGGTCAGCAGGCGGTCGTTCTTGATGCCGGGGTTGGGTGGAAAAGTCTGGCCGACTTTGAATAATACGTCCCGCTCTCCGCTGCCGGGCGATGGGTCGTTGTCAGGGCGCTTGTCCATGTAGAAGCTGCGCGAAGGGTCCGGCGCGGAGTCCGGCTTCAGAAGGTTGTTAGAAAGCGTCGTGTTATCGTAGGCGCTGTTCCCCTCCGGCGAGAAGACGATCGTTTCGCCCGGCGCGATTGTGGCGGGGGCCAGTTGGAAGTAGTGGGTGCCGCGGCGAGGTCCGGAATAGCTGCCGTTCGCGTTCGAGATCCTGCCCCAGCTCATGCGGAAGGTCTGCTTGCGGTTGTCCTTGAGGGTGACTTCGATCGACTTGGCACCGTTGATCTGCATCGCGACCATCGAGGCACCGACCTTCAGCGAGATGTTGTAGGGGTTCCAGATGGCCACCCGCGGGTAAAGGTGGAGCCGCAGGCCGATCTTGTGCCGCGGATCGGCATCGGCGGTCTCGTAGTAACTCAGGTTGTAGTAGATCGAGGACTCGACCAGCACCGGCGCGACGTCGGACTCCGTGCGGTTTTCGAACTGGACCGGGAGCAGGTTATGGCCGCCGTAGCCGTTCATCTTGTTTTCGTCCAACGGCCGGGTCGTCGGGTGCTCCGCGTTGGCCAGCGTGGCGGTGAAGGTGGTCGAATTTGCCCGCTGCGCCCAGTCGCGGAGCAAGCCGAAGGAAGGGGAAACGTCGACCATCCGTGTGGCCTCGCCGCCGTCCGTGGAAAGCGTGGCCGCTTGTTTGTTGGCAGGACCGATCAGGTTGTCTTCGTCCGACACCCCGAGCGAGGCTAAGCCCTCGGATCCATCGAGGCTGTCGATGGATCCGCTGCCTAACAGGTAGGGCGTGAGGTCTTTCTTGAGGCCACCTTCGCGGACGTCGGCGAGCACGCTTTCCGAGTCGGTGGTGAAGGCATGGAAACGCGTGCCGCCGGAACTTTCGCCGGCATGGAGTTCAAACTCTCTCGGTGTCAGTAATTTTGGGCGGACTTCGGCAGGCGTGTCCTTGCCGGCCGTGGCGACGGTCGAGAAGTCCTGGGCGATCTGGAGTCGACGGGTCTCCGCGGAGCGGTCGCTTTTGCCGGCGAAGCGGTCACGGGTCGAGACGTTGGCGCGGGTTCCCAGGTCACCGACCCACCAGGCGTATTGCCCCGGGGTTTGGCCGGCATCGTTGACCGTCACCTTCGGCGCGCGCACCTGGGATGCCTGATCATTGGACCCCAGGCTGCCTTCGCCGACGAGCAGTTCAAACTTGGCCGGGTCCGTGGTGTCGCTGCTGGCGGAGAATCGCCGCTGGTCTTCATTGCCGCTGACCAACTGAACCAGCAGGTCGCTTTCCGCATCCCAACCTTCGCTGATGCGCTGGTCGCGCAGGCCGCCGCGGTTCCCCTCACGCTGGATGACGGGACTGCCGTCCGGCATGACGGATTTCCACACCGCGGTCCAGTTGGGGTTCGCCACCCGGTTGTTAGATCCGGCTTTTCCCGCAAGCAGGTCCGCCGGGCCGGTGACCCGCTGGTCGGGGCCGGCATGCTTCTGGAGGCTGCCGATCGCAAAGACCAGGGCCAGTCGTGCGTTGGCCCGCGCCTGCTGTGCGGCGACGCTGCGGGAGGACGAGCGGAGCTCGATGCTTGCCAAGCCCATCAGTCCGATCGCGATCACCGAGATCAGGACCATCAGGAGCAAGGAGACTAACAGGCTGAAACCGTTTGCCGCCGCCGGTCGGGAGGAAGGTGAAATTTTCAAAGCTCCTTAGAATAGAGAATCCGGCGCGTTCGACAAAATGTCGCCTGTTACAATGTCGTGTCACCGCGGCCGCTTTTTGAGAATTTCATGTCACGAAACCGACTCTTCCGCAGACTTCATGACAGGAGCTCCGGCATGGCTGGCTGGGAACATGATGAAGGTGAAACGATGGATGCCGCTGCGGGCGATGGCGCTCTTGATCGGATGGATGAGTCTCGCCGGGGCTCAGGAAGCGGCGGTGGAGGAAGTCTCGCTGCGCGTGCTGCCGCTCGGCAACCGCGCGCCGTTCACCCAGGTCATCCGCGACGGTGCACGGCATGAAGTGGACCCGCCGGAAGGCAGCCTGCCGCCGCGCGAGGTCGCGGTAGGCATCGTTGTGCCGGACGATGCGAAGACCAAGCCGGAGGAGAAGTTGATGCGCCTGCGGCTCGGCGAGGTCTCGGGAGCGATCCGCATGCCGCGGCCGGAGCAGCCGGTGGTGGCTTTGCGGGATCAGGAGGAGAACAAGCTTTGGCTGAAGCAAGGCCTCGCCGCGGCGAAGTCGACGCTGCTCGTGGTTTGGCGCTCCGGGAAGACCTGGGAAGAAAACCGAAGCCTGGCGCTGGACGATTCGCCCGAAGCGGTCCCCGCGGGATCCGCCCGGGTGGTAAACGTGGCAGAGGTGGAAGTGAAGATGATCTGGGGCAAGCAGCGCTACCGGCTGCTGCCCGGCAAGAGCGTGGTCCTTCGCTACCCCGATGGCTCCAAGGGCGTGTCGCTCGAGATCCTCTACACCGACAAGAACGGCGAGCTGCGTCCTTGCCTGAGCACCACCGCGGAGGCCGGCCCGGCGAAGCGCCGCCAGTGGTTCGTCTATCGGGCGGATCGCGCCGATGCGCGGACCCCGATCCAAGTGCTGCCCCTTGCCGAGAACCGTTGAGCGCTCGCCCGGTGGCCGGCGAGTGCTGGAGACTGCCGTGACGGCGTCGTCCACGGTCATCCGCATTGCCTTTTCCTTCCCATCCGGGCAGCGATTGCTAGCTTCCGCGAACGAATCAGGGCCGCGCTTGCTTCCGCGGGATGATTCCCGAAGCAGGCAATTGCCAACCCGAACGAGCCACGACATGAAATCAGGCAAACCATCTTTCCTGCGGATCGCCGCAGCCGCGGTGACCGCGTTGACGATCGCGACCCTCACCATGGCGCAGCAGAAGAACGCGGCGGGAGGTGGCGAGCCGGCCTACTACACCCCGGCCACCACGCCGATCTTCAATCCCTTTCCCAACGTCACCGACCGGGGACCGTGGCTTGTTAGAAACCTGGGCCCGGTCGGCATCGGCATCCAATTGACCCGCCCGGGCATGACGATGCAGATCAACAATGTCGAGAAAGGCTCGCCCGCCGAGGCGACCGGCAAGCTCCAAAAAGGCCAGATCATCGAAAGCATCAACGGCAAGGTGCTCAAGGAGGTGGATCCCCGCATCATCCTCGGGGACATCATCACCGAGGCGGAGGCGAAGGATGGAAAAGTCGTCATGAAGATCCAGGGCGCGGGCGAGGTCACCGTGAACATCCCGGTGATGGGTACCTACAGCGCGACCTGGCCGCTGAACTGCCCGAAGTCCGACAAGATCGTGAGGGGCCTCGCCGACCTGATCGCGAAGCAGGATCAGCCGAAATGGGGATCGGTCATTTTCCTCCTTTCCACGGGAGAGGAGAAGGATCTCGAAGTCGTGCGCCGCTGGATGAAGGACATCAAGACCATCGGCGGGATGAACTGGGAGAAGGGCTACAAGGGGCCGGGGCTTTGCGAGTATTACCTCCGCACCGGCGACCCCAGCGTGCTGCCGGTGATCAAGCAGATGACCGAGGAGTTGAGGGTGCACATGTTCAGCGGCGGCTGGAGCGGCCGCGGGGCCCCGGCTGCCTTCACCTATTCGGTCGGCACCGGCCAGGTCCACGCGTCCGGGGTGAACTGCATGAGCTTCCTCCTGATGGCCAAGCTGTGCGGGGTGGAGGTGGACAAATACATGTTCGATGAGGCGTTCTCCCAGTTCTACCGCTTCGCCGGACACGGCAACGTGGCCTACGGCAACACGCTCCCGGAAGGCGGCTTCCGCGACAACGGCAAGACCAGCGGCCTGGCTTTCGGCCTGGGAGCCGCGGCGATGATCGCGCCGGAAGGGGAGGAATCGGTGTTCGCGAAAGCCCGCGACAACTCCGCGATGAAAGCCTTTTACGCCACCAACTGGTTCCACGCCGCCCACACCGGCGGCGGGATGGGCGAGATCTGGCACCACGCCGCCGTCAGCCAGATGCGGGAAAAACGGCCGACGCCTTACCGCTCCTACCTCGACACCCGGCGCTGGGTCATGGACCTCTCCCGCCGCTTCGATGGCAGCATCGGGATCGCGGGCATGGATGACCGCTACGACCGCTCCGCCAGCGAGGACAACATGGATTGGGGCACCTTCTTCGCCCTGACTTACACCTATCCCCGCAAACACCTGCAACTCTTCGGCGCACCCCGCAGCAAGTGGGCCAAGTCGATGCCGCTGCCGCGCCCCTGGGGCAACGCGGCGGACGATGTCTTCCACTCCATCGAGCCCATCTCCGGCGGGCCGCTCACCGTGGAGGATTTGAAGAACGAAAAGGTCGAAACGGATGCCTCGTTGGCAGTGATCTCGAAGCTCGGCGATCCGAACCTGACGAATGAAACCTTGCTCCGCTACCTCCAGCACCCGGAATACGACTTGCGCAGCATCGCGATGGATCAGGTGGTCCGGCGCGGCAAGGTGGAGCTGGTGGTCCCGCTTTTGAAATCCGATGACCCGCGGCTGCGGCAGGCGGGGCTGCTCGCTCTAACAGGCATGTTCAAGGGCGGCCCGCTGCCGGCCGACAAGGTGACGCCGGAGATGTACGACCTCGCGGGCAGGATGATCGAAAACCCGGCCGAATCGTGGTGGGTCGCGCTGCACGCCATCGAGGCCATCGGGCGCGGCTCGCCGGAGTTGATCGCCAAGCACCGTGACCGCCTGCTCCAGTTCCTCAACTACGACTGCACCTGGCTGCAGACCGCCGCGGTGTGCACGCTCGCCCGGATCGCCGCCGATCCCGCCTACTACAAAACCGTGTTGCCAGCCATCGTGGACAAGTCGGCCTCCTTCCGGGTCGACTCGGCTTCCAGCCGCAGTTCGCGGGCCATCGCCGATGCGGTGAAAGCGGCGAATCCCGAGGTGAAGGAGTTTGCGTCCACCTTGCTCAAGAAGACCTACGGAGCCATGCCGGACGTGCTCGCCGAGCCAAATACGGGTGCCGTGCTTGGCGGCGGCGCAAGGGTCGTGCGGTCCCGCGTCGGTGACATCCTGCGGCTGGTGCCGGGTGGCGAGGATTTCGTGCAGCGCATCCCCAAGACCACCTTGGCCTCGCACATCAGCGGAAAGGATTCCGATGCCTATGTCTACACCGGCACCTTCTCCCCGAACCCCGCCGTCGTCGGCAACTGGGCATGGGCCGTCTGGCCGGCACCCAACAAGCCGTCCGAGATCGACACCTGCATCGGCAACTACCTGAAGGGCACCAAGGGCAAGGATCCGACCGCCGTCGACAAGCCCAAGGACATGCTCCAGCTCACGAACGATGGCAAGGTCGGCCGATCGAAATTCTACGGCGGCTACTTCTGGTCCGGCGACATGCTCGTCGGCGTGAACGACGACCAGGCTCTCAAGATGGAAATCCGAACGGTGGACGGGGTGGATTTCCTCCTCGTCGAGCGCGGCGGTTTCAACGCCGTGCCCAAGACCGAAGAGGAAGCGACCGCCGGAGTGCCGGCGGACTGGCATTGCGGATACCACGTCTATGTCAGGCAGAAATGACACAGCGGAAGCATGCGGCGAATCCGGCCGGTCCGACCGAGATCCCTTCACGCGAAAGGTGTGACCCGGCGGCAACTCCGGGCGCGTCGTTCTGGCTGATGGCCGGGCTCTCCGGCTTCGCCTGCCTGATCTATCAGATTCTCTGGATGCGCCAGGCCGGCCTGCTGTTCGGCAGCACCTCGCAGGCCACCGCTCTGACGCTCGCGGTGTTTTTCGGCGGACTGTCGACGGGGGGCTGCTACTGGGGCAAACGCTGCGGGAGTACCCAGAGGCCGCTGCGCACCTGCGCCTGGCTGGAACTCGGAATCGCCGCGGCGGGGGGCGTGATCCTGATCGCCCCTATCGTGGTGCCACGCGTCTATCCGATGCTCTATCAGGAGGATGGCAGCGGCTTGGCTCTCACGGCGTTCAAGGTGCTCGCCACCCTGCTGATGGTGTTTCCCGCTTCCTTCCTGATGGGGGGCACGCTGCCGATGCTGGGGCAGGCGGCGGTCCGCAGCCGTAAATCGTTCGGATCCATCACGGCGCGGATGTATGCGGTGAACACGCTCGGTGCCGCCTGCGGGGCCTTCGCCACGGCTTTCGTGCTGATCTGGCTGTTAGGAATCCGCCTGACCTGCGCGACGGCGATGGCGGCTTCGATCACCGCCGCGCTCCTCGCGTTCCGCTTGTCAAAGAAGCCCGGTCTTCTGACAGCACCGGCCGCTGCGTCCGCAGCCGATGAAGCGAAGGATCCGCCGCGCGGCAAGAAAGCCCGGCGTGCGAACGTGGTGACGGCGGAAGAACCGGTCATTCCCCGAGCGCTAATCGCGGTCCTCGCCTTCGTCTCCGGCTTCAACCTGCTGGCGCTGGAGGTGGTCTGGACGCGGATGCTGGCGCAGGTGCATGAGAACTCGGTCTACAGTTTCGCCACCGTGCTGATCGTGGTGCTGGTCTGTCTCTCACTGGGCGCGTGGCTTGCCTCGCGGCTGGCCCGCGGCGGCATGCCCGCCCCGCAGGTGCTGCTCTGGCTCTTCGCCCTCGGCGGTGCCGCCTTGGCCATGACGCCTCTTCTTTCGACGGGCCTGACCGAAGGCATGAAGATGCTGGAGACCGACCACTCGTTCGCAAGTTACGCGATGCGGCTTTTCGGCACCGGCTTCGCCACCATCGGTCCGGCCTGCCTGCCGCTCGGCGCGGTGTTTCCCTTCCTCATGAAGAGCGAGGAAGGCTTCATCACCCATGCCGGGAAAAGCATCGGCACGCTCTCCGCGATCAACACGATCGGCGCCATCCTCGGCTCGCTGGCCGCGGGCTTCCTGCTCCTCGACTGGCTGGGGGTCTGGCACAGCGTCCAGTGGATCGCCGCCATCTATCTGATCGCCGGGATGTTCCTGCCCGCCGCCGGGAGCCGCGGTTCGTATGCGGCGAGGATCGCCTCGAGCCTCGTGTTCGTACTCCTGCTCACCGCGCTGAACCCGTCGCGACTGACCGATCCCGCGGGCGCGGATCCTGCCCGGAAGGTTGTGGAGAAATGGGAAGGCAGCGATGGCACCGTCACCGTGGTCGCCGAGCCCGGGCAAGGGCTCGCCATCCGGATCAACTCGAACTACAGCCTGGGCTCCACGCAGGCCTACACCCCGCAGATCTTCCAAGCCCGGATTCCGCTGCTCGCCTGGCCGGCCAGCGACAGCGTGTTCTTTCTCGGCATGGGAACCGGCATCACCGCCGGCGAGGCGCTGAACCGCACGGACTTCAAGCAGGTCCGCAAGGTCGTGGCCTGCGAGCTCTCGCCGAACGTCGTCGCCGCCTCGAAGAAATACTTCACCGGCCGGACGGACGGCGTCGATCTGACCCACGGCCTCTATCACGATCCGCGGGCCGAGGTCCTCGTCGCCGACGGACGCAACCAGCTGATGGCCGACCGCGAGACCTACGCGATGATCAACGCGGACCTCTTCCTTCCCTACCGCCGCGGCACCGGCAATCTCTACAGCCGCGAGCATTTCCAAACCGTCCGCGAACGCCTCAAGCCCGGCGGAGTTTTCGTCCAGTGGCTGCCGCTCTATCAGATCTCCGGGCAGGAATTCGGGATCATCGCGCGGACGATGCTTTCCGTGTTCCCGCAGGTCAGCCTGTGGCGCGGTAACTTCCAAGCCGGAGCGGAAATCGCGGCGCTGGGCGGCCATGCCGATCTCAGTCCGCTGCCCGCTTCCACGCTCGATGCCGAACCTGAAAAGCGGCTCGCGGTGGAGGGCGCGACCTATCTCGACATGCAGGACCTCATGCTGCCCGTCAACGAGCAGACCATCCCGCTCTTCTACGGCGGCAACCTCACCCGCGCCGCCGTTCTGTTCGAGCAATACCCGCTCAACACCGACGACCGGCCCGTCATCGAGTTCGGCACCCCGCGCTCCCTGCACCAACCTCAAGGCGCGGACCGGCCGCAGTTTCTCGAATCCCGCTTCGCGGACCTGGTGGATCAATTGCAAACCCGCACCCCGCCCGACGAGGACCCTCTGCTTTCCTTGCGGAGCCCTGCGAGCCGCAAGCTTCCCCTCGCCGGATCGGCCTTCCATCGCGCATGGATCGCCCGGGTTCATGGCGATGAGCAATCGTGGAAGAAAGAGTGGGATACATTTCTGGCCCACTGGGTTAACGTCACAAATCCTTGAAGATTGGCCGTCTTGCGGAGCGCTGACTTCAGTCGGCTTGGATGGTAGGAATGCCGGACTGGCCGATTCCGCCTAAAGCCAGCGCTCCCTTCCGCATCCTCACCCCTCTCCCGACCTTCACAGCTCCGCCAGCGCTTTTCGAAGAAAGCCGGGACGGTTGGTGGTGATCGAAAGCGCACCGAGCCCGAGAAAGCGCCGCGCCGTGGCGGCATCGTCCACCGTCCAGCAGTGATACTCGATGCCGGCGTCGAGGAGGGTCTTCACAAAGGCCGCATCCATTCGCGCGTCGGCCTTCGAACTGAAGCCGTCCGCCTTGATCCGGCCGACGGTGGCCAGCACTTCCGCAGTGCCCGGATCGAGCGGCGATCCCTTCTCGAACGACGACAGCCAACACGCCTTGTACTCCGGCTTGCGCTTCTTCAGCTCCGCGATGACCGGCGCGTTGAAAGAGATCACGACGAGTTGTTCCGTCTTGAGCCCGGAGGCGGCGAGGTCTTCCAGCATCACGGGGACGATCTCCGGGCCGCACTTCACCTCGAGGTAGAACTTCTTCCCCGCCGGGACGGTGGCGATCACGTCGCGCAGGCTCGGCATCGTGGTGCCCTTGAACTCCGGCTTGAACCACGCCCCGGCATCGAGCGCCTGGAGTTCGGCGAGCGTGCTGTCTTTGACCGGCTTCTTGAGGCCGGACACCCGTTTGGTGTCGTAGTCGTGGATGCAGACGATCTTCCCGTCGGCGGTCAGATGGAAGTCGCCCTCGATCGCATCGGCACCCTGCTTCCACGCCAACTCGAAGGCCGGCAAGGTGTTCTCCGGGGCATCGTGCGAAGCCCCGCGGTGGGCGACGAGGAAAGGCTCGGCGGCGTGGAGGCTGCCGGCGGCGAGGGTCAGCATGGTGAAACAGGTGTGCATGGGACGAGTGCAGGGAAAGTGCCAATACGCGGCGTCGGGCGGGAGGCTTGCGGGGCGACAGTTGTGTCACCGGAGGGAATCGGGAATGTCACCCGCGGGGATGCGTCCGATGGTGGACGTCGCACAAGTGTGCTGGCGAGACGTGGGTATAGATTTCGGTGGTGTCTACCCGCGAGTGTCCCAACAAGGTCTGGATCGTCCGCAGGTCCGCCCCGTGGTCCAGCATGTGGGTCGCACAGGCGTGCCGTAGCAGGTGAGGGCCGCCACGGCATTTCACGCCCGCTCTGGTCAGATACTTGCGCACCGCTTGCCCCCAGCCCATCGCGGAAAATCCATCGCCGTGAGCCGTTAGGAACAATTCCGCGGCAGGCGCATCCGGCACGACCATTTGCGGTCTTGCATCCTCCACATAGCGCTTCAAGCAGTCCCGGGCGATACCACCTACCGGTACGATCCGCTCCTTGCCCCCCTTCCCGTGACGAACCACCAGCGCGCTCGCGTCCCTGATGAGATCCGAAAGTTGCAAGCTTACCACCTCGCCTCGCCGGAGACCGCTGGAATACGTCAGTTCCAGCATCGCCCGGTCGCGGATGCCCAGCACATCGCTCGTGTCCGGCAGCTCCAGAAGCCGGGTGACCTGGTCCTCGTCGAGCACCGTCGGCAGGCTCTGGCCATGGCAGCGGCGGAGCCGGGTTCCCTCCAGCGGATTGGCGTCGATGCGGCGATGCTGGAGGAGAAACCGAAGGAACGCGTGAACCGAACGGATCATGCTCTCCTTGCTGCTCTCCGCGTAAAAGCTTCCCGACCGGGTGCGATATTCGTCCAGCCACCCTAGCCAGGCCTCGACCAGTCCGCGGGAGATCCAGTCCGGCCGCTTGACGCCGTAGGACAGGCACCATTGTAAGAAGCGGCGGAGGTGCAGCCGGCGGCCCTCGATGCTTGCCGGCCTCAGACCGGCGCGCCGTTGCTCGTTGAGCCAATCCTCAAGGCAGGCGCCGAGCGCGGTCTCCAAATACTTCGCGGGCCGTGCCTTCTTGCCTCCCTTGCGCTTCCGCCACTTCCTCATTTCCCGGGCCCGCTCCCAACCTTTGGTGTGCCTGTTCATGTCGCCTCCCTGATGAATTCCTCCAACGTAACCCGGGCCGTCAAAATCGCCAACGAAACGCCGATTCCCCCGAAGCCATCCCTGCGACATTTGATCCGTGACACGCGGCCGGCTCACACCGTAGCTTTCCACCGTCCTAAAACGCCGAAATGAACCTGATTCCCGCACCCGCAAGCCTCGTCCCCGCCAGCCGCGGTGCGGATGCGACTTCCGGGCTGTACTTCTACGGGTACCGCTACTATGACCCGGTCACGGGGAGGTGGCCATCGAGGGATCCGATTGGGGAGCGTGGCGGTAAAAATCTGTATGGGTTTGTAACGAACAATGCGGTTCTTTGGATTGATTGGTTGGGACTTGCAGTTACTTCGACCACCGGAGGCATAAAAGGCACGGAGACTACAATAGCACCACCGGAAGAGCCAAACAAAAATATTAAAAATCCGAAGAAAGATGTTCCATCAGTCATATTAAAATTGCCGCCTTCGAATATTCCTGGGTTTGATATTACTCCAATAGAGCCATACAAGCCAAATGAACCGGATACGGATCCGAATCCCTCGCCAGATTTTTCATCTGGTTACTATCGCTGCGAAAAAATTGGAAGTGGCTATTCCGAACTTGACGATCCTGAGAATTGCGTTAGCGCCCACTGTGAATATCGATGCATATGGCTGCCATCTCATCGTCCGATAGTTGGGTCTCCTCCTAATCCTACAAAAATTGCGTTCAATTTCTTGGCTTGCTACGATAAGCCATGCGAGAAAATGGGGTGGGGTTATAACGCCCCGCGATCATTGCAGGAGTTCTGTCCCGAGACAATTGAACTTCGGTTGAATCAATGGCAACATCCAACCCAGGGTAGCGTATGGGATTCGCCGGATGTCACCCCAGGTGGTCATCCAGGCGGTCTTCGGGCTACCGAATAACTAAGTAAAATTGAAAACGAAGATATGAAAATATTTATTTTTGTACTCTTGATGACACGGCCGACTGTGGCGGCAAATAGCGTGAAATTTGATGAGGAGAGGAATCCCGGTAATATCGAATTGGAGGGGCGGGACAGGCCTGTCGTGCTTCCCTACAACGTATACGTCGAAGAATACTTGAAGTTGCGGGATGACCTTTGGGTGCTTCTTCTGAATCGATACAGAAATGAGCAAAGAAATTCGTCGGATTACTTTTCTATTCTCGTTTTGGAGAATAAAGCGGACGGCTCGGGATGGAAGGTTGAGTTCAAATTGTTTCAACCGGAGATGGCTGAGTTGTTTGGAAGAGGTTTCGGAGTGATCGAACTTGGGCCAATGAAAAGCGCTAAAGATGCCATCTTGAAAGTGAGCCGACTTGGCGTTAACGGGGATCCTGAGAAAGGAGACATATTTTGGGAGAAATGGGATATCGAGAAGGAAAAACAAATGGAAGTATTGCGAACGACGGTGCCCTTTAAAAAGTTCGAGTCGGAGGAGACGGCACCAGTCATTAAGGACTAACAAAGCTTCGGGACGGACCTTTTTCCAGACCGGACCCTTTTATAAACCGTGCTACCGTGAAGCCACACTCCAGCCACGCACAAATTCAAGGACTGATAACCCGTAATCTAAAAAACATGGGCGCGATCCTCTAGATCCGAAGCAACGCACAAATACCGATCAATTGCCGAAACCGCTTCATCCAGATCAGACAAGTCAAAGTAGCTTCGAAATTGAGCTTCTGGACACTTAATCCATGTCTTCAAATAATTGAGTTGTCGCGCATTAAACATGCGCCATCGACGCCCGTAAAACTCTCTCAAGTAGAATGAAGACGGCTCGGGGAGCGTCCCGATAATATTTTCAATTGCCAAATGAGAACTCAAAGGATCTTCAATTGAAGCTGCAATGACGCTCGGCATGAATGAAAAAAAGGCCATTTCGGTAAAAAATGAAAATGCCGTGAATCGTTTTCGCAACAGTTCAGGAGTGACGTCCTGCCATCGGAGCCCCAAAAAACAAACAGTCTCTTCGATCGCCTCCAAGTCATCGTCACTTTCACAGAGTTGTCCAATATACCGAATGACAAAGTCGGCATTGTCAAAAACCTCAGAAATCACTTCGCGGGAAAAGTCATCGAACATAGAAAAATAATGGTTCATCTCCCCGCCAACATTATCAGGCAGCGAACCCAATTACGGTATGCCTCCTCCTGCTTTTTCACGTGCTCATCGATATCACGCTGGGACTTCAAAAAACCGCTACACGACTCATTCTGCAACCATCTCGCCGTCGCCAATGCCTCCCATGCAGTAATTTTAAGAGCCAAAGTCACATCACTATCACAATCTTGGCATTTGATCAAATTAGTATCATCCTTAGCATCACGAACTGCTTCAGCAAGCTCATCGCATAGAAGTTTTAGAGCCGCAAGGGCTGCGGCCGCTATTGCTGCCTCTGAGCTGGCCATCGCGGCGGCAGATGCATATCCTGCTTCCAATGCCGCCGCTTCTGCGGCAAGGGCGGCGCCCGCTGGGGTATTGAGGGTTGTCTGGAGGCCAAGCAAATCCCACATGTTGACTCCACTATTTCCAACGAAAGCGTAGAGATTCGCTCCACCTTTCTCCCCAATTGGATCCCTCGATGGCCACCTCCCTGTCACCGGGTCGTAATAGCGGTAACCGTAGAAGTACAGCCCGCAAGCCGGCCGCGAGCCGCGGGTGGGGCTGGCGAGAAGGACGTTTGCGGCAAGGCGATTCCAGTTCATCTTCCTAGTTTGGGACGATGGGAAGCTAGTTCGCGACCGGTGCTCGTGTCACGGCTCAAATGGGCGGGCGGGGGCCTTGCGAGAAATAGTCCTCTGGCTGGCAGGGATTCGAGAGCGAGCAATGCTGCCATTCGGGCGATGGCCGCGGGCGGATCTGTCGGAGTAGGGGACTTGCTTCGAAGGGGATGGGAAGGCGGTGACCCGCAGAAGATCGGACTCTCAGGCTTGAGCTGTCGTCCCGTCCCGCCGTCTCGTCCCGCCGACTTGCCAAGCGCAATCGTGCGGGGTAGGCTGCGGGATGCCTGAGGAGAAGAAACCGGATTTCAAGAATGACCCGCTCTTCCAAGAAGTTTTGCGGGAAGGTTTGGCTATCCAGCATCGGTTTTCCGCCGCACCGGTCTATGCGAAGACAGGAAAGGGCTACCTGAAGAGTGAAGGAGTGGAGGAGTTGAAGCGCCTCAAGGAAGCCGCTCGGCAACCGAAATGAGCGCATCGAGGAAATGGCTGGAGCCGTTCTCGTGGGAGTTCGTCACCGCGCAGAACGAGGCGCTCTGTCAGGCCAAGTCCGCCCATCACGGCCCGACGTCGGACGGTCACGAGGCGGCTCGGGCGCTTTGGGAAGCGGAGAGATCGCGGCTTCTCGAACTGTTCGAAGCGGTGGAGCTTTGCCGGAAATGCCATCGCCTGGGTCCGTTCACGAACTTCAACGGCAACACGTTTTCGGCGGTCGCACGAATTCTGGTAAAGCGGCTGGAACTTCCGCCGGAAGAAGAGCACCTGATCCGCAGCCTGGCCGGCCACATCGTCGCCGGGGTGGCGGGGGAGGAGGAGGTCCGGGCTTTCCGGGAATTCTGCGCTTCACTGAGCTGACATCCCGATTGCCCTCCGCCGCGGGCGTGCTTCAATGGCGGGGATGACGAAAGACGACCGGGAATTCCTTTTCACCCTGCTCCAGACGCCCAGCCCCACCGGCTTCGAGATGCCCGGCCAGCGGGTGTGGGCGGATTATCTCCGGCCGATCGCCTCCGAAGTGGCCTGCGACGCCTACGGCTCGACCTGGGCGCGGCTTGAGGGGAAATCCCCGCGGACCGTGATGCTGGCGGCCCACGCGGACGAGATCGGCTTCATGATCAAGACGGTGCAGCCCGACGGCTTCCTGCGGATCGACCGGGTCGGCGGCAGCGATGTGGCGACGGCGCGCGGCCGGCGGCTGGTCTTCGCCGGGGACAAGGGCCCGGTGATGGGGATCATCGGCAACACCGCGATCCACCTGCGCCGCGACAGCGCGGGCGACGAGAAAGCCCCGCAGGTCCACGAGCTGTGGGTCGATGTCGGAGCCTCGAACGCCAAGGAAGTTGCCGCGCTCGGCCTGCGGGTCGGCCACCCGGCGGTCTACGAGGACGGCCCGGCGGAGCTGGCGCATAAACGGTTGATCGGCCGGGCACTCGATAACCGGATCGGCGGCTACATCATCGCCCAGGTGCTGAAACGGATCGCCAAGGGCCGCAAGAAGCCGGCCTTGACGCTGCTTTGCCTGAACGCGGTGCAGGAGGAGATCGGTGGCAACGGCGCGATGATGGCGACTTACCGCCATTTCCCGGATGCCTGTGTCTGCCTCGACGTCACCCACGCGACGGACACCCCGGGGCTCGATCCGAACAAGCACGGAGCGGTGAAGCTCGGCGGCGGCCCGACCCTTTCGCACGGCACTGCCAACCATCCGCTGATGGTGAAGCGGCTGATGAACGTGGCGGAGAAGGGCAAGATCCCGGTGCAGCACGAGGCCAGCAGCCGCTTCACCGGCACCGATACCGACAAGATTTTCCACATGCGCGAGGGGGTTCCCAGCGCGCTGGTTTCGCTGCCGTTGCGCTGCATGCACTCGGTGGTGGAAACCGCGCACCTCGACGACATCGAGCGGACGATCGAGCTGCTGGCCGGCTTCGTGATGTCGCTGGAAGCCGCGGATGACTTCCATCAGGCGCTATGAAAAAAGCCATCGCCGTCCTGCTCACGCTCGCCCTGAGTGCCTCCGCCCCGGCCGCCGATGGTCCCGGGGAGGTTGCGCTATCATTCCTGCGCGGGCTGACCGGGGAGAACGGCGTGTTTGCCGTGGGCGACACCGCGATTTCGCCGGACACCCCGGACAAGAACCGCGCGGACATCGCGCAGCGGCTGAGCCGGCTGGGGCGGGGGATCCGGGCGGACGACCTGCGGGTGCTCGACCAGAAGCTCGATGGCGACCTCGCGGCGGTGCTGGTGTCGCAGATCACCAACTTCGATTCCAACAGCGTGCAAGTCCACGCGGTGGGCCTGGTGAAGAGCGCCGACAAGTGGCGGCCGGCGCCCTTGCCGTCGTCGTTTGACAGCACCGGCCTGAGCTTTCGCCCGGGCTTCGTGCAGCGCGCGAAGGAATTGGAAAGCTGGATGCTTCAGGCCCGCAGCGGGCAACTGGTGCGGCTGAAGGAAGACGCCTTCGCGCTGCTGTTCGAGGAAATGCGCAAGCTCCACAGTCCGGACGAGCTCCACGAAGCGAAGCCCGACAAGCTCGCCGCCGACTTTCTCGCCGCGCTCAAGGCCCGCAACCTGCCGGGTGTGCTCGCCTTGCTCGGCGGCTTGGAAACGCCCCGGCCCTCCGAGTGGGACGACACCTTCCAAGCCCTTGCGCGGGTGATGCGCAAGCCGGAGATCGACCACCCGGGATGGCGGCTGCTGGCCGCGCCGGAGGCCTTGCGGGCGATCGTGATGACCGAGGAAGACGGTGAGGACGGGCTGGTCAGCGTGGTCGCGCTGGACCCCGCCGGCGATTTTGAAATCCGGCCGCGGCCGCGGGCGATCCACCTGCCCTTCGTCCGATCCAAGGCCGGGATGTGGCGGATCCGCCTGCCGCAGGACCTGCTGCTGCCTGCGCCGAAGAGCATCCCGCAGGACAGCGACGAAGAGGATGACAAAGTCGACGCGGACATCGTCGCCACTTTCCCGGAGAAGCTTCTCGCGGCCACCCCGCCGCTCCCCGAAGCGACCGCGCGGGTGGCAGCCGACGCGATGCTGGCCGCTTTGCGAAAGCCCTCGCTGGAGGGTCTGGCCTCACGGCTCGATCTCTCGGCCGCTTCCGTGATCGCCCTGGATGGCCTCGCTCGCGCCGCACGGCTGTGGCAGCGCTTGCACCAGCCGGACGACCTGTCGTCACCCGTTTTGCTCGATGTCCATGAGTCCGGTGACGATGCCTGCGCGCTGGTCCAGATCTTCTCGGCCAAGCTTCCGGGAAAATCCTCGTTGGAGATGGTGTTCTTCCAGCGGGGTGCGTCCGGCTGGCTCGCCAACCCCGGCTTCTCCGGAAGCACGGCGTTGTCGTTCACGAAGAATGCAAAGGTCATCGCAGATTGGACCGGCCCGGCATTAAAGGCGCGCGAAGGGGACTGGACGGAAGGCCTGCTGGTCCGGCTCGGCGGCATCCCCGCTGACTCCGCCCCGGCGGAGGAGGACGCATGCCGCTTGGTCGGCGAGTGGCGGGAGGCGATCGTCGCGAGGGATGCCGCGGGCTTGCTCGCCCGTTCGGCGTGTTTCGACGATGACGACGGTCGCAAGCGGATGCTTCAGAACACCGGCTACGAACTGCTGTCCCGCCAAAAGGGCGAGATCCTGGGAGTGCATCGCGCTGGACGCTGGGCCGCGGTTTCGATGCGGGTCCCGGCGGCCCCGGGAGACGACTCGGCCGACGCCTTCCCGCTCTACGTCGTTGCCACCACCGCCGCCGGTCCCCGGGTGCTGCCGGAGCTCGATCTCTTCGACCCGCTGACCCGCGGCCGGGAGTTTCTCAACCGCCGCGTCTGGGACCGGATCGCCGCCCGCCTGCCCGATGGCGCGCGCGGCGAGCTGGAGTCGATCTACGAGAAACATCGTACTCTTTCCGCCGCCGCCCGCGAGGCACCTCCCAAAACCGCCGAATGAGCGATCTCACCTCCGCCCGCCAGACCGCCCGCCTCCTGGAACATGCCGTCGGCACCGTGGTGCGCGGCCAGGAATCCGCGCTGCGCAACATCCTCGCCTGCCTCGCCGCCGGCGGCCACGCGCTGGTCGAGGACGTGCCCGGCACCGGCAAGACCACGCTGGCCAAGGCGATCGCCCGCGCGGTCTCCGGCGCCGTCTTCAAGCGCGTCCAGTTCACGCCCGACCTGCTGCCGGGCGACATCCTCGGGGTGTCGATTTTCGATCCGCGGACCCAGGAGTTCCGTTTCCGGCCGGGTCCGGTCTTCACCGACATCCTGCTGGCGGACGAAATCAACCGCGCCTCGCCGCGGACCCAGTCGGCGCTGTTGGAGGCGATGGCCGAGCGCCAGGCGACCATCGACGGCGAACGCCACGACCTCGACGGCCTGTTTTTCGTCATCGCCACCCAGAACCCGGTCGAGTTCCGCGGCACCTATCCGCTGCCGGAAGCGCAGATGGACCGCTTCATGATCCAGAGCCGCCTTGGCTACGTCACGCCGGAGGAAGAGCGCGCAATCCTTTCCGACCAGATCGACCGTCATCCGGTCGATCACTTGGAGCCGGTGGTCCATCGCGACGATCTGGTGAACCTGCTCGCCGCCACCCGCGGCGTGCGGATCAGCGACGAGCTGCGCGGCTACATCGTCGACATCGTTTCCTCCACCCGCGGCCGGGAGGATGTGCAGCTCGCCGCCAGCCCGCGCGCGTCGATCGCTTTGATGAAGATGGCGCAGGCGCTTTCGCTGTTCGAAGGGCGCGACTTCGTCATCCCGGAGACCATCCAGGCCGTCGCCGCGGATGTGATCGCCCACCGCATGATCATCGTGCCGGAAGCCAAGCTCTCCGGCGTCACCGGCCGGCAAGTCGTCGCGGACATCCTCGCGACGGTGCCGGTGCCGGTGTAGGCTGGGAAGCGATTGGAATCAAAGGGCAACATTCCTTGCGCCGCTTCCGAGGCTGTTGCTTACTCTGCGGCCCAACCCTACTTCAACCACATGTCCAGTCCACCGAACCTACCTACCTTCCGAATGCCCGCCAAGAGCGTCGGATTCGTCTTCCGCCTGCTCCTTGCCATCCCGCTGGTCATCCTGCTGCTAATCGGGGCGCTGTCGTCGTTCTACACCGTCAGCCCGGAAGCGGTGGCGGTGGTCCAGCGCTTCGGTAAATTCACCCACGTCGCGGATCCCGGCCTGCACTTCAAGATCCCCTTCGGCGTCGATACCGCGACCATCGTGCCGATCCGCCGCCAGTTGAAGCTGGAGTTCGGCTTCGCGACCCCGGGTGCCACCAACGAGGACCAGACCAGCAATCGCCCGGATCTCGAGAGCGACATGGTCACCGGCGACCTCAACGCCACCGAGGTGGAGTGGGTCGTCCAATACGGCATCAGTTCGCCGCGGGACTACCTCTTCAACGTCAAGGCTCCCGGCCCGACCCTGCGCGACCTTTCGGAAAGCGTGATGCGCGAGGTGATCGGCGACCGCACGGTCGATGAGGTCCTGACCTTCGGCCGCACCGAGATTGAAAGCGACGCGCTGGCCCGCCTCCAGGCCTTGGTTGAAAAGATCAACATGGGGATGCGGGTCGAACAGGTGCAGCTCAACAACGTCAACCCTCCCGCCCCGGTGCAGCGCTCGTTCAGCGAGGTCAACCGCGCGCAGCAGGAACGCGAGCAGGTGATCAACGAGGCGAACGGCGAATACAACCGGGTCATCCCGAAAGCCAAGGGCACGGCCGAGCAGCGGATCTCCGGAGCGGAAGGCTTCGCGATCCAGCGGCTGAACGAGGCGAAGGGCGACGTCACCCGCTTCGAACAACTCCTCGTCCAATACGACAAGGCCCCCGCCGTCACCAAGCAGCGCCTCTATCTGGAGACGATGAACGAGGTGCTGCCGAAGCTCGGTGGCAAGATCATCCTTGATGAAGATGCCCAGCAGTTTCTCCCGCTGATGAATCTCAACCAGAGCAACGGCAAGGCACCCGCCGCTCCCGTCACCCCTTCACGCTGACACCACCATGAAACGCTTTTCCATCCTCGCCATCCTCGCCGGGTTCTTTCTCGCGCTGATCGTTTTCTCCAGCAGCGCCTTCACCGTCAGCGAGACCGAGCAGGTCTTCATCACGGAATTCGGCAAGCCGGTCGGCACCCCGATCAATGCCGACCCCGCCAAGTCGGAAACCGGCCTGCATTTCAAAATGCCCTTCATCCAGCAGATCAACCGCATCGAAAAGCGGGTGATGGAATGGGATGGCCCGGCGACCGAAATGCCGACCCGCGACAAGCTCTACATCACGGTCGATAACTTCGCCCGCTGGCGGATCGTCAATCCTCTGGCCTACTACGAAAAGCTGCGCGACGAGCGCAGCGCGCAGTCCCGCCTCAACGACATCATCGGCAGCGAAACCCGCGCGGTCATCGCTTCCCACGACCTGATCGAGGTGATCCGCAGCGACAAGGACCGCAAGCCGGTGCGCGACGAGGCGCTGACCGCCGCCGACTCGAACCTCGGCTTGCTGCCGCCAATCCGCGACGGGCGCAGCGTGCTCGACCAGCAGATCCTCAAGGCGGCCCAGCCGAAGGTGAAGGACTGGGGCATCGAGCTGATCGACATCCGCTTCAAGCGCATCAACTACAACCGCGACGTGGTCGAAAAGATCTACGCCCGGATGGCATCGGAGCGCCAGCAGATCGCCGATCGCTTCCGCTCCGAAGGCGCGGGGGAAGCGGCCAAGATCATCGGCCGAAAGGAGCGCGAGCTCTTGTCGATCGAGTCCGAAGCCTACCGCAAGGAGCAGGAGATCAAGGGCAAGGCCGATGCCGAGGCGACCGGCATTTACGCCGCGGCCTACAACTCGAGCCCGTCCGCCGCGGACTTCTACCAGTTCGTCAAGACGCTGGAGACCTACCAGAAATCATTGTCGAATGACACCACGGTGATCTTCACGACCAACAGCGACCTGTTCCGCCTGCTCAAAGGGGTGGACCCGGCGGTGGAGAAGCCGTGATCCTAAAAACCGAGTTGAGAGTCTAAGGTTGATTGTTGATAGTTCAGAATAAGAGGCTTGTGCCGAATTCCTGGCTCACCCGTAGAATGAGGTTCCATTCCGACGTGAATTCTTCTGGATCAGCTATCAACCATCCACTCTCCACTCTCAACTTCCCATTTAGGGTGATGCGGGCGGCGTCCTAGGCCGCATGGATCGACACCTCGATGCTCTTGCTCGCCGGGGTGTTGCTCCCTTCCGCGACGTGGCCGACGGGGACCAGCACGTTGGCTTCCGGGAAATAGGCCGCCGCCATCCCTCGCGGCATGTCGTAGGGGATGGCGCGAAAGCCTTTCAGGTGGCGCTCGCCATCGGTCCAGTGGCTGGTCACGTCGATCCGCCCGCCCGGCTTCACGCCTAGCGCGGCGAGGTCTTCCGGGTTGAGGAAAACAATGTCGCGCATGCCGGAGATCCCGCGGTAGCGATCGTCGAGCCCGTAGATCGTGGTGTTGAACTGGTCATGGCTGCGCAGCGTCTGCAAGAGGAAGCGGCCGGCGGAAGTGCGGAAGGAATCGAGCGGTGCGCTGCTGAAGTTCGCCTTTGAATTAGGGGTGTTCCAGACCCGTTCCTTCGCCGCGTTCGGCAGGTAGAAGCCGCCGGGCTGGCGGACGCGGGCGTTGAAGTTTTCAAAGCCGGGCACCACCGCCTCGATCCAAGCACGAAGCCTATCGTAGTCCTCCGCCAGCCAGCGCCAGCGGATGCTGCCGACATCGCCGAGCACCGCCTCCGCCATGCGGGCGACGATGTCGGGTTCGCTCAACAAATGTTCTGAGGCCGGCGTCAGCTTGCCTTCCGACGATTGGACCACGCCCATCGAGTTCTCGGTGGTGACGAAGCGCCCGCCGTCGGCTTCGCTGCGGCCGAGGCAGGGGAGGATCAAGGCGCGTTGGCCGTGGATCAAGTGACTGCGGTTGAGTTTGGTGGCAATGTGGCAGGTGAGCCGGCATTTCCGCAAGCCCGCCGCGGTGAAGTCGCTGTCCGGCGTGGCCTGGGCAAAATTCCCGCCGAGCGCGATGAAGACCTTCGCACGGCCTTCGTGCATCGCGTGGAGCGAGTCCACCGTGTCGAAGCCATGCTTGCGGGGGATCGGCACGCCGGCCTGTTTTTCCAGCGCGGCGAGGAAGGGCTCCGGCATCTTTTCGAAAATCCCCATCGTGCGGTCGCCCTGCACGTTGCTGTGTCCGCGCACCGGACAGAGCCCCGCGCCGGGCCGGCCGATCGCGCCAAGCAGCAGGTGGAGGTTGGCGATCTCGCGGATGGTGGCGACGGCGTTGCGGTGCTGGGTCAGGCCCATCGCCCAGCAGGTGATCAGCCGCTTTTCGCCCTCGGCGAGCAGCAGCGCGAGTTCCTCGATCGCATCGCGGCCGATCCCGGACAGGTCTTCAATCTCCACCCACGGCGACGCTTCGAGCAAACTACGATATTCCTCGTAGCCGCTGCCGTGCTCGCGGATGAAGCCGGCGTCCGCCGCACCCATCGTCACCAGCGCCTTCGCCACCCCGCGGAACAGCGCCATGTCGCCGTTGACCTTCACTTGCAGGTAGCTCGATGCGAGCGGCGTGGCTTTCCCGAGGATCCCGCGCAGGTGCTGCGGATGGGCGAAGCCGAGCAGGCCGGCTTCCTTCAGCGGATTCACCGCGACCACCCGCGCCCCACGGGCGACCGCTTCCTCAAGGGTCGACAGCATCCGCGGATGATTCGTCCCGGGATTCTGGCCGACGCAGAGGATGACATTCGCTTCCAGGAAATCCTCGAGCGTGACGGTGCCCTTGCCAACCCCGACGGCTTCCTTCAAGGCCAAGCCGCTCGACTCGTGACACATGTTCGAGCAGTCCGGCAGGTTGTTGGTGCCGAAAGCGCGCACGAACATCTGCCACAGGAAGGCGGCCTCGTTGCTCGCGCGGCCGGAAGTGTAGAAGAGCGCCTCGTCCGGGGAATCCAATTCACGCAGTTCATCCACCACGATCGCGAACGCTTCGTCCCAGGTGAGCGGTTCATAATGCGTCGCGCCTTCGCGCAGCACCATCGGCTCGGCGACGCGGCCTTGGAGATCGTGCCAGGCATCGCTTTCGGCCATCAGCTCGGCGACGGAATGCGCGGCGAAGAAATCGCGGCCGATGGTCCGGCTCATCGCCTCCGAGGCGATCGCCTTTGCGCCGTTCTCACAGAACTCGGCGACCGCGCGTGGTCCGTCGGGGTCCGGCCAGGCGCAGCTCGGGCAGTCGAAGCCACCGGCTTGGTTGATGCCGAGCAGCGCCTTCGTCCCGCGGACCACCCCGGCCTTGCCGAAGACGTGTTGCAGCGAAGAGACCACCGCGGGAGTTCCGGCAGCCTGCATTTTCGGGGCGGTGAATCGGGGTTCGCTCACTCTGGCAACTTAACGGGCGTTGCGGTTGCGGCAAGGCTGTCGTGGGCAGCTGAAGGGGAGACCGCGTTTGAAAGGCCCAGTCTCTCGAGAAAGCCCCGGGGCTTCGGCTTGCTGTCGCTTTTCTCGAACCCCGGCTTCGGGATATCCGGTTTGATGTCAGCGATTCGCACCTGATGCCTTTGTTTCCCGGTGCTTTGAAACTTGAGGAAATCGTAAGCATCGATATTCGTGCCCGCGAGTTTGCCAGTCAGGATCTCGCCCCTGACATAACAGCCACCCTTTCCGTAGCGAGGGGAGCAATTGATTTCGAAGCTCGTGAACTTCATTTTCGTGCCTTTGGTGTAAATCGCTTTCGTGGGAAACATCCCGAAGGGTTTGTATTCGTAGTCGCGCACAAACACGTAGGCTTTCTCGCGCTCCACATTTCCCCATGCCTTTTCGTCGTAGGTAAGGTCCTTCTGGACTTTGGCCGGCGTCAGAAAGAAGCAGCTGGTCAGGGACATTGACAGGCCAACAAGCAGGATGCGGAACGGAAGTTTCATGGATTCTATTTCCGAAAAGAGACTGATGGTCATTCGCTTTCCGGTCAAGGCGGCGCCACCGGCCGTCGAACCAAACAGAAGGACGGGCAGATCCAAGGTCTCTTCCGTGAGCCGGGTTGGGGCCTGCGCCGCTCAGGTGGTCGGCGGCTTGACAGCCGTGGAGACCGGAGCGGCCCCATGGAGTGCGATGGCATGACATCGCTTTGGCTTGGGGTGATGGCCACCACAAGTGCTCGACCGCGGACCGGCTGCGGGGGGGGGCAATCCGAGGCCAGCAGGCCAAAGCGCATGTGCCCCAGTGAAAGCTGCGTCATGCCGCAGCACTCCATGGAGTCACTCGTGCGAGCGGGCCAAATGACATGAAGCCGCAAAAGCAAACCAATGCTTCCTTGAAGTTCCCTGAATCAAGCCGTCCAATCCTCAAAGGCATTGGGCTCAAGCCGGGACTACGTACCACGTGAAATCCTGCCGCGGGGATTGCTTCGTCCACGGTCGGTAATTTCCCACCCGGTGCCCCCGGCGGTCCGGCCGTCCTCCCGGGGGGCGAGGGGACGACCGGTTGCGGAGCCCGGTTCAATGGCGGTCTTCAAGGGGGAATCGGACCGTGGTCGCCAGGGTTTCGGGTCGTAGGCCGGGGCATGGGGAGCAAAGTGGGGGGCATGTCCCGGCCATCCGACGCAGGTGACATCCCACAGGGTCTTGGCGGCAGGTCAACGTCGGGGTTGCCAGCGGCGGTGCGAGTCCGGAAAGATGTCGCCAAAGCAGGGAAATCCGCCGGAAAAGGATCGCTTTTGGCGCGTAATTACCGAGGTTCCGCGCAAATCGAATGAGTTCTAAACTTCCCTCACTCTTAAGCATGATGATTCCTTCGCTGGGCATGGCCGCGGTGATCGAGTACCCGGCCACCCGAAAATCCGAGGTGGTCGACGAGATCCACGGGACCAAG
>NEUO01000044.1 GCA_002304315.1 Verrucomicrobiia bacterium Tous-C4TDCM
GTTTGATCGTTCATGGTGTTGGTTGGTTTAAACGTTTGCTTAAACAGGCGATGTCGGAACATCGCTCGATCAACCAGCACCAATCGATTTTAACGTTTTAACGGGAAAAAATCCGCTTCCTCCCGTTCGACGGGCTGCTTGCCCCCGGTGCCTCGGGGTTTTCGGACCGAAGGCTTTCAGAGAAAAGTGCTGACCCACGCATGCTTGCACGCGAGATCACTAGGTTTATTGGATACGGTGGAAACCCCTAAACCACCCCCGCTTCGTGTAGAGGGAATTGGGGTGGAAATCACGACAAACCTGCGCGCAATCGCGACACGGGTGATGGATCATCCCCAAGGACCGGAACCGGGTGTGGGCTGTCTTTTCAGGGAGAGGCTGCGATGCCTCCCGGCTTCAGGGTTGGACGTTCGAAGTTCGATGTTCCAGACTCCGCCACCCGATGCCCGCCGCCCGCGTCCTCATCGACGGCCCTTCCGAGCTCGTCTTCGACTACGCCATCCCCGATGGCCTCCCCGTCGTGCCCGGCTGCCGCGTCCGTGTGCCGCTGCGCAACAAGCTTTCCAACGGCACCGTGCTCGACCTCGTCCCGTCCGAGGACCTCGGCTTCGCCCTCCGTCCGCTCCACTCGCTCAGCGATCCCGAACCGCTGATCACCCCGAAGCTGCTCGAAGCCGGCCGCTGGATCGCCGGCTACTACGGATGCAGTATTGAAAGCGTCATCCGCGCCCTGCTGCCGGAAGCCGTCCGCACCGAGGACAACTCCGCCAAGGTCCGCAAGTTCGCCATCCTCGACGCCCCGCCGCCGCCCGAAGTCCTCGCGAAACTCGACAAGCGCGCGCCCAAGCAGTCCGCAATCCTTGCCCTCCTGAGCCACGCCCCGGAGAACAAGATGCCCCTCGCCGACCTCGGTGATGGCGCGTCCGCCTCCGTCAAATCCCTCGTCAAGCAAGGCCTCGTCCGCCTGGTCGAAGAAGAAGTCCGCCGCGACCCCGAAGCCGATGGCATCGAAGAAATCCTCCCCGACACCCCGATCCCTCTCAACCCCGAGCAAGCCGTAGCCCTCGAAGTCATCCTCGCGTCCCTCCATCAATCCAAAATCGACAATCATCAATCCTCAATCATCAATCCAAGATCTCCGATCTTGCTCCACGGCGTCACCGGCTCCGGCAAAACCGAAGTCTATCTCCAAGCCGCCCGCGCCACCCTCGACCTCGGCAAGACCGTCCTCGTCCTCGTCCCCGAAATTTCCCTAACACCCCAAACCGTCCGCCGCTTCCGCGCCCGCTTCGCCGGCATCCACGAACAGGTCGCCATCCTCCACTCGAACCTCTCCCAGGGCGAGCGCTTCGACGAATGGCACCGCATCCGCAAGGGCATCGCCCGCATCGTCATCGGCGCCCGCTCCGCCGTCTTCGCCCCGCTGCCGGACCTCGGGCTGATCCTCGTCGATGAGGAGCACGAGAACACCTACAAGCAGGACCAGGTCCCCCGCTACCACGGCCGCGATGTCGCCGTGCTGCGCGCCCACTTGGAAGGCTGCACCATCGTCCTCGGCTCCGCCACGCCGTCGCTCGAGTCCTTTCAAAACACCCTCGACGGCAAGTACCAGCTCGTCCGCCTGCTCAAGCGCGCCGACGGCCAGTCCCTGCCGCTGATCCGCATCCTCGACATGCGGCTGGAGTCGAAAAAGAACAAGGGTGGCATGGCCATCCTCTCCGAGCGCCTGCGCAGCGCCCTCGAACAGCGGATCGCCAAGAACGAGCAGTCCATCCTCTTCCTCAACCGCCGCGGCTTCGCCCGCTCCCTCCAGTGCCCGTCCTGCGGCCACGTCTGCATGTGCCCGCATTGCGCCGTCGCCCTGACCTACCACCGCGAGGACGAGCGACTCTGCTGCCACGTCTGCGGCCACCAGGCTGTCGTCCCGCGCAAATGCCCCGAGTGCCGCGACCCGGCGATCGCCTTGCAGGGCTTCGGCACCCAGAAGGTGGAGGAGGTCCTCGCCAAGGTCCTGCCCTCCGCGAAGATCGCCCGCATCGATGCCGACGCGATGCGCAAGAAGAACGCCCTGCGCGACCTGCTCAACGCCTTCCAGGCCCGCAAGATCGACGTGCTGATCGGCACCCAGATGATCGCCAAGGGCCTGCATTTCCCCAACGTCACCCTGGTCGGCATCCTCAACGCCGACATCGGCCTCCACGTCCCCGACTTCCGCGCCGGCGAACGCACCTTCCAGCTCCTCACCCAGGTCGCCGGCCGCGCCGGCCGCGGCGAACTCGAAGGCGAGGTCATCGTGCAGACCTTCACCCCGCACTCGCCGTCCATCCAGTTCGCGCGCCACCACGACTTCGACGGCTTCGCCGAGCAGGAGCTCGAGTTCCGCCGCCAGTTCGGCTACCCGCCCTTCGCCCACTGCGCCGTTCTAACCAGCCGCTCGACCCACGAGCGCCGCGCCGAGTTCACCCTGCAAACCCTCTTCCGCCGCCTCGGCGAGGACTGCCCCAAAGGCATCATCCTCGGCGAGCCGATGCCCAGCCCGCTGGTGAGATCCCACGGCCAGTTCCGCTTCCAGCTCATGCTCCGCAGCAAGAACGCCCGCCCGCTGACGAGGCACGTCCAGCAGGTCCTGCAAAAGACCACCCTCCCCGAAGACGTCACCGTCGTCTTCGACATGGACGCGTGGAGTTTCACGTGAGCCCCGCTTCGACATACCTTGTCAGACATTTGATGCCCTCTCGCTCGCGGCAAACGCGCTTCCTGCCCAAGCACATGAAACAGAAGCTCCAACAGGAGGCTCGCAGGCGAGGATTCATTTGAACGAACTCACAGATCTCCCCTTTAGTGCACGTCTTTTCGCATAATCAGCACATGCACACCGCTACAAACCCAAGTCACACTGGGAAGTGACCGTTGCGTAACGATTCGACGGTAGGATTGACTCCGCTGCCGCGCTTCCTAACGTGACTTTCGACCATTCAAGTGCGAATGACCCTCCGACTCCTCGCCTGCTTCTTGCCCGCTCTTCTGCATCCCCTCGGAGCGGCGGAGTTCACCGCCCAATGGACAGGCATTCTGGACCAGTCCTGGGAGAGCACGGCAAATTGGGACATTTCCCAGGTTCCCTGTAACACGCAGACGGACCTCTTCAATGCATTCCTCGGCGTTAACGCCGGAGCGGCCGTGATCGACAGCACGTGCACGATCAAGAACCTCACGGTTCGGTCCGGAGCCGAGCTTTTAATCGGCAAAGAAAGAACTCTCACCCTCACCGGTGCTCTCCTCGACGGCGGCGTCGTTTCGGCAAGCCCTGGCGGCGTGGCAACACTTTCCGGAGGGACTCACACCTGTATAAACGGAGGGCGCTTTCTGTTGCATGACGAGACCGTCCTTGAACTCTCAGGCTTGACGGTGGTCAACGGGCGCTTCAAGGCGAGCGATCTCGACTCGGATCCCACGAACAACGAACTCCGGGTTGTGAGACTCACGACCTTTTCCGGCGGTGAGAGTGATGCATTGATCCGAGTCAACGACGGAACCGCGCTCACGCTGACCGGCAACGGCTTTGTAAACCGTGGCACGATCCTACCGAGCGGTGATTCCGGAACCGCTCCCCTTATCATTTCCCCACCCCCGTTCGCACCCTTTCTCCTCTCGGGACCAGGGGAGATCCGCCTTGAAGACTACAACGATCGGATCCTCGGGCCATCATTCGTCATCTACACGATCCGACAGGCTGCAGATCATCGAATCCACGGCGGAGGGAGAATTTCCCGGCTTCGTATTGTCAATGAAGGCGGGTTCATCGCAAACCTTCCGACGGTTCCGCTGCAGATTAGCCCGCATTCCCCGTTCGAGAACAAAGGTGGCTTGGTCAAGGCAGAGAACGGCGCAACCCTGCGCCTTACAGGCTCCACCTTCAATTCCACCAACGGCGGGCTCTATCAGATCGGGGACAACTCCAGATTCGAACTCGACCAAGCTTCACTCACCAACCTCACCATCTCCAACGACGACGCCGACCGGAACCCCTTGAACCACGAGGTGATCGTGACTACGGATTCCTCCTTCCTGAACGTCGTCAACGAAGCCGCGGTATCGGTCAAGGATGGCGTGACCCTCAATATCGGCGGGCTCACCAACAACGGAATCCTTCAGCTTGGTTCCGCCGCGGCGATGTCACGAGTCCTAATCGTATCCTCGTCTTTAAGCTCTGGCACTCCCCTGTCGGGAAACGGCGTGCTCCGCATGGACCATCCCTTGGATACGATTACCGGCACTTTATCGTCCTTTTCTTTCCAACCGCTGCTGAATCACGGTCCGGATCATCGGATCGAAGGGGGCGGACTGATCAATGTCGATGTAGTCAACCAAGGAACCATTGTTGCCAATCTTCCGGAGGTCCCGCTTCGCCTGGATTCGTTCTCCACGTTCAAAAACGACGGCGGTCTGGTGCTGGCGGAAAACGGCGTCACGATCCGGTTTGAAAATTCGTGGTTCAATTCAAAGAACGGTGGTGACTTCCGGCTCGGTGACGGCTCGGCTTTCGAACTGGACGGCGTGACCTTCTTCGACGTCACCCTTTCGAAAGCCGATCAGGACCCGGATCCGGGAAACCACGAGGTGCTCGTGATCAAGAGCTCGTTCCTCCGGGAGGTCGAGAGCGAAGTCCCGATTGTCGTCCAGGATGGTGTGACCCTCACACTTGGCGGCCCCACTTTCACCAACAACGGCACCGTCGAACTCGAATCGAATTCCGGAATCTCCGCTCTCCACATCGAGGGGTCCGGGATCAACCATGAGTTGGTGATTGGCGGGACAGGTTCCATTCTTCTCGATCATCTGTCCGACCGTATCACCGCCGCCCCGTCCTCCGGTCCCGACTCGATGCGACATGGACCTGACCACAGCATCGCGGGCAGTGGCAGGGTGGGAATGGGTCGCATCCGGATCACCAACGAGGGAACGCTGGAAGCAAACCGCCAGGGTGAACAGTTGACCGTGGATGCCTATGGTCCGGCCACGATGAATTACGGCGTGCTGCGGGCCAGTGCCGGCGGGATTCTAAGGATTTCCGAATCTATTGAAGACACCGGAGGCCATGTCGAGGTGGAATCCGGAAGCCAGCTCCTGGTTTCAGGGACCATGAAACAGACGAACGGTTCCACCCTTGCGCACGGATGGATCGAGTCCACCGGCTTCGCATTCAAGGCTGCCACCGTGCGAGGCAGAGGCACCTTCAACGGCCCTTTGACCGCGGACTTCAGCTCGGTCGAACCCGGCAACTCCACGGGAACCCTCACGGTCCGCGGCAATACGACCTTGGCTAACGGCACTTCCTTGTGCATCGAAATCGCCTCCGCCTCCGACCACGACCTGCTGTCCGTCACCCCGGGAACTTGCCAACTGAACGGCGCCACCCTGCGTCTCGACCTCCTCGGGGATGCCACCAACCTGTCCGGCAGCGATACCCTCACCATCGTCAGTTCACCGGGAGGGGTGACCGGCGCCTTCCTCAATGCTTCCGATGGCGATCGTCTCCACACGGTCGATGGCCTCACAAGCTTCGTCGTCCGCTACTCGGCCAACTCCGTCACGCTAACCGATTTCGCCCGCGGGCTTTCCGGCATCGCGAACCGGGCTCCTGTGTTTGTTTCCCCGGTCGGAGACGCCGCTGTCGGTGAAAACGCGGCATCCGCCACCCTCGTCGCTGCTTTCCATGCCTACGACCCCGAAGGTGCGATCGTCCAATACTCGATTGCCGACCCCTCCGTTCCATTCGCAATGGACCCGCGGACCGGCGAGCTCAAGGTGAACGCATCCTTGGACCGCGAGACGCAATCAAACTACCTCCTCACGCTCCGTGCCTCGGATGGCGTCCACAGTTCGGAGATCTTCCTCGTCGTCCGTCTCACTGATCTTGTGGATACCAACGAGGAGATCGTTGAATCTTTGCTCACTTCGCCATCCGGTGCATTTCCGGAAGAAAACGACCCGGCGCTCATCGGCTTCGACGCCGACCCCGACTCTGACGGTCGCTCAAACGCCTTCGAACTCTGGCGTGGGACAAACCCTGCGGTCGCCGATCAGCCCTCGCCACTTTTGCTCGAACCTTACCAACGCTTCACGTCCCCACCGTTTCCTTTGATCCCAATGATCGGAAGCAGCGCTTCAGTGGTCGTCGAGGTTGATCCGGCCGTTGATGACCGGTTGTCAATGGATGCCTTCTTCTCCTTTGATCTCACCCAGTGGAGGATCGCAACTGTGAACCGGATGGTGCTTTCCGATGACGGCAGCGTGCGCCGCATCCGCTTCTACGACAGTACGATTGGCAGCCGTCCAGTCCGCTTCTTCTTCCAATTCAAATTCGATCCCGACATCTGACCCGCCGGTGCCGTTGTCGCACCCGGACGTCACCGCATTTTCTTAACCGACTTCTCATTGCCACGGGTGAACATCGACACTCCTGATTCGCCCGCCTCGGGTCGAATTCAAGACCGGAAAGCAATTCACCCATCGCCGCCCGGCGCGCCTCCTGCTACCGCTCCTCCATGCCCTGGAGCATCACCCTCGCCGGCAGCTCACACCATTTCGCCGATCTCCGTACGCTTCTGGCGAAAGCCACGCCGTACCGCTCCGGCGACTCGCTCGCCGGCCTCGCCGCGGGATCCGCCGAGGAACGCGTCGCCGCCCAGTTCGTCCTCGCCGACCTTCCTCTCGCGCATTTCCTCGAAGACCTCCTCATCCCCTACGAAGACGATGAAGTCACCCGACTGATCGTCGACCGCCACGACGCACGCGCTTTCCATCCGCTGTCCCCGATGTCGGTCGGCCAGTTCCGCGACTGGTTGCTGGACTACGAAACCGACCACCTCGCACTCGCCGCCGTCGCCCCCGGCCTCACGCCGGAAATGGTCGCCGCCGTCAGCAAGATCATGGCGAACCAGGACCTCATTCTCGTCGCCTCGAAATGCCAGGTCGTCACCCGCTTCCGCAACACGATCGGGCTCCCCGGCCGGCTCTCGGTGCGGCTCCAGCCGAACCACCCGACCGATGACTTCAAAGGCATCGCGGCCTCCATGCTCGACGGCCTGCTGATGGGCTGCGGCGACGCGGTGATCGGGATCAACCCGGCCACCGACCAGGTATCGACCACCTGCTCGCTGCTTCACCTGATGGACGAGCTCATCCATCGCTACGAAATCCCCACCCAATCCTGCGTCCTCGCCCACGTCACCACCCAGCTCCGTGCCATGGAACAAGGGGCTCCCGTCGATCTCGTCTTTCAGTCGATCGCCGGATCACAAGCGGCGAACAAAAGCTTCGGCATCGACCTCGCGCTGCTCCGGGAAGCCCGTGACGCCGCGCTCTCCCTCAAGCGTGGCACCATGGGCGACCACGTCATGTATTTCGAGACCGGCCAGGGCAGCGCGCTGTCCGCCAATGCCCATCACGGCATCGACCAACAGACCATGGAGGCCCGCGCCTACGCCGTGGCCCGTGAATTCCAGCCGCTGCTCGTGAACACCGTCGTCGGCTTCATCGGCCCCGAATACCTCTACGACGGCAAGCAGATCACCCGGGCTGGCCTTGAAGATCACTTCTGTGGCAAACTGCTCGGCCTGCCGATGGGCTGCGACGTCTGCTACACGAACCACGCGGAGGCGGATCAGGACGACATGGACAACCTGCTCACCTTGTTAGGCGTCGCCGGCTGCAACTACATCATGGGCGTCCCCGGTGCCGACGACATCATGCTCGGCTACCAATCGACCTCCTTTCACGATGCGCACTACCTCCGCCAGGTGCTGCAAAAGCGTCCCGCCCCCGAGTTCGAGTCCTGGCTGGAAACGCACGGCATCACCGACTCCCGCGGCCGCCTCCGCGAAAATCCGCGGGCCCTGGCCGACGCCGCGCAAACCCTCGGACTCCTCGCACCATGAGCGACCTCCCCGCCCATCCCCTGCGGAAATGGACCAGCGCCCGGGTCGCGCTCGGACGCGCCGGCGGCTCGCTGCCGCACCGCGAACTGCTCGACTTCCGCCTCTCCCACGCCCGGGCCCGCGACGCTGTCCACCAGCCCTTTGATCCCGCCATGCTCGCTCTCGAGCTGGAATCCCACGGTCGGCCCATCCTCCTCGCCCCCTCGCAAGCCCTCGACCGTCCGACTTACCTCCAGCGCCCCGACCTCGGGCGGCAGCTCTCGCCCGAAGCAAACGAGCGCCTCATCGCCCGCCGCACCGCTGATGGATTCGATTTTGTCGTCATCCTTGCCGACGGCCTCTCCGCCAGCGCCGCGCATCTCCAGGGTCCGCCTCTTCTGGCAGCACTCTTGCCGCTGTTAGACAAATGGAACCTCGCCCCGCTGGTCATCGCACCCTTCGCCCGTGTCGCCTTGCAGGACGAAATCGGCCACGCGCTCGGTGCCCGCGCCGCCCTCATCCTGCTCGGCGAGCGTCCCGGCCTCGGCTCGCCCGACAGCCTCGGCGCCTACCTCGTCCACGACCCGCGCCCCGGCAACAGCGATGCGCAGCGCAACTGCGTCTCCAACATCCGCCCTGCCGGCCTCCCGCCCGCCGCCGCGGCGCATCGCATCTCGTGGCTGCTGTTAGAATCCCGCCGCCTCGGTTTCAGCGGCGTGGACCTGAAAGACTCGAGCGAAATGCGGCCGATCACCGGATGATCTTTAAGCAGGGGGCGCTGGTCTTCAGACCGGCAGAACGGTCCCTCCCTGCCCGCATCGAATCAAAGCCCGCATCGCCAAAACAGCAGGAACTAACCGATTCAAACGGAGCGACGGACCCAGTCAACCTCTCCCATCCCCACCGTCCAAGCCGGCTCAAGCCAGCGCTCCCCCCAAATTCCCCGCTCGCCCCGGATTCACCGATTCTTCACACTCGCCCCACGCTCCTTCCCCAGCGCCTCCTTTTCATGCCGCCCATGCACGTCCTGCTCGTAGAAGACGAACCCGCCATCGCCGACACCCTGGTCTATGCCTTGAAGACCGAGTGCTTCGACGTCCACCACGCGCTGACCGGCCAGGCGGCGCTCGATGCCTTCGCGGCCAAGTCCTTCGACTTCGCCATCCTCGACATCGGCCTGCCCGACATGACCGGCCTCGAAGTCTGCAAGAAGCTCCGCGAAAGCTCGTCCGTGCCCGTCCTCTTCCTCACCGCCCGCGATGGCGAGGTCGACCGGATCCTCGGCCTCGAACTCGGCGGCGACGACTACGTCACCAAGCCCTTCAGCCCGCGCGAAATCGTCGCCCGCATCCGCGCCATCCTCCGCCGCTCGCAAACCGCCAGCACCGCCCCCGCACCGGCCGCCGCCGCCAAGCCCGATCTCCCCGCCGGCCCGCTCCAGCACGACGCCCATGCCATGCGCATCCACTGCCACGGCAGCGAGCTCGATCTCACCGCGCACGAGTACAAGCTCCTTCTCGTCTTCCTCAAGAACCCGCGCCGCGTCCTCAGCCGCGACCAGCTCCTCGACCACGCCTGGGCCGATCCCGGTGCTGTCACCGACCGCACCATCGACGCCCACATCAAGTCGATCCGCGCCAAGCTCCGCGCAGTCAAAGCCGGGGCCGAGGACTTCATCCAAACCCGCCGCGGCCTCGGCTACCTGTTCGTGCCGTAGCGGCGGAAGTTCCAAGTTATGAAGTGCCAAGTGCCAACAAAGGCAGCAAGAACCTGAGCGTTCCGGATCCCACGGCTGTTCTTTGGCACTTGGAACTTCTCATCTTGGAACTTCTTCCCCTTGGCACTTGGAACTTCCCCACTTGGAACTTCTTCTTCCCCGCATGCGCCTCACCCGCGTCACCCTTCTCGTCATCGCCCTGATCATCGGCGCGGGCTTCTACCTGCTGGTCCGCCAGCAGCTCTCGGTCGTGGAGCCGCAAACCTACCAGGCGACCGAGGAGTCGATGGTCGACGCCGCCCAGTTGCTCGCCGCCTTCGTCGAGGCCGATTTGAAAGCGGGAGGCTTCGACAAGGAACGCTTTGAGCAGGCCTTCAAGGGCGCATCGAAGCGAAAATTCACCGCCGACATCCACCAGCACCTCAAGCAACAGGTCGGCCTAGGCGCCTACCTCACCGACGCCAAGGGCATCGTCCTCTTCGATTCCGGCGGCAAACTGGTAGGCATGGACTTCTCGATGAAGCGCGACGTCTTCTATACGCTCAACGGCAAGTACGGTGCCCGCAGTAGCCGCACCAATGAGGACAACCCGCTCTCCTCCGTCCTCCATGTCGGCGCGCTGGTCGGCCCGCGGGAGAACCCCTTCGGCGTGCTCACGGTTTACAAGCCGCAGGCCGACGTACTGCCCATCGTCGATGCCCGCCGCCGCGGCATCTACTGGGGCACCGGCCTCGTCGGGGCGGGCATCCTGTTCCTGGTGACCGCCGTCTTCATCTGGCAGTATCTCCCGGTCGGCCGGCTCACCGAATACGCCCGCGAGATCGAGTCCGGCAAACGCCCGCCGCTGCCGAAACTCGGGGCCGGCAAGGAAGTCAACACCCTCGCCCGCGCCCTCGAATCGATGCGCGAGGCGCTGGAAGGCCGCCGCTACGCCGAGCGCTACGTCCAGACGTTGACCCACGAGATGAAGAGCCCGCTCGCCGCCATCCGCGGCGCGGCCGAGCTGCTCGGCGAGGACATGCCGACCGCCGACCGCCACCGTTTCCTCGAAAACATCCGCGCCGAGTCCGGCCGCGCCGAGCGCCTGCTCAACCGACTGCTCGAACTCTCCGCCCTCGAAGGCCGCAGCAGCCTCGACGGCGCCGACCCCGTCGATCTCGGCCCGATCGTCGCCCGCGCCATCGACCAGGCCCGCCCGCCCGCCGACCTGGCCAAGGTCACCCTCGCGGTAACGCTGCCCGAAACGCCCGTCCCGGTCCGCGGCGATGCCTTCATCCTCCGCTCCGCCGTCACCAACCTGCTCGAGAACGCCATCGATTTCTCCCCCGCCGGATCCACGGTGGACATCGTACTTCAGGCCGACGGCACCGTTTCCATCTCCGACCGCGGACCCGGCATCCCGGACTACGCGACCGACAAGATCTTCGAGCGCTTCTACTCGCTCAAGCACCACGGCTCCGGCCGCAAAGGCACCGGCCTCGGCCTGACCCTCGTCAAGGAAGCCGCCGAACTCCACGGCGGCAGCGTCGCCCTCGAAGCCCGCGAAGGCGGCGGCACCACCGCCCGACTGAGCCTTCCGGTCCTCGCTTAGCTCCCTTGGACTGCGGCAGCCTGCTGCCGCTTTCCCTCCGCCAGCCTGCTGGCGAGTGACACAGCCCCCATGACCTTCATGGATCACCCGCTCCCCATGCTCGACAGATCTGATTTCCATCTTGGAGCGCCTTCAGGGACGGGCTACGGTCCCCAATAAGAACACCCAACTCGCGAGTCTGCTTTTCCGGTTCGAATTTGTCAAAGCCCAGTGAAAGCCAAGCACATCATTGCTCTACTCCTCGTGCTCATCGGCACGAATCTGTTCACCTTCGCGTGTTCACGTTACTGGACAACCCAGCACGTGCTATCGCAAGCCAGCGAGCGCGTCAGCACGGTCATGGCGCAGCAAGAAGGCGGAGATGCGGCTCTTGATTTTAGCTCATGGCCTCGAATCCGGCATGCCATCGAATGGGCCGGAGGGAGATACTATTGGTGGAACGATGGACTGATCTACTGGGGATCAGGCGTTGTGCTGATCCTCTCAGGACTCGCCGTTACACGGTATGAGCCGAGGCGGAAAGTTGCGGACTAGTCGCATAAGCCGCCCCTCATTCGACTTTCAGCCAGTCGACTTTCAGTGCGAACGGCCCCTCGCGCTTGTCACCGATCAGAAAACTCATCTCCTCAACTTGCGAGAGATTGACCGGCGGACCGTCCAGCGCGTTGCCGTGATGGCTCGGTTTCAGATCAGCGAAGCGCACCTCGACCTCCGTCCAGCGGTCGGCCGTGGTCGGGAATTCCACGCTGTACGAAATTCGCGATCCGCGGTGGCGGGCATCGGTCGCCAGACGCAACTGATACGTCCGGCCATCACCCATGACCCGGAGTTTCACCCCTTTCTTCCCCGACAAATCACGGTCGAGATTTTGAATGCGCACCTGGGCGAAACCTCCGTTGTTCTCCAGCGAGAGGGACCCTGTGAATGCCAGCACGCCGTCGCGCACCACCGCGCCACCTTTCGAGACGCCCCCCATCACGCTGTCGTTCTGCGCGGTCCACTTCGGTTCGGCAGCATCGCCGTCGAATTTCAGGTGGAGCTCTGACGGACGCGTCACAGCCTCGTCGGCTGCCCCCGCCAGACCAGATAGGGAAAGGAACAAGGCACCGGGAAGGGACGCAAAGCGGAAGGGAACGGTCATCATCGAAGCTGGTCGAGATATCGGCCGACGCAATGGGCTTCCGCGGGCTCTTTGGCCGCCATTCGATCCTGTCGGGCCGCCTCCACCTGCGGAGACAAGCCCCGCCCAAACCCGTAGCGCCGCTCTTGGACTGCTTCGATGATTCCAAGCAGTCCGAGGGCCTGCGACTCTCATCGACTGGCCCGCCACGAATTTCACCCGCCATTCATCACCGCTTCACCCGGGGAGTTCTTCATCCTCCTCAGTGATCCGCCGCCTGCTGCAACCCGATGCCGAACTGCTCGACGACCCGTCGCCGGGAAGGATCGCGCGCATCGCCGGCCTCACCGCGCTGGCCCTCGCGGCTTACGGCTTCACCACCGGCTTCTGGCGCTCGCCGCAGATGGGCGTCTATGTCGCGATCAAGATGCCGCTGCTCGTTGCCTGCACCCTTGGTTGCAACGGCATGCTCAACGGTCTGCTCGGCTTGCTGCTCGGCGGACTCGGTTTCCGCCAGTCGCTGCTCGCCCTGCTCAGCGCCTTCGCGGTCTCCGCGCTGATTCTCGGCTCGCTGTCGCCGGTGACCCTGATGCTCGCGCTCGATGCCCCGCCGCCGGATTCCGAGTATGCCGCCTCCGCTCATTCCGGCTACCTGCTCTTCCACGTCCTGCTCATCGCCGTCGCGGGCATCGCCGGCACGCTGTCGCTCCACCGCATCCTGCGCGAGCGCTGCGCTTCCACCTCCGTCGCCAGCCTCACCATGCTCGCCTGGCTCGCCGGCAATGGCATCCTCGGCATGCAGTTCTCGTGGATTCTCCGACCCTTCTTCGGGACGCCACGACTCACCGTCCAGTTCCTCCGCGAGGACCCGATGAACGGCAGCTTCCTTGAGGCGGTGTGGCACGCCCTGAACCGGTTCACCGGCGGAAACATTCACCTCGCCCTGATCGCGCTGGTCCCGCTGGCCTTCCTCGTCGCCGTCCCGATCTGCCGCGTTCTCTTTCCCCGATCCCAACCTGTAACACCATGAACACCGACATCCCGCAACCACCGCCCTTCATCCCGACCCCGCCCTTTGCCGAGCCCGCGCTGCCGGAGAAACTCGACACCCGCGCGCTGTTCGAAGCCCTGCTCCGCAGCCCGCGCGCCCTCGTCCAGCGACTCGCCGAGCCCGGCAACGGCGCGCTCGGCCGCTTCCTCGCGATCGCCGTTGGCTCGATGCTTGTCTTCGGCCTGGTGCTCGGCAGCTTCGCGATGAAGGAACAACTCTGGGCCGCGCCGCTGAAGATCACCGCCGGCCTTCTCATCGCCGGACTGATCTGCTTTCCCAGCCTCTACATCTTCTCCTGCCTCGCCGGCTCCCGCGCCGGAGCCGGCCAACTCGCCGCGACGCTGGCCGGCATGCTGGCACTGGCCGGGGTGCTGCTGTTAGGCTTCGCCCCCGCGGTGTGGATCTTCACCCAGGCGACGCGTTCCTACAGCTTCATGGGCCTGCTCGCGCTGATCCCGTGGTTCGTCGCCCTGCTGTTCGGCTTCCGTTTCCTCAAAAGCGCCGTCGCGGCCGGCGGTGCCACCTCGAACGGTCCGGTCCTGCTGTGGGCCGGGATCTTCCTCGTCGTGACCCTGCAAATGAGCACCTCGCTGCGCCCGATCATCGGCACCTCGGAGCGCTTCCTCACCGATGAGAAGAAGTTCTTCCTCCAGCACTGGATCGACTCCGCCGACAAGGTCCTGCCGAAGGCCGATTCGGAAGAAACCACCCAAACCCAGCCCGCCCCATGAACGCCCACCTCCCCGGGACCGCCAACCGCAGCGCAGCGGAGATGGTCGGCCACTTCCATCCTTCTTCTGCCGACAATCCTCGGACCGGCAGAACGGTCCCCAAGTCCACGCCGCATCTCCAGGTTCTCACCATCCGCAGCAGCCCTCCGCAGCCGAAGATCCACCAACTCCCTGCGCGCCAGCCATCCGCCCGTCCATTCCCCTGCGACCCGCTCTTCGAGTCCCTCCGCCAGGAACTGGGCCTATGAGCCTCCACCGGGGACGCGGACCCTCCGGCCCGCAGAACGGTCCAACAAAACCCACCGCCCATTCCATCCCGAATTGCCGAAGCGTGACCCACCCGTGCTTCTGCGGGGCGGAGCCTCCGCGCACCCGGTAGCCGATCATGCCATGTTTCCTGCTGGTCTCTTGCCTCTCGCCTCTGGTTTCTAAAGCGCATGTTCCTCGGCCTCGATTCCTCCACCCAGTCGCTCTCCGCCCTCGTCATCGACCCCGCCAGCGGCGCGATCGTCCGCGAGGTCTCGGTGAACTTCGGCAGCGCCCTGCCCGCCTACCAGTCGCCCAGCGGCTTCATCCCCGGCGGCAAGGACGGCGAGGTCCACGCCGACCCGCGGATGTGGATGGAGGCGATCGACGGGGTCTTCGCCCAACTCGCCGACGGCTTCGACCTCTCGCAGATCACCGCCGTCGCCTGTTCCGGCCAGCAGCACGGCTCGCTCTACTTCGATGACACCCTGGAATCCCGCCTCGGGTCGCTGAAGGCCGCCGAATCCCTCGAAGGTCAACTTTCCGGTGCCCTCACCCGCGCCACCGCGCCGATCTGGATGGACACGTCCACCGGTGCCGAGTGCGCCGAGATCGCCGCGGCGGTCGGCGGCAATGCCGAGGTCTGCCGCAAGTCCGGCTCGATCGCCGTCGAACGCTTCACCGGTCCGCAGATCCGCCGCTTCTTCAAACAGGACCCCGCCGCTTACGAAAAGACCGCCGTCATCCACCTCGTCAGTTCCTTCGTTGGCTCGGTGCTGGCCGGCAAGTCGATCGCCATCGACCGCGGCGACGGCGCGGGCATGAACCTGCTCAATTTGCAGACGCTCGACTGGGACGACGCCCTGCTCGATGCCACCGCGCCCAACCTCCGCGCCAAGCTTCCGCCCGCCGCCGCCGGCACCACCCTCGCCGGTTTCGTGTCGGACTACTTCGTCGAAAAGTTCGGCCTCTCGCCCGACTGCCAGGTCGTTCTTTCCACCGGCGACAATCCCTCGTCGCTGGTCGGCATGGGTGCCACCGCACCGGGCACCATCGTCATCTCGCTCGGCACCTCGGACACCTTCTTCGCCGCGATGGAGAAACCGGTCACCGACCCGCAAGGCTTCGGCCACGTCTTCGGCAATCCGGCCGGCGGCTTCATGTCGCTGATCTGTTTCCGCAACGGCTCGCTGGCCCGCGAGGCACTGCGCGATGCCTTCGGCCTCGGCTGGTCGGCCTTTGACAAAGACGGCCTAGCCCTGACCCCCGCCGGCAACGGCGGCCAGCAGATGCTCCCTTTCTTCGGCCCCGAAATCACCCCGCGCCGCGACTTCGACGGCCCTGTTAGAAATTTCCCCGCCGATGCCCCCGCGCCGGTCCAGGTCCGCGCCCTCCTCGAAGGCCATTTCCTCAACATGCGCCTCCACAGCCAGTGGATCGGCGAGAAGGCCGACCTGATCCGCCTCACCGGCGGTGCTTCGCAGAACGACGGCATCGCGCAACTCGTCGCCGACATCTTCCAAGCCCCGGTCGAACGCTTCGCCATCGCCAACGGTGCCGGCCTCGGGGCCGCTCTGCGCGCCGCCCATGCCTGCGGCCACGACCTCGCCCGCCTCAGCTCCGACTTCTGCAAGCCCGCCGCCGGCTCGCGACTGGAGCCCGATAACTCACTCGCGTCCACCTACGCCGACGCCCTCGCCACCTTCAAGGCCATGCTCTGACTGCCGGGCCAGAGCCCCCCCCGGGAGCGCCGGTCTGCGACCGGCCGAACGGTCCCCATAAGCCATCCGCCCAATCTCGGTGGAATGGTGCCTCCCGGCCCTCTCCATCCCTCTGCGGAGCGAAGACGGTCCTTCAGCCCGCAGCCTCGAAGAACAATCTCCTCAAGGCTCTTCCACCGGCGGCACCGGCTTTTCCGCCTGGTTCTCGATCTCCTCGCCCACGCGCTTGAGGAATTTCCCGGTCGCCTCCGCCGCCTTGTCCAAGCCCGCCTCGGTCTTCTCTTTCGCGGTCTTGAGGCATTCTTCCGTTTTCTCGCCCGCCACCTGGAGCCCCTGGCCGGTCTTCTGCAGCGCCTTGTCGAGGTGCTCGCCCGGCGTCTTCGGATCCTCCGGCGACGGGATCGCCACGACTTCCTCTCTCACCTCCACCGCCTTGGGGGCGCCGGCGGAGGAGTTCTTGTCGCAGGAAACCAAGGCCGCGTATGCAGGCAGTAGGAAATGGAGCTTTTTCACGACTCCAAAATGCACCGGCCTGGCGATTTGGCGAGTACGAGATTCCCCCTTGAATTCCCGCCTTCCTGTCACTTCTTCGAAACTCGTCGCCGTCACTCCTGTCATACAGATTTTGACTTTCCCTTCCCGAGCAGGAAGAGTCCGCCCGTCCCACCCGTAACCCAAAAAGCCATGCGCCCGCACACCCTCGTCGCCGCCCTGATCGGCACCCTTCCGCTTGCCGCCCAACAAGGAGATCGGAAAGGGCACGACAACATGGCCCCGGTGGTCCCCGAGAGCGAAATCCCGCCCTCGCCGGTCCTGTCGGTTGACGACGCCTTGAAAAGCTTCCAGATCGCGCCCGGGTTCGTGATCGAGCCCGTCGCCACCGAACCGCTGGTCGACAAGCCGGTCTGCCTCGACTTCGATCCCGCCGGCCGCATCTGGGTCTGCGAATTGCGCGGCTACATGCCGGACATCGACGGCAAGGGCGAGAACATCCCGGAAGGCCGTATCAGCGTGCTGGAAGACAGCGACGGCGACGGCAAGGTGGATAAGAAAACCGTCTTCCTCGACAAGGTCCTGCTGCCCCGCGCCGTGACCGTCTTCAACGATGGGATCCTGTTCCTCGACGAACACCGGCTGATGTGGGCCAAGCGCGACGGCCTCAAGCCGGTCGGAGTGCCGGAAGTGATCGACGACAAGTTCAACGGCGGCGGCAACGTCGAGCACAAGCCGAACGGCCTGATGCCGAACCTCGACAACTACCTCTACCTCGCCAAGTCCGACAAGCGCCTGCGCCGCGTGGACGGCAAGTGGGTGATCGAGCCGACCTTCTTCCGCGGCCAGTGGGGCATCGCCCGCGACGACTGGGGCCGCCTCTATCACAATCACAACTCCGCCTTCCTGTTCGGCGAAAGCCTCGCGCCCAACCTGCTGACCGCCAACCCGGCGGTGAAGCCGAAGTACAACGACATGAACGCCCTCGGCAGCAACCGCACCTGGCCGATCCGCGTGACCCCCGCCGTCAACCGCGCCTACATGTCGAAGGCGAACGGCTACAACGAGCAGACGCTCGACCCGAAGACCCACAAGCTGATCAACTGCACCGCCGCCGCCGGGATGACGGTCTATCGCGGCACCAATTTCCCCAAGGACTGGTATGGCACCGGGTTCGCCACCGAGTCCGTCGCCAACCTGGTCAAAGCGGTCAAGATCGACGAGAAGGACGGCAAACAATCCGGCGGCCACCCGCTTGGCGAAAAGGAATTCCTCGCCTCCACCGACGAGCGCTTCAGGCCGGTGAATGCTTACACCGCCCCCGACGGTTCGCTCTATCTGGTGGACATGTATCACGGCATCATCCAGCACAAGACCTACCAGACCAGCTACCTCCGGAAGCAGAACCTCGCCCGCGGCCTCGACAAGCCGGGCTTCGGCCACGGCCGCATCTATCGCGTCCGTAGTACTTCCGGGAAACTCGAGCCTAAGGTCGACATCGGCGCGCTGCAGGGCCTCGACCTCGTGAAGATGCTGATGCACGCGAATTCCTGGCACCGCGAGACCGCCCAGCGCGTCCTCGTCGATCGCAAGGATCCCGCCACCATTCCTCTCCTCGCCAAGCTCGCCGCCAGCGGCCAGCCGATTGCCCAGGTCCATGCGATCTGGTCGCTCGAAGGCATGGGGGCGCTCAAGGCCGAGCACCTCGTGGATGCCTTGAAAGACAAGGACGCCAAGGTTCAATCGTCTGCCCTGTGGGCCTGCACCCGGCTTGCCACCGACGAAATGGCCAAGCTACAAGGCGGGCTCGCCGCGTTGAAGCCTGCCGCTCCCGAAGCGGCCCCCTACCTCGCCCGCGCCCTCGGCACCGCCGGCACCCCGGCGGCTTTGGAATCGCTCGCCGGCCTGCTCAAGGGGCAGTCGAAGACCCGCTTCGTCCGCGAAGCTGCGATCTCCGGCCTCCACGGCCACGAAGCCGCGTTCAAGGCGCTCGCCGACACCAAGGACAAGGCGCTTGTCGCCTGGCTCGACCAAGGCGAGAAGAATGCCGCCGCCAAAGGCCCGAAAGGCCCTTCGCTCAAGGGTGCCGAACTCGCCTCCTGGGAACGCGGCAAGGCGCTCTACGCCGGCGAGGCCGTCTGCTTCAGTTGCCACGGCCCCGATGGCTCCGGCGTCCAGGCTCTCGGCCCGCCGCTTGACGAGTCCGAGTGGGTCACCGGCAAGCCGGAAGTCCTGATCAAGATCATGCTTCACGGCATGACCGGCCCGATCACCGTCGCGGGTCAAACCTATACCCCTACCGCTGACATGCCGGCGCTCGGGATGAACCCGATGTTCACCGACCAAAAGCTCGCCGATATCGCCACCTACGTCCGCAACGTGTGGAGCAACAAGGCCCCGGCCGTCTTCCCCGACCTGGTCAAGAAGCAGCGCGAGACCACTCAGGACCGCAGCGGCCGGCCGTGGACGGCGGCGGAGCTGAGGTAGCCGGGCCTCCACCCGGGACCGCCGGTCCTCAGACCGGCCCGAATGGTCCCTAACAGCGCTCTTCTCCGGGTTGGGCCGAAAAACCGCCGGCAAGCTTCGCCCGCAAAGAACTCCGCGGTGATTGTGAGAATCCATGCGGGCCGGGCCGCCGGGGACCGCACGAGCCGATCTGAGGACCGGCGGTCCCGGGGGGCAGTTCGAAGACCGACGCTCCCGGCCCCCGCGGTCACCCCATCGCCTTCTCCATCAGCGCGTTCATCCGCTTCACGGTGTCGCGCGCGTCCTCAAGCAGGCCGGCGGCGATCAGCGCGTTGTCGAGCAACTGGCTGGCCACCATCTTCGCCAGCTCCGGATTCGACTCCCGCGTCTCGGCCAGCTTCTTCACCAGCGGATGCCGCGGGTTGATCTCCAGCTCGACCTTCACCTCGTCTTTGAAGTTCTCGTCCATCGCCTTCATCATCCGCCGCATCTGCGGGGTCATGCCGTCCTGCGGGACCAGCGCGATCACCGGGCTGTCGACCAGCCGCTTGCCGCTCGCCACCGCGGTGACCTTGTCGCCCAGCTCCTCCTTGAGGAAAGCGCAGAGCTTTTCAGTCTCTTCCGCGCCGAGCGCCTCGCCTTCCGCGTCGCTGTCGTCGAGTTCGACGCCCGAGTGACTGATGCTGACCAGCTTCTTGCCCTCGAACTCGCCAAGCGTCTCGACGACGTATTCATCGACCGCGTCGGTGAAGTAAACCACCTCGAGCCCGCGAGCCTTGAAGGCTTCCACATAGGGGCTGGTCTCCAACTGCGCGCGGCTCGCGCCGACCAGGTAGTAAATCTTGTCCTGCCCGTCCTTCGCGCGGGTCAGGTAGTCGGCGAAGCTCGACAGCTTGCCGTCCTCCGTCATCGACGACTCAAAGCGCAGCAGCTTGGCCAGCCCGTCCTTGTTGGCGTAGTCCATCGCCACGCCCTCTTTGAAGAAGCGGTCGAACTTCTTGTAGAAGGCCTGGAATTTCTCCGGATCCGCCTCGGCTTCCTTCTCGAACATCTTCACCACCCGCTTGCTGATCACGCTGCCCAGCTTCTTGACCAGCGCGCTGTCCTGCATCGTCTCGCGCGAGATGTTCAGCGGGATGTCGGCGCTGTCGATCACCCCCTTGAGGAAGCGCATCCAGTCCGGCAGCAGCCCCTTGGGCGCGGGATCGATCAGCACTTTCTTGCAATAGAGCGCGACCGCCGGCTCGGTCTTGTTCATGCCCCAGCGCTCCATGTTTTCGTTCGGAACGAAGATGAGGGCGTTGATCGCGATCGGCGCGTCGGCACTGAAGTGCAGGCGGTAGGACGGGGCCTCGTAGGCGTGGCAGGTGAACTCGTAGAAGGCCTTGTATTCCTCCTCGGTGACGTCGGACTTGTTCTTCAGCCACAACGCTTCGACCTGGTTGATCCGCTCGCCGTTGAGATGGATCGGGAAGCCGACGAAATTGCTGTAGCGCTCGATCAGGTGCTTCACCCGCGCTTCCTCGGAATACTCGGCGTGCTCTTCCTTGAGATGGAGCACGACCTTCACCCCGCGCTGCAAGCCGCTCGCCTCTTCGATCGAGTAGCCGCTGACGCCGTCGCTGGTCCACAGCAGTTCCTCGCCGTCCTCGCGCCACGACCGGCTGAAAACCTCCACCTTGTCCGCGACCATGAAGGCGGCGTAGAAACCGACGCCGAACTGGCCGATCATGTTGGCCGGCGAGTTTCCGCTGTCCTTCATTGCGGAGAGGAAGGCCTTCGTTCCGGAGTGCGCGATGGTCCCGAGATTCTCCACCAGCTCACCGCGGGTCATCCCGATGCCGTAATCGGCGATGGTCAGCGTCTTCGCTTCCGTGTCAGTCGTGATGTGGATCTCCAGCGGCAGCGCGGCATCGTGGATGTCCTTCTCCGTGCCCTGGAGATGGCGGAGCTTCTCCTGGGAGTCCGACGCGTTCGAGATCAGCTCGCGCAGGAAAATCTCCCGGTCGGTGTAGAGGGAGTGGACGACCAGATCGAGCAGTTGCTTGATCTCGGCCTGGAAGGAGTGCGTTTCGAGTGTGGCTTCGCTCATGGGAAAAGTGATTGGGCGGCGAAAATAGCGGGCAATTCCCGGCTGTCAAAGGGGGAGCGCGGGATCCGCTTGTCCTAGTTTCCAGACTGATCATGAAGGAACGAACCGCCGAGGCGCGGAGGTCGCGGAGGCGAACGCGAAGAAAGGCAGGATTTTGATGCGTCAAGCTCAGCGAACCCTCTGCGACCTTCGCGCCTCCTCGGTTCGTTCCCCAGCAGGAGATTACGGCCACACCACGCATTGGTAGTCAGTTTCCGCCCCGTTCTGAGCCCTCACTCCGGCAGCGCGAACGCCACGTAAGCGTCCCCGCTCTTCGTGCCGATTTTCCCGCCGCCGCAAGCGATGACCACGAACTGCCGGCCGTTCACCGAATACACCGCGGGCGTCGCGAAACCCGCCGCCGGGAGCTTCGCCTTCCACAGCTCCTTGCCGGTCTTGCGATCAAAGGCGCGAATGTGCTCGTCGCGGCTGGCCGCGATGAAGACCAGCCCGCCGGCCGTGACCACCGGGCCGCCGTAGTTCTCGGTGCCGGTCTTGGGGATGCCCCGTGCGGTCAGTTCCGGATACTCGCCGAGCGGCACGCTCCACCGGTAGTCGCCGGTGTTGAGATCAATCGCGTGCAGCGTCCCCCACGGCGGCTTCACCGCGGGGTAACCTTCGGGATCGAGCCAGCGATTGTAGCCGGTGGTCGTGTAGGGAATCGCGCCAAAGTCTCCTTCGCCGCCCGGCTCCACTTTCCGGCCGGGATCGTTGGAAGCATCGCCGAACAGGTGATCGGTCACCTTCTGCCGCTGCGCCTCTGTTAGAAAAGCGAACGATGGCATCACGCCCTTGCCCGCCCCTAACACGGCCACCACGTCCGGCTTCTTGAGCCGCGCCGCCACCGTGGAAAGGTCCGGCACGTTCTGCGCCCCGTTGCCCTTGCGGTCCACCCCGTGGCAGGCCGCGCAGAGCTGGGCATAGATCGCCGCACCGCTCGACGCCCCTTCCGCCTTGGTCGGCACCATCGTCAGAATCCACGGCATCTCGTTGGCATTGACGTAAAGCACGCCCTCCGGATCCGCCGCCGCGCCGCCCCATTCCGCGCCGCCGTCGAAGCCGGGGAACACGATCGTCCCCCGCTCGCTCGGCGGGTCGAAAGGAACGTGCGGCCGCACCCGGTTGAAGCGCTCCAGCACGCTCTTGGCCGCGGCCGGTGAAAGGTCGGTGATCTGGTCCCGCGAGAACACCTGCCGCGAAAACGGAGCCGGCTTCAGCGGGAACGGCTGGGTCGGCCAAGCCGACTCGCCCGGCATATCGGACGGCGGCACCGGCTTTTCCTCGATCGGGAACAGTGGCTTGCCCGTCGCCCGCTCGAACACGAAGACGTGGCCCGACTTGGTCACCTGAGCCACCGCGTCGATCTTCTTGCCTCCATGCGTCACCGTCACCAGGTTCGGCGGGGCCGGCAGGTCGCGGTCCCACAGGTCGTGGTGGACGAATTGGAAATGCCAGACCCGCTTGCCGGTTTTCGCATCGAGCGCGATCAGGCAGTTGGCGTAGAGGTTTTGCCCGGTGCGGTTGCCTCCCCAGAAATCGAAAGCCGCCGAACCGGTCGGGCAAAACACCAGCCCGCGCGCCTCGTCGAGCGCGAAGCCGGTCCACACGTTCGCCCCGCCGACCGATCTGTAGGCATCCGGTGGCCAGGTCTCGTGCCCCGGCTCGCCGGGCTGCGGGACGGTATTAAAGCGCCACACCAGCTCGCCGGTCCGGACGTTGTAAGCGCGGATCGCCCCCGGCGCGGCCGGAGCCGGGCCTTCACCCAGCCGCATGCCCATGATCAAAAGATCGCCGAAAATCACGCCCGGCGTGTTCGCCGTCAAATACAGCCCCCCCGCCTCACGACCCAGACCCTCCTTCAAGTCGACGCTCCCCTGCTTGCCGAAGGACCCGATCCGCTTCCCGGTCTGCGGGTTGATCGCGTGCAGAAAGCGGTCGTTCGCATAGAAAATCCGCGCCTCGTCCCCCGTCCCCCAGTGAACCAGACCCCGGTTCACCCCGCTCTTCGGCAGACCCTCCTTCGCCGGATCGAAGCGCCACTTCTCGCTCCCCGTCGCCGCGTCCACCGCGAACAACTGGAAGTCTGGGGCAGTTCCATAAAGCACGCCGCCGATCACCAACGGATTGCACTGCACCTGCGAGCGGCTCTGGCCATCGGCCCCGCCCGCCGCGAAATTCCAAACCTGTTTCAAATTACCCACGTTCTCCGGCGTGACCTGCGCCAGCGCCGAGTATTGACTGCTCGACTTGTCGCCGAGATACACCGGCCAATCGGCATCAGCGGCGTGGAGCGCGGCCACAGGAAGGAGGAATGCGAGACTTTTCATGCGAAACTCTTAGGCACCGAGGTAACGGATCACGATCACCGAATATCACACTTCCCTTCCAAGAATATCCATCCGGGGATCCCCCTTTGAAGCCGCCCGTGACGGTTTGCCCTACGGCGGATTGCGCCAAGGGATCAACTTCGGCCGCTTGTTCCGGTTCAGAAGTAAAGAGACGCCGGCACCCGGGCTCTACCCGCGGATCCGACGTCCGGTCAAGTTATGACACAACAACCGTCCAAGCCTACTCAATCGGCATAGCCCCTGCTTTCTTACCGCTACATGTTAATTTGTTTGCTCAGGGGATCCTTTTGATCAAACTCCCCAAGCCACCCGCCAGTCATCCAAGTAACTTGCGAATCGGCCTCCCTCTCTAAACTCCATGCATCGCCTGCGACACGCCCACACCATCCGGAGCCTCCGGATGGCGGCGCTTTTATTGTGCCTCAAGCGCCTCCTGATCGCCCTGGCGGCGTTCCTTTTCCTGTCGTCATTCTTGACGAACGACAAGCAACTAACGCTCTACGGCCTCGGCCTGGTCGGGGTGATTCTGCTGCTGGCCTTGATCCAGTTGCTCGTTGCCTCCGCGGCAAAGTGCCCCTTGTGCCTGATGCCCGTGCTTTCGCGAAAGGGCTGCGCGAAAAACAGCAGCGCGAAGCGGTTTCTCGGCAGCCACCGGCTCCGGGTAGCCCTGTCGATTCTCCTGAAGGGAAGCTTCCGCTGCCCCTATTGCAACGAGCCGACCATCCTCCGGCTCAAGGGTCTTCCTTAAGGTAGAGCCCGCGGAGACGCTCCTGATCTTCGGGCGTGAAGGCAGCGAAAGAGCAAACCGGTCCGGCAGGTATCCTGCACGACGCCGAACATCTCGCGCGCCGATTTCACGACTCCACCCCGAAAAAATCCCCACGCCATGCCCTCGCTCCACCGCCGCCAGTTCCTCCAACGCACCGCCCTCGGAACCGGCGGACTCATGCTCGGCTTCCCCGCCATCGTCCGCGGCCAGAACCTCAACAGCCGTATCAACGTCGCCTGCATCGGCGTCGGCGGGAAAGGCAGCAGCGACGTGGACGACGCCGCCAAATGCGGCGGCCAGATCGTCGGACTCTGCGATGTCGATTCGCGGTTCCTCGACAAGAAAGCCGGCCGGCACCCGGAGGCGAAGAAGTTCGCCGACTACCGCAAGATGCTGGAGGAAATGAAGGACTCCATCGACGCGGTGGTCATTTCCGGGCCCGACCACATGCACGGCCCCGCCGCCATGATGGCGATGAATATGGGCAAGCACATTTACTGCCAGAAGCCGCTCACCCAGACCGTCTTCGAAGCCCGCGAACTCCGCCGCGTTGCGAGCGAGAAAAAGCTCGCCACCCAGATGGGCAACCAGGGCAGCGCCGGCGACGGCCTGCGCCGCGCGGTCGAGGTGATCCAGGCCGGCGTGATCGGCAAGCCGCTGGAACTCCACGTCTGGAGCAACCGCCCGGTGTGGAAACAAGGCATGGACCGACCGGCCGGCGAGAGCCCGGTGCCCGCCCACCTCGACTGGGACCTCTGGCTCGGGCCCGCCGCCCCGCGGCCCTATGTCGAAGGTGCCTATCACGACTTCGCCTGGCGTGGCTGGACCGAGTTCGGCACCGGTGCCCTCGGCGACATGGCCTGCCACACCGTCAACATGCCCTTCCGCGCCCTCAAGCTGGGCTACCCGACCGTGGTCGAGTGCGAAATGGCCTCCCGCATCTACAGCGAAAGCTACCCGCTGACCTCGCGCATCCGCTTCGAATTCCCCGAGCGCGACGGCCTGCCTCCCCTCAAGTTCTGGTGGTACGACGGTTCGCCGAAGAGCGAGTTCATGCCGCTGCGTCCCTACCCGAACATCGTCAAGGACGTCGTCGCCATGAACGGCAAGCTCCCCGAAAGCGGCTGCCTGATCATCGGCGACAAGGGCATCCTGTTCTCGCCCGACGACTACGGCGGCCAGTTTTTCATCCAGCTCCAGGGCGAGAAGACCTTCACCAAAGGCGACGACCACGAGGCCGCGAAAGCCGTGCCAGTCACCATCCCGCGCTCGCCGGGCCACAACCAGGAATGGTTCGACATGATGAAGAACGGCACCCCGGCCTACTCGAACTTCGACATCGCCGGCTACCTCACCGAGATCATCCTGCTCGGCTGCATCGCCCTGCGCGTCGGCGAAGGCGTCCGCATGGAGTGGGACGGCCCCGGCATGAAATCCCCGAACTGCCCGCAAGCCGAGCAATTCGTGAAGCGCAACAACCGCGCGGGATGGTAAGGGAGCGGATGGTAGATGGTAGATGGTAGATGGGAGATGAGGCCGGAGCGGGTGGCGGGGAGCCGTGTTCAGCCGGGTCCCGTCGCTGCCGCCGGCAGGCCGGGCGAGGCCAGGAGGTAAACCCCCACCAGCACGGCGGTCACCGCCAGGCCCGACACCACCGTCCAGCGCTTGGTGAACGCGCCCGCGTCCCGCCGTTCCAACAGGATGGTCGCGATCACCCACGCCCCGGGAATCGCAAAGGCCAGCGGCCCCCACTCGCGGATCAGCACCGGCAACCATGGCCAGTCCACCGCCGGATCCGGATAGCCGGCGGTGCGCAGCAGGATCGTCGAGATCAAGGTGCCGACTTGGATCACCGCGCATTGCAGTGCCGCGAAGGCCGCTTGCACGGCGTATTCCCTGAATTGCTCCATGATCGTGACCCACGGGTCCTCCTCTCCCTATCATCCTGCCGAAGTGGAAAAGCGAGCGCGGACCGAACGCTATCCCCCGCCCGCTCCCAAAGGCCCCTGACAATTCCAGCACACCGAAAAGGTTCCCGGCGAAAGCTCGCCGCATTTCGGACATCTGATCTCTTCCTCGCTCCCCGGAACTTCCTGTTCATAAGAGCGGATGATCTCCATGGCACGGGCGTGGTCCGCGTCATCCACCACGCACAAGGCCGGGTAGAACGCGGGGATCACCACTTCGGTCCCGGACAAGGTTTCGTTGCGGACAAAGGTCGCGATTCCCTCGCCCTCGAGGATGCTCTGGTACTGCCCGACCCGGGCCATCTCGGGATCACGGAAAAGTTCGATCATGTTGGCTCGACTGTAGGCATGGATTTCGGTCGGGGAAACGACATTGGGAGGCACCGGCCCTGTTTTAAAAGTTGGCGCCATCCCCCCGGTCCACTTAACCCCACCACCCACGCACGGGTTCCGCTTCCCCAAGCCCCCTTTGGAAGAGCTCGCGACCCTCCCGATCCCC
>NEUO01000045.1 GCA_002304315.1 Verrucomicrobiia bacterium Tous-C4TDCM
GTCGGCGCGGTGCATGCCGAGGTTGTTGTTGCGGTCCTGCACCGCGATGTCGCCATACATGAGCATCGCCATCGGTCCGCGCTTGAGGATTTCACCGGTGTTTTCCTTGTGGGCGATGCCCCACCGGTGCTGACAGGTTCCGAAGGTGATGCAGGCTTTTTCCGATGGATCGCCCCCCGGGATCGTGATGGCGGCGTGCGCGGGGATGGCGACCTCCTTGCCATCCACAAGGACGCGGTATGGGGTGACCGTGCCGGGCTTGAGCCCCGTGACCGTGACGATCGCGGTGAGGTCCGATTCCAAGGTGCTGTGCACCGGACCGAATGTCTTTTCATCATCATTGATCTTGGCCCTTACCTCCACCTTGGCCGGCCGGGTCGTCCGCAGCCAGACCTTCGCGCCGTCGGGCGCGAGACATCCCAGCATCGGCCCGCCGAAATGCGTGATCCCTTGCTCCTTGCAGAGCGCCTGCACGGTTTCATCGCCAGCCACGGCTGCGAAACTCGCGTCCGGACTGGAGGCCAACGACTGGTAGATCGCCGAGTAGAGCTTGATGACCGGTTCGGGCTTCTTGTCCCACAAATTGAGCAGTTCGAGACCGGCCTCCAAGTCGCCACCTTTGGGGCCGTCGAAGCCGTAGCTGGCGTCCGGGCGCAGGCCGCAGGCCCAGGCCGCGCCGGCGAGACTGCTGGTTTTGAGATAGTTGCGACGGTTCACGGTGTCTTTTTGGTGGCTGTTGAATTTCCCCGCCATTCCCGCATCACGGGTCTGGTCTGTAGGCTGCCCTACTCGGAGTTTTTTGCTGGGGGGATTACAACGACCTTGAGACGGGCAAACTTTCCGACCGAGTCCTTCGGCCCGGCGGGGGGCTTGCAACGGGTTCAATTCTTCGCCATTTGCCAGCGACTTATGGCTTCCTCGCGTCGAATTCCGTCCAGATCTCCCCGGCGGTCTTGTCGGGGCGGTGGCCCCGCAGGGTTGGGCGTGGAACGCCTCGCGCTCGGACTCGGGCAGTTCGAGCGCGCGGGCGAACAGATCCTGCGCCTGAGTGTTCATCTTATTGAATCATGCGCAAACGGGCGGAAAAAGCGGACAGGGAATTTCATGGTCGGGCATGCCAGATTTTCAAGTCGCCGCGGATCCCTGCGGTGCCGGCGGCGATCCGGGTGCCATCGGGGCTCATTGCCAGACTCAAAAGCTCCCTCGTGTGATTCCGAAGGGTCAGAACTTCCAAGCCCGTCCCGCTGTCCCAAAGTTTCACCGTCTTGTCGTCACTGGCGGTGACGAGGCGCGTGCCATCCGGATTGAATTTGGCTGCGCGCACGTAACCCGCGAGGCCTTTGGAGCGTACATAGGCAGCATGCCCCTTGAGGGTGAAGATGGTCCGGCCGCTCGTGCTGTCCCACACCTTCGTGGTTTGGTCCCAACTGCCGGTGAGAATCCGTTGTCCATCCGGACTGAATTCCACGCTGCTCACCCGATCCAAGTGCCCTTCCAGACAGAGCAACTCCCGCCCCGTATTGGCATCCCAGACTCTGGCCGTGCAATCCGCATTTCCTGTGAGGATGCGTGTCCCGTCCGGACTGTAGGCAACGTCCATGACGAACCCTTGGTTCCCCTTCAGATCGAGGATCTTTTCACCCGTTTCCGCGTCCTACACCCGTGCGGTATTATCCTCGCTGCCGGTGACGATGTTTTTCCATCAGGACTGTAGGCCACACTCGTCGCGGAATCCTTGTGGCCGGAAAGCGTCAGCAGGGCATTGACCCGCGTCCAAAGATACCGGTGCTCCCAGCCGCGCAGGTTCGGCTGGCACTCGCCGAGATACTGTTGCGCCAAGCCGCCTCTCCCGGTCTCGAGGTCCGTCTGGGCCGCCGTCAGCTTGCCGGCATAGACAAGCCACTCCGCGCGACTCAACTCCGATTCCGCCCGCCGTCTTTCCGTGTCGGCGATCTTTTCCTGAGTCTCCGCATGGGCTCGAGCGGCCTGGGCGGTCAGCCGCTCTCTGACCTCCGCCTCTTTCGCCTGCGTCGCGCGCACCGCCTGCCAAGTGCTTAGCACCGACGCCGCAATCAACACCGCGACGATGGTCGCGGCCGCAGCAAGGATCTTCTTGCGCCGCCGTGCGAACTTGCGGAACTGATAAGCCACGCCCGGCGGCGTGGCGGTGACCGGCTGGTCGCCGAGGAAACGCACGACATCCTGCGCGAAGGCATTCGCGGTCTCGTAGCGCCGCGTGCGATCCTTATCGATGCCCTTCATCACGATCCAGTCGAGGTCCGGCTCGACGAGTTTGCCGAGCTTCGCCTCGTCAACGTGCCGCGCCTTGGCCAACAAGGTGCGCTCCTCACCCATGATCGTGCTCAGGCGCGACGAGGGCTTCACCGGCTCGACCTCGCGGATGATCCTCCGCATTTCCTCGTATCCGGCGGAGACCAGCGTCTTCGCATCTAAGGGTGGTTTACCCACCAGCAGTTCGTAGAGCAGAATGCCCAGCGCGTAGATGTCGCTGCGAGTGTCGATGCCCACGGCGCTGAGCGCGGCCTGCTCGGGACTCATGTAGACGGGAGTGCCGATGAACTGCTCAAAGCGGGTGAAGAGCGTCTGGTCGGTGAGCTCGCCCTGGGTGGCCTTGGCAATGCCGAAGTCGATCACCTTCACCACCGGCTTGTCGGCATAGAGCGTGATCATCACCTTGGACGGCTTGATGTCGCGGTGGATGACGCCCTTCTGGTGGGCGTGGTTGATCGCCGCGCAGACATCGCGGAAGAGGGCGAGGCGCTCCTTGGTGCCGAGCCCGGCCTGGTCGCAGTAGTCAGTGATCGGGATCCCTATCACCAGTTCCATGGCGAACCACGGCCGGCCGGTGGCGGTGGCTCCGGCATCGAGGACCTTGGCGATGTTCGGGTGGTCCATCATCGCCAGCGCCTGGCGCTCGGCCTCGAAGCGGGCCAGCACCTGCTTGGTGTCCATCCCGGCCTTGATCACTTTAAGCGCGACCATCCGGGAGATCGGCACGCTTTGTTCGGCCATCCAGACGCTGCCGAAGCCGCCCTCCCCGATCCGCTGGCGGAGCTTGTAGGGGCCGATGACATCGCCTTCCTTCTCGGCGTAGGTATCCTGGAACTCTTCGGCCCCGAGGGTCGCACCGTCTTCGTCACCGAAGAACGAATCGGCGCGTTCGGCATCGACGAGCAGGCGCTGGACCTCGAGTTGGAGTTCGGCGTTGTCGCCGCAGGCTTGGGCGAGGAAGGCGTCGCGCGCGGCGGGCTCCATTTCCAGGGCTTGGACGAAGAGGTCTTGGGCGAGGGAGTTCATGATACGCAGACACGCGTGAAAGGACGTGGAAAACGGACAGGGAAAATCGGCCAATCAACAATCGGAAATCAACTATCATCAAGCGGAAATCAAACTCATGTAAATGCTGTCCGTTAGGCGGATTCCGCTACCCGGTATGATTACCGGGACAGCATGAGTCCCCGCCAAGCGCGTAGACTTCCACCGGCTGATCGCGGCCTTTCACCGGATGCGATCCAAGGTTCCGACAGAAGGCCCGCCCCGCGTCCCAACCCGCCAGCAGGTCGGCGCTGACGAGGACGTGCTGGTCCAGCGTCCGGGTCAGTGATTCCAGCCGGAAGGCGAGGTTCACCGCGTCACCCAGCAGCGTGAATTCGCGCGAACTGAAGGCCCCGTGCGCCGCCGGCCCCATGTGAACCGTGGCACCGGAGCCAAAACGGAGTCCCAGCGGATCGAGAACCGCGCGGTGCTCGTTCTGGACGTCCTCGCAGGCGCGCCGCATCGCATGGGCCGCTTGGAGCGCGTTCAGGCGGTTGGCAGTGGAAGTTCCCAGCCAATAGCCGAGCACGCAGTCGCCGATGAACTTGTCGAGTGTGGCCCCGTGCCGCTCGAGAAACGCCTCGGTGCGCGCATACCAGGAGCCGATGATCGGGGCAAGTTGGTCTGGGGAAAGCTTTTCGGAAATCGCCGTGAACCTTTGGATGTCGCTGACCAGCAGTACCACCTCCCGCGACCGCACGTCGGCGATCGTCCGGTCCGAAATGGAGGCTTCAAAATCGCCCGCATCCGGCCTGTGACCTCCTTCGAAACGGAAACGGTGATCGGCGATCCGGATCTCGTCCCCCGTGGCCAGCAATTGGGAGGTGGTGACCCGCCGGCCGTTGATCAGGCTGCCGTTGACGCTGCCAAGATCAAAATACCAGAACCCGTCATGCTGACGGCGGATCATCGCATGGCGGCGGGATACGCGCGGGTCCGGAACCGGCACGGCCGACTCGCGACTGCGGCCGATCACGCTCAGCTCAGACAACGTGAAGACCTCACCCGATGCGTCGTCATGCAGCTTGCCGGCTGTCAGAGAGAGGGCCGGATGCGTTTCCATAAAAAACACTTCCTAACACCGCCGCATCGCGCCCGGCAATGCCCGAATGGCACAATGACGGGTAAAAGCACCGGCCGGTGCTCACGACTTCACGTTCCCGGGGGGACCTGGAAATCCCGGTTCCCGCGAGCCATCAAGGGGCTTCGGATGTCAGGAGAGTCGTCACCATCTTGGCGAACTCCCCGTCGATCAGCGCGTTCGCGGTGGTCTTTCGCGCGGCGGCGAGCTTTTCCAGTTGTTGCATCTGTCGCCGGGTGAGGGCCATTTTCGCGGCGACATTGGACGTGCCCGGGAGGTCGAGCCAGGCTTCCTTGGCCTTGGAAAGTTCCGCAGCATCAAGCCCGAAGCCCTTGAGCACTCCGGAGGCCATCATCTCGTTGCCGGGATAGGCCATGTGGACGCCATCGGACGTCAGGACATTGCCCTTGACCGGGCCGGCCTTGGCGGCTTCGGCGATGGCTGCCTGCATGTCGGCGTTGAGATCGGCGAGCAGGCATTTCTTTTCCTTGGCCAGCGCCAGGAGGAATTCGTTGTACGGCACAAGTTTCTGATTCTCGGCCGTGGCTTGATCCTCGCGGATCATGGTCGAAGTGAGGATCATCACCTTGACACCCGCCGCCTGGGCCTGGTCCACGATGGCGGTGATGTTCTTCTTGTAATCCTCCAGCGGCACTCCGTTCGCGCCGTGCCAGACGTCGTTGACGCCGCAACTCAAGGTCATCCACTGCGGCTTCTTGCTCAGGACATCGCGGTCGAGGCGCTCCAGCATCTGGTTGGATTTGTGGCCGCTGATGCCGGCACCAATGATCTCGACCTTCGCGCCGTTGGCCGCCAGGCCGCTGCCGACCAACTGGACGTAGCCGCCGGGGCCGCCATTTCCCTGCTGGGTGATCGAGTCGCCGAGGAAGGCGATTTTCTCGCCCGACTTCACGGGGATCTCCGCGTGCAGGTGGCTGGAGGCGGCGGAAAACAGGAGGGCGAGAATAACTGCGTTTTTCATGGGGATGGGAATTCTTACGCTCGCGCAAGGGGCCTTCGCTCACAAATCGGTGCGACTGGCCACGCTGCGGGCAAGGAGGCTGCCTTACTGCCTTGCGATCCAGTCATTGCTTCGTCGCCTTCAGCGCTTCCAGTTCCGCCCGCAGCTTCGCCGAATCGTCTTTGCGGCCGGCGGCCTCATAGGAATTCGTCACGTGTCTCGGGGTCTTGGAATTTTGAATCTGTTAGGCGTCTCCGGGTGCCGGATTGGGCGGGATTCCGTTGCGATCGCGTCCTGTGACGGAATGCTGGCTTCACTCGGCACGTGTCGCACGCCAGTTTCGCTTGCCGGCTAAGGCCAGCGCTCCCTTGCATTGCATATCTGTGGCGAATCCCGGGCCATTTGGGCGCTTGGATTCTGCGTGGATTCGCCGGCCTCGCTCCCTCTTCCGCGATGTCCGGGACGGCAGGCGAGCCGCTCCAACCGGATCATTCCGAAAGCGAACATCATCGACCTACGCCGGTAAAAGCTCCCCTACCGCCACACATGCCCGGGGAATTTCTTCGCCACGGTCGGGCGCAGCCGTGGCCATTCGCGGGCGAGGAAGTGCGGCCAGTCGGTGGTGCTGGCGAGGCGTTTGCCGTCGGGCGTGCAAAGGTTGAGGAGCAGCGGGAGGCGGCCTTCGCAGAGGCTCGGGTGCTCTTTGAGGCCGAAGCACTCTTGCAACTTCACTTGTGCTTCCGGGGTGTCGTTGACGTAGGAGAGTTTCAGCGTGCTCTTGTCGAGCCAGGGGATGGAGAGCGGCAACAACTCGTCGAGCCAGGCGATCTGGCCCTTTTCCAAATGCCGGTGGAAGGCAGCGGTGAGAGGCGCGGCCTGGGCCTCCTTCACCAGCGCGAGCCCGGCGAAGGCGCGGGCCAGGCAGGCGGTGATGGCGTCCGCATCGAAGGGCGCGAACTCCAGCTCGGGCAAGGTGGCATGGACGAGGTTCACGCGGGCGATGAATTGTTTCAGCCGGTGATCCATCAGCGGCAGGTCGAAGGCACCGGCGCGATGGGCCTCGGCGAGGCAGCGGGCGCTGGCCGTCGGATCGAGGTCGCGCTGCTGCGCTTTCCGCTCGATGACAAGGTCGTGATAGCGCGTGGTTTTCATCGCGGCGACCCGCTTGTTCTTGGCATCGAACAGGTGCTCGACAGCGGTTGTTAGATGCTGGGGAAACATCTCGGCGATCCACTCCGGCTTCACGGCGGTGGCGAGGCTGAGCAGGTTCAGCGGCACGGCACCGCGCGAGGGGGCTTCCCGCTGGTTGGCGGCCACGAACAACGAGGCGTCCTGCACCACGCTTTCGCGCACGAGCTGGCCTTGCCGTTGTTCGGTGAGATCGCAGGCGGGTTTGCCGGGTTCGCGGCGCAGGGCGAGCTGGTCGATGAAGCCGGCCATCAGGCAACGCAGCAGGGGCTCGTCGCTCTTTGCCGGGCGGGCGGACGCTTCGTCGCGATCGCAGAGCCGCTGCTGGCGGGCGGCTTGCAGGATCTGCTGGCAGGTCTGCTCGACCTGGCGGGCGACCTGGGCATTGATGCCGTGGCTGCGGCAGAGGTCGAAGCTGAAGCGGTTCGCCCGGGCGAACTCGTAGGCTTGCATCAGGGTGATGAAGTCGGAGTCGCCGCTGGTCTCGAACATTTCGCGGGCGGCCTGGGTTCCGGCATCATCGCGATCCAGCCGGGCGAGCAGGTCCCGGCCGCTGACCAGCGCGGCGCACAAGGCGGCGTCCGGCACGCAGCCGCGCCGACTGGCCTCGATCAGCATGCGCGAGTAGCGCGGGTGCATCGGCAGCCGCAGCATCTGGCGGCCGATGTCGGTGAGTCCGGCATCGTGCAAAGCCCCGAGCAAGGTGAGCAACCGCTCGGCGCGCAGGACGGCCTGTGGGTCGGGCTTGTCCAGCCAGTCGAAGGTGGCGGCTTCCCTGATGCCGAGCGAATGGAGCAGCAGGACCGCCTCGGCAAGGTCGCTGCGCTGGATCTCCGGCGTGTTGCGCTCCTCGCGGCTTTTGTGGCCGATCGCGGTCCACAATCGATGACAAGTGCCGGGCGCGGTGCGGCCGGCACGGCCCTTGCGCTGGTCGGCGCTGGCCCGGCTGACCGGCTCTAACAAAAGCGTGCCGATCCCGCGTTCGGCGTCGTAGCGGGCCACCCGGGCGACGCCGCTGTCCACGACGTGGCGGATGCCGTCGATGGTGATGCTGGTTTCGGCGACGTTGGTGGCGACGATGACCTTGCGCAGGGCGTTCGGGGCGAAGGCGCGGTCCTGTTCCTGCGGTTCGAGTTCGCCGTGCAAAGGGATGCAGGCCACACGCTCCGAGGTTCTCAAACCGCGCAACGCGTCGAGGGTGCCATTGATTTCACCGCGGCCGGGCATGAAGACCAGGATGTCGCCGGGAGCCTCGTCGTTGAGGATGCGCTCGACCGCTTCGGCGGCCTGCACGGTGAGGGCACGCGGGTCCGGCAGTGCCAGATAGCCGACCTCCACGGGATAACTCTGGCCTTCGGAAATCAGGATCGGGCATGAGTCCAGATACGCTGCAACCGGCTCGGCATCGAGCGTGGCGGACATCACCAGCATCGCCAGATCGGGACGACGAGTCTGTTGCAAATCCTTCACCAGCGCGAGGGCGACATCGCTGAGCAGGTTCCGCTCGTGGAACTCATCGAAGACCACCGCCCCGATCTTCGACAGCGTGCGGTCGTCCTGAAGCCAGCGCAGCAGGATGCCTTCGGTGACAAAGCAGATGCGGGTGCCGACGCTGGTGTGATCGTCGAAGCGGATCTGATAGCCGACCTCGGCCCCGAGCTTGCCCTGGCGCTCCCACGCGACGCGGGTGGCCACGGTGCGGGCGGCGACGCGGCGGGGTTGCAGCACCACGATCATCCGGTCACCCGCGATCCCCGCATCGAGCAGCATCTGGGGAACCTGCGTGGTCTTGCCCGAGCCCGTCGGAGCGACGAGCACCAGCCGATTGCCGGCATGCAGCACGCGCAGGATGTCGTCGTGGATCTTCCAAATGGGGAGCGCGGCGGGGTCGGGCATGAAGTGAAGGCGCAGAATGAATGACGACGCAGGCAATGGAAAGGAACCCGCGACGACTTCATGAACAAAAAAAGCCCGCGGGACAGATCCCGCGGGCCTGAAAGGACGGCACAGCGTTACTTCGCATACTTCACCCCGCAGCCATAGGGCTTGGTCTTGGCGAGTTCCACGGTCTTGCCTGATAGCAAGGCATCCAAGGCGGCGACCACGTGCTTGTCAGCTTTCTCGATGTCGGCCGCATCGGTCGAGTTGATCGAATCGATCGCGCCGTTGTAGGCGACCTTGCCATCCTTGCCGATGACGATCATGTGCGGCGTGGTCAGCGCGCCATAGGCCTTGCCGACCTTGCCGTCGGGATCGACCACCACCTGGCTGGCCTTGCTGCCTTCCTTCGCCGAGCGCGCGGCGAGGTCGGAGGCATTGACCCCGGCGTTGGAGTTGATCGAAATCCACACCACGCCCTTGGCGGTGTAGGTCTCCTGGAGCTTCGGCAGGTTGCCGCTGCCGTAGTGCTTCTTCACGTAGGGACAGTCGTGGTTGTTCCATTCGAGGACCACAACCTTGCCCTTCTGATCGGCAAGGGAGACTTCTTCGCCCTTCACGTTCTTCACGGTGAAGGCGGGAGCGGTGTCGCCGGGCTCGATGGCGTAGGCGGTGGCGCTGCAGATCATGGCACCGAGCACGGCGCCGAGGAATGTGTTGTGCTTCATGGTTTTCGATGGGCAGGGGTTGAGTTTGGAACCTGTCGAGGAGCGGCGGCGTGTCCAATGGAAATCCGCTCACTCCTCCGCACGCCATGACAGGAGAAGCGGCTGCTTGAGCTTCCCGCCGGACACGACGATATCCAATTGAGTGACGGGACCCTTGAGGTATTCACTTTTTTTGCCCGACGCCATCCAAGCATCCTTCCCCTTCTCAAAGGTGAGCGGCTCCGCCGGATCGATCACGTCCGGCGTCGCCGGAAACGCCGACACTCCGGCCAGGTCGATCTCACTCGATAAGACGGACAGAATCAGCCGACCCTCCCGCTCCTCCACTCCGAACAAAAGATCCTGGGCCGGCGGGACGGGGATCTTCTTCGCCGCCTCGACCGCGGCCGCTTCCTTCCCCGGCTTCCCATTCCCCGCCTCCAGCTTCACCGAAAGCTCCGCATCTCCCGGCACACAGGCGCTCTCATCGCAGGTCAGCCACGCCAGCTTCACCTTGCATTCCGCCTCACCGGTCGCGCCGGCCGGCGGGGTGAGATCGACGAGGAATACCGTCTCGCCCTCGTAGCCAAAGCCGGGCAGATCGCCGGTCATGAAGCGCTTCGGCACGGGTTGCTGGAGCTCCCCCGCCGTCCATCCTTCGGGCAAAGTCCACGTCGCCTTCACCGGCATCCCGCCCACGCCCGGATTGATCCAATAGGTGTGCCAGCCGGGATCGACCGTCAGACGGACGGCCACGGGAAAGCTTTTGCCGGGCTGGTAAGAAGACACGCCGGCGATCAACTCGGCCATGGCATGGCCCGATTTCACGGCGGCGGAAAGCGGAGCCACCAGCGGCAGCCCGGCGGCAAGGAGAACGGAGAAATTCATCCCCGCCATCTAAGCGGGATTCTTCGCCTTCGCCACCGGATTTCAACGGTTCAGCGCAAGCCGGTCTCCACCCCGTTGCCGCGCTTTTCCCGGCGATAGGTGGTCGGTGCCTGCCCCATGTGCTTGCGGAACTGACGGGAGAAATCGCTGTGGTCGTAAAAACCGGACTCCAGCGCGACCTCGGTGATCGGCAGGTTCGTCCCCGCCAGGAGTTCGCAGGCCTTGATCACCCGCATCCGCATCAGGTAGCTGCGCGGGGTGGTCTGGAAGGTCTTGCGAAACTTCCGCTCGAACTGCCGCACCGACAGCCCCGCGATCTCCGCCAGCTCGGAAACCTGCAGCCGTTCGCGAAAGTTCACCTTGAGGTGCTCAGCCACATCGGCGAGTTCGAGGTAGGGCTGGATCGCCGCGCGCTGCTCTTCGTAGCTGCGCACCGTCCCACACAGCCCGCAGACGCCACCATCCTTGTCGAACAGCGGGAGCTTGTCGGTGATGAACCATTCCGGCTGCCCCTGGGAATTCGGGAAAAGCTCGATGAGTCCCAGCATCGGCTGGCGGGTGGCAATCACCTTTTCGTCATCCCGGTGATACTTCTGGGCCAGCCGCGGCGGGAAGATCTGGTGATCGGTCAGCCCGACGATCTGCTCCTCCTTGGTGAAGCCGCAGCGTTTCACGAAAGCCGGGTTCCCTGCCATGAGCCGCCCTTGCCGGTCCTTGGCAAAAAACAGGGTCCCGGACAGGTGATCAAAAAGGTGGCGGAATTGTCCCGGAGGAAGCTCATCCATCCACTTGCGGCGGTCGTTCGGCGTGCCCACTGGCAGAAACATACAAGTCTCTCCCGCAATCCTACAAGCTCTCGAATCGTTTCTGCGTCACCTTGAAAACCTTGCCGTCCGCCCCACGTTGCCTGCGGACCCCGCCTCCGATTCCGTCTCTTACCCAAGTTCATGCAAGCGCTCCGACTCACCCTGATCCTGCCGCTTGCCGCCCTCGGCGCGCTGCTGGCCAAACCGCTGATCTCGCCCAAGCCCGAAGCCCGGCGTCTCGAGGTCCTGTTCTTTGGTGCCCCGACCGCGGCCCATCCGGGCCATGACCCGGTGACCCGCTACCGGGCCGTCAAGAAGCACCTCGGCACTGAAGGCATCGACTTCACCTACACCCAGGACCCTGCCGAAGCCTTCGATCCCGCCAACCTGGCGAAGTACGACGCGCTCCTGATGTATGGCAACTGGGCGCAAAACGGGCCGCTGCCCGCCAATCAACTCAAAGCCCTGACCGACTACGTCGAAGGCGGCGGCGGCTTCCTGCCGATCCACTGTGCGTCGGCCTGCTACGGCGGCTCGCCGGAGTTCATAAAGCTCGTCGGCGGCCGCTTCAAGAGCCACCAGACGGGGGTCTTCCAGGTCACCAACGTCAACAAGAGCCACCCGATCATGCGCAGCTACGGCGGGTTCAAGGCGTGGGACGAAACCTATGTCCATGACAACCACGGCGACGACCGGGTGATCCTCGAAAAGCGCGATGCCGAGCCTTGGACCTGGGTCCGCGGGCAGGGAAAAGGCCGTGTTTTCTACACCGCCGCCGGCCACGACCACCGCGTGTGGGACCTCCCTGAATTCCACGACTTGATCAAGCGCGCCGTCTTCTGGAGCGTCGGACCGGAGAAATACAAGCTGCTGCAAGCCCTCCAACTGCCGAAGCTGGAGCAGGAAAAGGTCGAGCTGCCCGGCTACCTGAAGCGCGAGCTGATCACCAAGGCCCAGAAGCCGGTCTCGCCCGCCGACTCGATGAAACTCGCCCAGGTCCCGGCGGGCTTCGAGCTGTCGCTGTTCGCCGCCGAGCCCGACATCGTCAACCCGATCTTCGTCAACTGGGACCACAAGGGCCGCGCCTACGTCATCCAAACCACCGACTATCCGAACGAATTGCGGGCCAATAACCTCGGCCATGACAAGATCATCATCTGCGACGATACCAACAAGGACGGCCGCGCCGACAAGTTCACCACCTTCGCCGACAAGCTCTCGATCCCGAGCTCGCTGACCTTTGCCAACGGCGGCGTGATCGCGACCAACTGCAGCGAGATCCTGTTCCTCAAGGACACCGACGGCGATGACAAGGCGGACGTCCGCCAGGTGCTCATCAGCGGATTCAGCACGGGTGACACCCATGCCGGCGTTTCCAACCTCCGCTACGCCCACGACGGCTGGGTCTACGGCACCGTCGGTTACGCGGGATTCAAAGGCACCGTCGGCGGCAAGCCGCTGCAGTTCACCCAGGGCGTCTTCCGTTTCACACCGGACGGATCGAAGATGGAGTATCTCCAAGCCACCACCAACAACACCTGGGGCCTCGGCTTCACCTCGGACTTCGATCTGATGGGCTCCACCGCGAACGGTAATCCGTCCTTCTACCTCACCGCCCCGCAGGCCGACTACGCCGCGGCCGGGATGCAAGCGCCGCGCACCCCGCGCGCCGATGACAACCCGATCTTCAACCCCAGTTCCGCCGACATCCGTCAGGTCGATCAGTTCGACCGCTACACCGCCGGCGCCGGCCACGCCTTCTACACCGCGGAGCGCTTCCCCGCCCCGTGGCGCGACAAGATCGCCTTCGTCACCGAAGGCACCGGCAAGCTGGTCGGCATGTTCGAGGTCAGCCGCGAAGGCGCCGGCTACAAGTCCGTCCAGCATTTCAACAACCTCTACAACAGCGCCGACGCCTGGAGCGGCCCGGTCTGCGCCGAAACCGGCCCCGACGGTGCGGTGTGGATCTGCGATTGGTACAACCTGATCATCCAGCACAACCCGACCCCGAACAAAGCCGGCTCCGGACTCGATGCCCGCAATGGCAAGGGCAACGCCTACGAAACCCCGCTCCGCGACAAGCAGCACGGCCGCGTTTACCGCGTCTATCCGAAGGGCACCACGGACGATGCCAACCCCGGCCTCGATCCCACCAAGCCGGAAACCCTGATCGCCGGGCTCGATCATCCAAACCTGTTCTGGCGACTCCACGCCCAGCGCCTGATCGTCGAGAGCGGCAAGAAGGACCTCGCAGCCAAGCTCGCCGAAAAGGTGAAGTCGGACACCCGCGGTGCCGCCCATGCGGTTTACGCCTTGGCCGGACTAGGTGCTCTTGAAGCCGCCACCGCGACCGATGCCCTGAATTCCGGCGTCCGCGCCGTCCAACGTGCCGGCATCGCCGCGGCAACCCCGCAGCAGTTGAAGGACGCCTTCGTCGCCGATGGCAAAATCAAGGCCAGCGGTGACCGCGAGCTCGCCGAGACCCTGGTCGGCCTCTCCCGGCTCCCGGAAGAGGCGGACCTTGGCAAGGCCCTGTTCAACCTCATCACCACCGACGAAACCCGGATCATCAAGGACGTCACGCTCAAGGACGCCTGGCAGATCGCGGCCAACCGCCACGCCTCCAGCGTGACCGCCGCCGCCAAGGCCGCCGGCTTCGGCGGTGACACCACGACCGCCGCCGCGATGCCGAACCTCCTGCCCAATCCCGGCTTCTCCGAAGTCGCGGACGGCAAGCCGCGGGGTTGGACCGATCTGCGCACCTATGGCGGTGCCGGCGCAGGAGTCGTGAAGCTGACCAGCTCGCCGCAGGGCCGCGATGGATCGACTTGCCTCTCGATCGTATCGGAAAAGCCCACCGACAGCGGTGCCGCGATCATCGTGCCGATCAAACGGAGCACCCGCTATCGCCTGTCCGCCTGGATCAAAACGATCAACCACAAGCCGACCGGCAACGGTCCCGGCGCCCTGCTCAACGTCCACGGCGGCGAACGCACCAACACCGTGAAGGGAAGCGCCGACTGGACCCAGGTGTCCACCGAGTTCGACTCGGGCGACCGCTCCGAACTGCTGATCCATTGCCTCTTCGGCGGCTATGGCGGAGCCACCGGCACCGTGCTCTACGATGACGTCTCGCTCACGGAGATGGCTGGCGGCAGCGGTGCCAAGGGCATGATCGCGGCGCTCGCAGCACGCGCCAACCCCACGCCGGTCGCCCCGCCGAAGGAGAAGAAGTTCAAAGCCGACCCGGCCGTCCATGAGCGCGGCCTGGCGGTTTACAGCCTGACCTGCGTCGCCTGCCACCAGCCGACCGGGGCGGGTCTTGAGAACGCGTTCCCGCCGCTCGACGACTCCGACTGGCTCACCGGCGACCCGACCCTGCCGATCAGCATCGTCATCGGCGGCCTCCAAGGACCGGTCAAGGTTTCGGGGAAAAACTACAACGCCGTGATGCCTCCCCATGTGGATCTCGACGACCAGAAGATCTCCGACGTCCTCACCTACGTCCGCCAGACCTGGTCGAACGATGCCTCGGCCGTGACGGCGGCGCAGGTCAAGGAAGTCCGCGCCCGGATGAAGGACCGCAAGACTCCTTGGACCGCCAGCGAGCTCGGCCGCTGATCCAGCGCCGCTCCGAATTGACCCGGCCCGGACTTTCCAAAAAGCCCGGGTCGCTTCGGCTGAACTACGGCCCTTCCAAGGGCGCAACATCCACTTTCCAACGATGGGAGGGAGGGATGATGATCAACGACTCAATAAAAGAAATTTTTCAAGAAAGTAAGACAATCTTGATTTTTCTAAAAAATCACGGAGGAATCCTGTCGGATGCTCTCCGGAATTCCAGGGATTACGATTGGCCTTGCCTTGCTGGCGCTTGTCTTCGCCACCGGCTTGCCATTGCTGTGCGCCTTCATCGCACTGGCGAACGTGCGGAAGTACCGGGTAAAGGCCTGCCCTTGCGATTCGACCATGGTCCCGTCCGATGTCCGCCGCCGGATGGCCCCGTGGCTGAACCGGCTAGGGCATTTCGGCTTCCGTCAGATGCAGCTTTTCCGCCTCGACAGCGCTGGCTTTGCGGAAGCTTACCGGTGGATCCTGTCCAACGAGGAGGAGAAAACCTTCGCGACCGTCGAATGGACCGTGCCGGTCTCGGGAGCCGGCCCGCGGGTCTCGCTCTCGATGTTCACCGCCTTGCGCGACGGCACGTTGATCGTCACGCTCGACCGCCGGGTGACCCGTCACCCGCCCGCATGGTGGCGGGACGTCCAGCAGTTTTTTGGCACGGTGACGGCCCAGTGGAAGCACCACTACACCCGCATCCGGACCGAGGAGGGCAGGATCCTGCCCGCACTCGACAAGCTCATCGAAATGCTGGCGGCCGACGAAGCCGCCCGCCACGAAGCGCTGGTGAAAGGCGGGGAGTTCACCCCGAGCCACCAGGATCCCGATGTACTTGGCCTTCGCGTGACACGCTTGCCATCGCGGGTGCTGCCCGTGCTCGGCGACTTTTTGCGCGGGCGCTACTTCGGCTCCTGCACCCGCCGCGACGTAGCCGCCCCTGCCAAAGCAAAACCGGAGGAAGTCGAGCGGATCGGCGGTGCCGTCGGACTCTCTCTAAACCAGGCGGTCGAGCAGGACTTAACCCGCTACCGGGCCCTGATCGCGGTGCGCTCCAGCCCCCTCGACCACCTCCGCCGGATCGTCCTCCTGCTGGGCACCATCGCTTTCTTCATCCTCCTTTTCGGCCGCGAACAGCCGCTGCAGACCGCCCTCACCGTGATCGTCCTCGCCGCTCTCCACGAAGCGGGTCACTGGCTTCCGATGCGGCTCTTCGGCTATCGCGGCACCAGCCCGGTCTTCATTCCCTTCACCGGAGCCACCGAGCACGCCCGCAAACTCCACGCCCCGGCCTGGCAGCAGCTCATCGTGCTTCTTGGCGGACCCCTCCCCGGCCTGATCGCCGGACTTGCGACGCTGGCCTATGGCTACTTCTCGCCCGATGCCCCGCTCTGGCTGATCGACGCCGCCGGGATGGCCGTCGCCCTCAACGCCCTGCACCTGCTGCCGGTGCTGCCGATGGACGGCGGCAAGGTGGTCGACCTTCTTGTGTTCCGGGACCTGCCCCTGCTTCGGCCTTTCTTCACCGTCACCGCCTCCTTGTCCGCCTTCGCTGCGGCCGTTGTCCTGAAATCCCGGGTGCTCCGCTACATCGCGATGGCCATGTTCGGCGGCGTAATCTGGGACGTCCGCACCATCCAGGTGGTCCGCGGTGCCCGCCGCCTGCCGTGGGCCGGCGAGGTGAATGACGAGGCGGAGGCTCTCCGCCGAATCTTCCGCGGCCTCCGCGAAGAAGGCCAGGGTGCCTTCATCGGAAGCGATAGCTGGCACCGGAAGATCGAGGCCTTGCTGATGGAAGTCATGCGCAAGCGGCCTGCCGTTGCCACCCGCTTCGCCGGAGGTGGCCTGCTGCTGGTTGCCGGAGCGATGCCCGCTCTGCTCCTGGTCGGTGTGCTGTTGGGTCCGGTCCTCGGAGATGCCGGCCGGATGGTCCGCACCGCAGAGCATGTCACAGAGTTCCGGAAGGCCTTCCCCAAGGAAAACCGCAACTTGTTGCGGGAAGACGAGCTGGCCATGATCCGACTCGCCGCCGAAACCGAAACCGGTCCCGAGGGTTTGCCGATCACCGTGCTCGACCGCCCCCGCGAGGCCGCCGAGCTGGTCCGCTACCATATCGGTGGTCGTCTTGATCAGTTGAATTGGGAAAACGCCAACATTGCCTCCCGCACCAACATCATCGGTGCCCAAGTCTTGCCCGTGTGGGTCGAAGTCCAATGCGCCCGGATGGAAAGCGCGGCGAACGGCAACGACTCCAAGCAGGCCCTGGAGCGCGCGGCCTCCATGCTTCAAATCCTCTCTGCAGTGGAACCTGCGACCAGCTTGGAGCGGCGCGAGTTGCTCGCAGCGGCCGAGCTGCGGGTCCTTGGCGTGATCGAGCGCGAATCCTACACCGGCCGGATGAGTCCCGCCGATCTGGCCAGCTTCGAAAGGCGGATCTTGCAACGGAACACCGCCCCGGATCCTGAGGTCGAGGGCTTGCTGCTGGTTTCCGCCTGGGCGGAGCGAACCCGCGTCGCGGCGATTTCAGACGCCGCCGCCCAGGCGTCGCTCGACCCCCGATTCTGGCGGGATCTTTATCCTCGGATCCGCACCGTCCGCCGCTTGCTCGCCGAACAAAGCTCCACGAATCCACCCGCATCCGTCGCCATTTCCCGCTACTGGAGATCCTCCCGGCGGGTCGGCGAACTGCCTCCCCAGATTGGCGTTTCCGTCTCGGTTTCTCCGGGCGAAGCCTCGCTCATCCTCGGCTTTTGCGAAGAACATCGCCGCCTCTCCTGGCGCCGGCAGACCACCCTTCTGGCGCTCCGGCTCGAAGGCCACCGCCGGAAATCCGGCGATTTCCCTTATCCGTGGAAACACAGCGTGCCCGGCGGTGCCAGCGTGGAGCTGGTGAAGGATCAGGGCCCCCTGCTTCGCCTTACCGACGTCCGCGACCAGCTCCGCACCCGGATCCCCTACTGGCTCGCGCCTGCCACCTTGCCGATGCCTCCCGCCACACCGGCCCTCGACTACGACTGCCTGCTGTTCGGAGCTCCGCCGGTGCAGACCTTGTCGGCCCACTAAATCCGATCCGCTCAGGGCATCGGTAGCAGCCACTGGGCGTGCACTTCCTCCAGATGTTGGCGGTAGGTTTCCAACTGGTCCGGACTCAGAATCTCCGCCAGCCCGCCCAGGTCGGCCTCGATCCGCTCCCGGACTACCGCGCCGGCGGTCGCCATGAATCCGGTCCCGTCATCGTTCGCGATGGCGAGCCGCCGGGTGACTTCGGCCAGAGCTTCGGGAGCCAGACCGGGCGCGACCCGGCGGGCGGGATCCGGCAGACGCTCCACGTCATCGGACAGGCCCTGGCGCAGCGCGTCCTGCTGCGACGGCTCCAGTAAAAGCACCGCACTGATCTCCGCCAGCCGCGCTTCCACTTTCGCGCCTTCAAGTGCCTCTCGTTGCCGCAATTCAAGTTGCTGAAACGCGATCAAGCGATCCCCCTCTAACATCGACCTCAGCGTCTCCTCCAAGCGGGGCTGCGCCAGTTCGGCGACCGGAGGATCGAGCCCCTCCATCGCAGGTCCGATCGCTGCGAGCAGCACCCCGATTTCCGCTTCACTCAGATCGAGCAAGCGCCCCCACTCGTCCACCTGGTTTCCCAGCTTCCGCTGACAGGTGGCCCGCATCCGCCGCTGGTCCTCCGCTTCCCGCCGCCGGTCCGCTTCGGTGAATTCCTCCTGCACCATCCGCGGTCGCTTGCCAGGCAGCTCGGATGCCTGGCCAGACGCCACCACCTGTCGCGGGGTCACCTGAGCGTCGCGCACGGGGTCGGGTTCCGACGTTGAAACGCCGGAACCTCTCATCCACCAGCCGAGCCCGAAGCCAGCAAGGGGCAGCAAAAAAAGGAAGGCAACCCGTGGTGTCACCCCCCCTTTCTGCCTCAGCCCATGGGAATTTCCATTTGAAACTGATCGCGATTTCCACTAATAGCGGCGCCGGAACTTGCATCGTTCCTTACCACCCCCATGAAAAAACTGCTGCTTCACGCGTTCGCGCTCATCACCGCCCTGCTCCCCCTCCAACTGGCCCAAGCCGCGCCGAATCCACCGCCTGTATTCGGCGGATGGTCGCCCGGCAAGACCTTCACCTTCACGGTCGCGAATGTCATTTCGGCGGCCAACCAAGGTGGAGTCATCATCGATCCGGCGCCGATCCCCAAGGGTGTGCCGGTTCTAACTGTCGGCCAACAGGTCACCTTCACCATCGGGAAAAAAGGCGAACTCATCGGCCCCGGCATCAAGATCACTTTCCAAGCGGATGGAGGTTCCGCCAACATCTATGTCAACAAGCCGAAGAAAGGTGCCCAGCCGACCGTCGCGAACGTTTTCAAGAACTTCAGCACCGGCGAACCGATCAACATCGCCATCAACTACTACACCTTCAAACTGTTGAAGCGCGTCCCTAACGTGAACTCGGTGACCTACACCTTGAATCCCTGATCCACGGATTCCCGACCGACTTTTTGAAGGAGGGCCGCCAGCCCTCCTTCACTGCGTACAGGGCTGGAAAACCCCGCCTGCCAGTCGCGCCCGCGCTTCACCCACCAGGAACAGCGAGCCCGCCACCAGCAGCGGCCCCTTTCCCGCCAACGCGGCCTGGTAGGCCGAATCGAACGACGGGTGAAGCACGGGCAGCGGGGCTCCGGCCGGCAGATAGCTTGCCAATTCCTCCGCCGGAAGCGCCCGCGGCGTATCCACCGGACACAGGTGAATCACCTCCGCCAAGGGCGCGACTTCCGCGAGAATGCCCGCGATATCCTTCGCCGCCACCGCGCTGAAAATGAGCGTCGCTTTCTGGTCCCTGAACTCCCCGCGCCAGGTCTCCGCCAGCACCGCGGCCCCTTGCGGATTGTGCGCGCCGTCGAGGACGATCTCCCGGTCCTGGAAACTGAAACGTTCGAAGCGCCCCGGCCAGCAGACCGTCGACAAGCCGTGCAGGACCACCTCGTAGTCGAGCCGGACTTCCGCCGCATACAGACACTCCAGCGCCAGCGCGGCATTCCACCGCTGATGGGCTCCCGGCAATGCAACCTGATAGCCGGCGAGCGGCGCTTCCACGAAGGCCAAAGGCGTCCGCCGTTGGTTCGCCTCCTTCTCGAGAACCTTCCGCACCGCCGCCTCCTGGGGCGCGGAGATCGCCGGCTTGCCCTCGACGAAAATCCCCGCCTTCTCCGCGGCAATCAGCTCGACGGTCTCACCCAGCCATTGGGTGTGGTCCAGCCCGATCGGCGTGATCGCGCAAACATCGGCCGGCACCGCGGTGGTCGCATCGAGGCGTCCACCCATGCCGGTCTCCAGGATGATGATTTCGCATTCCCGCTCCCGGAACCAGCGCATCGCCAGCGCCAGGCTGATCTCGAAGAACGTCGGATGGGGATCCAGCCCCTCACTAATCGCGCGCAGTTCCGTCAGCATCGCAGCGCAGTCCTCTTCCGGGATCTCCTCGCCGGACACCCGGACCCGCTCGCGGTAGTCGATCAAGTGCGGCGAGGTGAACAATCCCGTCCGGTTCCCGCCGGAGCGGGCCACCGCGTCGATCATCGCGCAGGTGCTGCCCTTGCCGTTGGTGCCGGCGACGTGGATCACCTTCACACCGTGCGCCGGGTAGGCGAGATACTCCTTGAGCAACCGCTTCGGTCCCTCGAGGCCCAGCTTGATGCCGAACATCTGGGTCGAAAAGAGCCAGTCGATGGATTCGCGATAGGTCACGGATCCCGATTCCCTCAAGGCATCATGAATGCCAGCAGCTGCGCCAGCTTGTCCCGCAGCTTCGCCCGGGGCACGATGGCATCCACCAGCCCGTGATCGAGCATGAACTCCGCCGTCTGGAATCCAGGCGGCAGGTTCTGATGGGTCGTCTCTTTCACCACCCGCGGACCGGCGAAGCCGATCATGCACTTCGGCTCGGCCAGGTTGATATCGCCGATGGTCGCGAACGACGCGGTGACTCCGCCGGTGGTCGGATGGGTCATCACGGAAATGTAGGGCAGATGGGCTTCCGACAGCCGCGCCAGCGCACCGCAGGTCTTGGCCATCTGCATCAGGGAAAGCATGCCTTCCTGCATCCGCGCACCGGACGAGGCGGAGACGATGATCACGCCGCGCTTTTCACCGATCGCCTGCTCCACCGCGCGGGTGATCTTTTCACCTACCACCGAGCCCATCGAGCCGGCGAAGAACTTGAAATCCATCACCGCGATCATCGCCGGCTGGCCGCCGATGGTCAGCTTGCCGGTGACCACGGCATCGTCGAGCCCGGTCTTCTCGCGCATCGCGGCGATCTTCTCGCGGTAGTTCGAGAAGCCCAGCGGGTTGGCGGAAACCAGCCCTTGCCCGGTTTCCTCGAAGCTGCCCGGATCCGCCAGCAGCTCGATCCGCTCGCGCGAATCCATCAGGAAATGGTAGCTGCAGTGATGGCAGGTCTGGAGGTGCTGCTTGAGCTCCAGCGTGTGCAGCATGGCCCCACAATCGGGACACTTTGTCCAGAGGCCCTCCGGCATGTCGTCACGGCGCTTGAGGTGGCGAAGGGGTGGCTTGTCGAAAATGCCCATGGTTCGGAAAATCGGTCTTGGCGGGCGACGCTAGCCACGCATCACGGTGACGACAACCACCTTTTGAACGCCCGATCGGCGCAGCAGCCGGGCGCATTCGTCGGTGGTCGCCCCGGTGGTAAAAACATCGTCCACTACCACCGCCCCGGCCGGCTTGGCGGCGGCGAAAGCGGCCCCTGATTTCGACAAGGAGAAGGCGCCCTTCAGGTTCTTCAGCCGCTGGGCCCGGCTCAGGCGGGTCTGACTGCTGGTGCTGCGGGTCCGTAGCAGCGCCCGACACAGCGGCAGGCCGGTCGCGGCACCCAGCGAACGGGAAATCTCTTCGGCCTGATTGAAATACCGCCACAGCCGGCGGCGGCGGTGCAGCGGGACCGGCACCAGCGGCCATTGTTCGGAAAGCGCCACCGCCAGCCGCGGATCGTCCGCAAAGGCGCGTCCGGCCAGCCGCCCGAGTTCGGCCGCGATCTCGATCCGACGTCCGTATTTCAGCTCGTGGATCATCTCGAGCACCACCGGATGGTTCGGCAGCGCCGGCCGGGCAAACGCGAAGGAAAAGTCGAGATCCCGGCAATTCGGGCATTCGAAGCTCCCATCGATCCGCCCCTCGAATTCCTCACCGCAGCTCCGGCAAAACGGCTCACGCAGCGATGGCAGCTCGTCATGACAAGCCCCGCACAGCGAACGATTCCCCGCGACTCCATCGCCGCAGCCGTGACAGACGCTGGGATACACCAGGTCCAGCACCTTCGACCACAGCCCGCGACCTTCCGCCTCGTGGTCCATGGCATCCTCAGCTCCGGTAGTCCGCCGGAATCTCCCGCGCACGGGTCATCAGGTGGACGAGCATTCCGGTCACAATGACCACCGACAGCGGCATCAGACCCTCCAGCAGGCTCATGCCGACCAGCCAGCGCATCGCTTCCGGCAAGCCAACCACCGGCCAAGTCGCCGCCTTGAAAATCCCCATCCCGAACACCCAGCCGACGTGCAGCCCGATCGGCAGCCACAGCGACGCCGTGCGATACCGCGCATACGCCAGCACCACCCCCACCGCCGCCAGGATGAGGAACCTGGAAACCATCGACATCGGGTCGGCAAAGCTCCCGAAAATCTGCCCCAGCAACACGAAACCCGCGTTCATCGCCTCCGGATCCGGCACCCGCACCATCGGCGGCGGTTGCAGGAAATGCACGAAGGCGAAAAGGAACGATAGCGTGGCGATCGCCGGAGCCGGCCGCATTGCCCGCAGGAAAATGCCGAGCAGCACGCCGCGAAACAGCGTCTCCTCAATCAGCGCGACCACCAGCGCGCCCGGCAGCACCTTGGACACCGCCTTCATCAGGACGATCTCCTCCATGAACTTGTTCGGCATGCCGCGGGTCGACGCCGCAGCGTCCTTCCACATGAAGCAGCCAGCCTGCAACATCAGCCAACCGGACAGCAGCAGCAGCCCTCCCGCAAGGACCAGGCCCGTGCCAAACTGCCACCAGCCCTGAGGATTCCTCCGCAAGGGCTGCCCGCGATCGGAAATCACCACATTATCCGGCAGCCGCAGCGACCATGGCGTGTCGCGATAGCTGCCCGGCGGCCGGCCCAGGCGCAGCCAGCTCGTCAGCGGGAAAAGCAGCACCAGCGCTGACAGCATCAAAGCACGGTCGAAGAACTTCGGGAAGTCCGCACGACCCGCCGATTTCGCGATGAACTGGATCGGACCGTTCCCTTCCTTGGACGCGAAAACCTCCGCCAGCCCCTTGCCCAGTTGATACAGCCAGGGAGCGATGATCGCCCCGAGCACCAGCGACGCCGCCACATAGGCGAAAATCTTGATCACATCATTTCCCGAGCCGCGGCGCACAAGCGGGACGCTAGATTCCATCGGTGAAGTTCCAAGTTCCAATTCGGCGGGAGCCGGAAACCCGGCTTACTGCGGGATCGGGTCGCCGCGCCGGACCGTCGTCCCTTCCCACACCGCCTCATCCTTGTCCGGATCGTAGCTCAGCACCCGCTGGGCACTGCCCGGCACCGGCGGGTGCTCGTTTTCAGGCAGCCACTTCCGGTGCTCCGCGATCACCGCGGCATGCTCCGGCCGCTCGGCGAGGTTGGTCCACTCGTTCGGATCATTCTGGTGGTCGTAGAGCTCCTCGCTGCCGTCGGCATAGCGGATGTAGCGCCAACGCTCGCCGCGAATGCCATGGTTGCCCGGGTTGTGGGTGGTGATCGCCGGCCGATCGCGCTTCGCCGCCGGATCCTTGAGCTGCGGCACCAGGCTGAGCCCGTCGAGGTCCCCGCGGCCGTCGAGCCCGCAAAGCCCGATCAGCGTCGGGTAAATATCCAGCAAGTCGGCCGGTTGCATCACCCGCCCACCCTTCGCCACGCCTGGTCCGGCGAAAATCAGCGGCACCCGCGTGCCATCGTCCCACAGCGTATTCTTGCCGCTGATCCCCTTCTCGCCCAAGTGCCAGCCGTGGTCGCCCCACACCACCACGATGGTGTTCTCCGCCAGCCCGGCTTCATCCAGCGCCGCCATCACGCGGCCGACCTGGGCATCGACGAAGCTGGTGCACGCCAGATACGAGCGGACCAGATTCCGCCACTGTTTCTGCTCCCTCAGCCACTTCAAGCGCGGCTCCGGCAAGCTCCAGTGGAGATACCATGAGAAGCGCGGCGTGTCCGCCCGGTCGTCCTCCTTGACCAGCGGCAGCACCGTGTCGTCATCGGGATACAGATCGAACCACTGCTGCGTCGCATAGCACGGCACGTGCGGCAGGAAAAATCCGGCGGCGAGGAAGAAGGGTTGATCCTTCGGCGCGTCCTTGAGCTGCCGGATCGCCCAGTCGGCCACCTTGTAATCGCCCTTGTCCTCGTCCCGATGCGGGAAGACGCCCCAATCGACCAGCGGATTGTTCCCCATCGGCGTCGGCCCCACCAGCTTCTTGCCCGGCCGGGCCCCGACCCCGCCATCGGGTCCCCAGACGTCGAATTCCAACTTTCGCTTCTCCGGCCCGCCGCTGCCCCCGTGGTAAACCTTCCCGGCGCTCAGCGTGCGATACCCCTGCTCTTTGAAATGCTGCGGCAGCGTCACCCGGCCCGACCACTCCGGCACGGTCCGGAACCACGGCGCAAGCCCGTAGATCCCCGTGGTGGTCGGCCGCAAGCCGAGCATCAGGCTGCTGCGCGACGGGTTGCAAATCGGCGCGTTGCAGTGTGCGTTGAGGAACGCCGTGCCGCGGGCGGCGAGGCGGTCGAGATGCGGCGTCTTTGCCATCGGATGCCCGCCGAACGCGCCGACCCAGTCGTTCTGGTCATCGATCGCGATGAACACGACATTCGGCTTCGCCCCGGACACGGGAAGCAGCAGGCAAGCGGAAGCAGCGAGGATGAGAGAGAAGTTCAAGGGTCGGGTTAGAGTGAGGGCTTGCCGGTTATACAGACTCACACAGGCCCGGCATTCAAGGGATCTCCGGGATCTATCCCCGCATCGACCCACAAGCTCTCGACCGGATTCACCAACCCGCAAACCAAGGACACCGCGATCGAGGCTCCCAAACTTGTTTCCGTGTTAGCCTCCCGTTCCTGAGCAAAATCCGCTTCTGGACAGGAAAACCGGATACCTTGGATGGTTCGGGACCTCGGCATAAACTGTCCACCCGTCCCATGTCTTTTGAATCTCGCGGACTTCGAAGCCGGAGAATCCCCTTCCCTTCAGCTCCTCGCGTGCAATCTCCAATGCTTGTTCTTCGGGCAGCCATCGAAAGCAGGCCACAACGGGCAGACCCACTGCGGTCAAGACAAGTAATGCCGCGATAACCCGTGTCGTTCTCGCTCCCCTCAATCCTTTCACGAACCCCATCAGGGAGAGCAATCCGAGCCATGGAAGCATGGTCGCCCATCCAAACATTCCCGCCAATGCCGCTCCAAAGCCCATGTTCGGCGGAAATGCCCGGAAGTAAGCGACCGAGACGAACCAACTGAGCACCGACGCAGCCAGCAGCACCATCCACCACCGAATCTGCGGATATCCCAGCTTCAATGCAATCAGTGCTGCTGGAACGATCAGAATCAACCATGCGATGGCATCTGCGAGGTAGGCGTTCCATTGCATCGTCTTTTGAAGTGTCATGGCAAATCAACCACCTGACGGCAGCCGCGCGTTGACTGTGGGTTGAGGGTTCTAATCACGATGGAATTTCGAGTCGGGGCCGGTCAGGTGGCGGTGTGCTGCTGCGCCTTCTTCGCTTCATTGCTTTTTAAGCAGGACGCCGTGTGGGGACCCATGGGGTCAGTCCCCGCAGCCTAACGTTTTTTCCAGCCGGTCCCGCCGTTTCGTCAGGCTTGGATCCTTCCTCACCTTCCCGACCATACGACTCACCGAACTCGGATGCCCCATTTCCAGCCTCGCGGCGATCCAATCGGTTCCGGCACCCGTCCGCTTCCGCACCAGTGCCGCAATCAAGGCCTTGCGCTCGTCCCCCTTCCGCAGCCCGGCCAACCCGGCTGCATCTGGCGGCAACCCGAGCTCCCTCAGCCCCGCCGCCACTAGCCGCTCCGCGTCTCGCTCCCCGTGGTCGCGGTCGATCTCCGCTTCCGCACTCCCCCGTCTCCGCCGCTTCTTCACTCCCACCTTCTCCACCAGCGCCTGCAAGATGTCCCGGAACCCATTTTCTCCCAAATAACATCCCCGTTTCAGCGCGGCCGTCGCAGCGGCGTCGATGGCACCCGCAGGATTGGCGGCGCGGGTCTCCAGCCACGTCACGTAGGCACGACGACCGCGACCGTCGCGAGCCAGCTCGAAGGCCCGCAACACCCGCTCCGTCGATAGTCATGACGGGCCCTTGCCACTCGCATAGGCCGCCACGCTACTCCACGGGTAAGCGGCCAACTCGCCCTTTCCTCCACCCGCAAGTCCGGCACGGGCGGGGTTGAGATGGATATAGTCCGCCACGATCCGGAAATAATAGGGATCAGCATCGGTTGAATTCACCGGCACGGCCTTGTAGCGTCCCTGAAATACATGACCGCGACGCTTCCTGGCACGGTTCCAGCCCTGGCTGAAAGTACCGAGGAGCCACTTCATCCCTGCTACCAGGTTCGGCTGTGGCGTTTCCAACAGCAGATGGAAATGGTTGCCGATCAGCACCCAGGCATGCACCCGCCAGCCATGGCTAGTGCATGCCTCGCCCAAGCGGGCTACAAATACCGAGTGGTCTTCCTTGGACTCGAAGATCCGCTTCCCCCCGTCACCACGGGCCATCACATGATATACCGCTCCGGGGTACTGGAAGCGCAAGGGCCGAGCCATACCCAACGAAATCCGACCGGCCCCGAGAGTCAATCCAATTCTGCTTTATTGCGGGGACTGACCCGAATGGCCCTCTGACCCGAATGGCCCTAAGTTAAGGCCGAATAAGCACGGTTTTCTTAACTACTGGCATTGTAGTAGCTACTAGCCTTGAATGACTTCGAGGGTTCCGATGTTCAAAGGTTGGTCGAGATCAACTTTCAGTGGCGCACCACGCCGGACGGGTAAAGCCATGAAGCGGATGGCCGGAGACTTGGGCGCGCTCTGCACCCGCCAGGCCGAGGAGACCTTCGGCGCGCTCCTCCCGGCCG
>NEUO01000046.1 GCA_002304315.1 Verrucomicrobiia bacterium Tous-C4TDCM
CGCCCCCGCCAATTCCCCGCGCGCGGCGCGCCACAGCAGCGCCAGCAAATCGTCCGCGATCCGCGGCAGCACCACCTGCGTCTCGGGGTCGCCGAAACGCGCGTTGTACTCGATCACGCTCGGCCCCGACGGCGTCAGCATGATGCCGATGAACAGCGTGCCGCGGTAATCGATCCCCTCGGCCGCGATCGCGTCCACCGACGGCCGCACGATTTCCCGGTCGATCCGGCCGAGCAAATCCGGCGTCACCACCTCCGCGGGCGAATATGTGCCCATGCCGCCCGTATTGGGCCCCGTATCGCCGTCGCCGATGCGCTTGTGGTCCTGCGAAGTCGGCAAAATCACGTAGTCGCGGCCCGACACCACGACGAGAATCGAGGTCTCCTCGCCGAAGAGGCAGTCCTCGACCAAAATCTGTTTGCCGCTGGCGCCGAAGCGGCCGCCGTCGATCATCTCCCGCACCGCCGCCTCGGCTTCCGCCCGGCTCTGCGCGACGACCACGCCTTTGCCGGCCGCCAGTCCGTCCGCCTTGATCACGATCGGCACGGGCCGCGTCGCCAAATATTCGAGCGCCGGCGCCACCGCGTCGAAAAACGCCGCCGCCGCCGTCGGGATCCGGTGCTTCAACAGCAATTGCTTCGTGAAAATCTTCGAGGCCTCGAGCCGCGCCCCGTCGGCATTCGGGCCGTAAACCGGCAGACCCGCCGCCCGCAACCGATCCCCCAGCCCCAGCGACAACGGCACCTCGGGACCGACGACCACAAAATCGACGCGCTCGCGCTGCGCCAGCGCGACGAGGCCGGCGACGTCGTCGGCCGCCGTCGGAAAACATGCAGTCTCGGCCGCGATGCCCGCGTTGCCGGGCGCGCAAAGCACGCGCGGCCGCGCCGGCGAAGCCAGCAGCGCGCGCACGAGGGCGTGTTCGCGCCCTCCGGCGCCGACCACAAGAACGGAAGCAGGAAGTGCGGGATCAGCCACGCGCGCAAAGTGCCCGGAGCCCCGCCCGCGTGGCAAGGCCGCGCTGCGGGTCGTAGCTCTCAGCGTTCAGCGCTCAGCTTTCGGCTTACCGCTTTCAGCTTTCAGCTTTCCGCCCCCAACGCTCCCCCATCAAAGCACCTGCAGCTTCTTGCGGTAGAACGCCACGACTTCGTCCGGGTCGTCCGTGAAGAGGATATAGTCCGACATCCACGCCGGCGCGCGCTTCGTCTGGATCATCGTGCGCACCTGGCGGCGCAGGTCGCCCCAGAACTTGGCGTTGAAGAAAACATACGGCACGCGCGGCCGGATCCCGAGCTTCAGATTGCAAAGCTCGATGCCGATTTCCTCGAGAGTGCCGACGCCGCCGACGTTGAAGATGCAGAAATCCGCCGCCTCGAACCATTTTTGCCGGAAGTGCCGCGACGACTCCTGGAACGTGTTGAAGAAATCCACGCCGAGCTCCGGCGGCTGCGCCTCGAGCTCGAGGAAACACGCGCCGGTGAGCGCGCCTTTGTTGCGCGCCTGGTCCGTGGCGAGGCGCATCACGCCGCCGCCGCCGCCCGTCAGGACGCCGAGATTGGTGCCGATGAACGACGTCAGCTTGTCGACCAACGACGCGATGCGGTCCGTATCCTGTTGTTCGAGACCGATGGCGGATCCGTAGAACGCGAGGATCGTCGCCTCCTGGAACTTCCGCGCCACTTCCTCGCGCACGAAGAAGCCGTGGTCCTTCTTGTAGGTGTGCCGGTAGAGGTCCTTCGTCAGTTCGTCGTACCAGTAAACCTGCAGGCCGATGGCGTCGAAGGTATCAAGCCGCCCGTGGGCATGGCTCGAGAGGAAATAGCCGTGCGTGGTCGAGGCTTGCCGGAACACGATGCGCTTCAGCTTCAGGTCGCCGATGCGCGCCAGCAGCTCGATCTGCTCGGGCAGATTGGGAAACGTGTTCAGCACGAGCGTATCCGCGTTTTCCGGCGCCGCATCGAGGGCCTCGATCATGGTCCGGCTGCCGACCGGGCACGTCTCGCCTTCGAGCATCTTCTTGAGGTCGTCGTTGGCGCGCACCAGCACCGCGCGGTTCTCGATCGTGCCGCTCTGGCCGCGCACCGTGACCCGGGTCCGCGGCTTGGCCTCGGAATTGGCCACCGGCGGATTCGCGTCGAGGCACTTGTAGAGATCGGCCGCGGTCCCCAGCAGCTTGGTGCGCCGCTTGGTCAGCGACTTGAACTCCGCGTCGCTCGCCTCGGGCGCGCGGAACACCTCGACCGATACCACCGGATTCACGACCGGCTCGTTGCCCGGATTGTAGATCTCGAGCATGACGTTCGTGCCGAAGGTCTTGATCGGATCGAGCAGCACGGCGCTCGTGTGGATGCCGAAATTGCCCGCTCCCTGGTTCAGCACCACGAAGTGCTCCTTCAGGTACATCGAGCAGCTCGTGAGAATACCTTTGTGCGGCGGAATGATCAGCGGCGCGGCATCGTGCCGGAGCTGCACCCGGTCGAGGAAGCCGCGGCCGGCGTGGCCGGACACGACGCGCTCGAAATCCGCGCGCTGCAGCCGCGGGCTCAGCGTGTAGCTCACTTGGTGCGGCGTGAGGAACACCCGGCCCTGGGAGTCGATGCTGATGGTGTTCGGCAGTTTGATCCGGTTGTCCTTGAGCGCATCCCAGATCTCCCCGGTCGCCAGCTTGGCCGCCACCGGCGCGAAATACAGCCGGCCCACCGGCGCGCCGACGCGCACCAGTTTTTTCCAATAGGCCGCGTTCGGGAAACTCGGGTCGTAAATGAAGGCGTCCGCCTCGAGTTCGACGCGGTTGCCTTCGATCCGCGGCTGCCCGTGGATCAGCATCTCGATCCCGATGCGCGCGAGCGAACTGCGCAGGGTGAACTTGAGCGCCCCGAGTTGGCTCTTGAGGAAATCGAATTCGGCCGGTTGCCGGGGCCAGAAGCCGAGCGTGAGCGCCACGGAGCGGTCGTCCTTCGGTTTCACCGTCAGGATCTGGCCGTCCTGGCCCGTCCAAAATTGGTCAGGGTTCATGGGCAGGAGGGACGACCATGCTCGCCGCCGCGGCTGACACAAGCGGGGAGATCAATGTTGCCATCGCCCGGGCCGGGTGCATCGCTCGTCACTTTTACGGCACAAAGCCGTCCTTCCGGTTACTCTATCCGCTCCCTCCACCACGCATGAAATCCAAGTTTGCCACTACCCTCGGCCTCCTCGCGCTCGGCCTTTCCGCCGCGCAGGGCCAAGAGGTCAAATTGAACATCCCCGGTCAGCCCGCCGCCGCGGCCGCCGCTCCCGCCAAGCCCGCGTTCAGCGAGTCCCAGCTGATCGAGGAGTTCGGTTGGTTCGTCGGCAAGCGCGTCGGTCTCGCCGAGCTCGAGCTTTCCGCCGAGGAAATCGCCATTTTCCTGAAGGGCCTCTCCGGCGCCGCCGCCGGCAAGGACTCGCCCTACGAACTCGAAAAGATCGGACCCGCGATGGACGAGTTCATGCAGAAGAAGCAGGCCGCCTACCTCGCCAAGCTGAAGAACAAGAGCATGGCCGAAAACGTCGCCTTCTTCGCCAAGCTCAAGGAAAACAAGGCCGTCGTCGAACTGCCCAGCGGTCTCCGCTACGAGATCGTCAGCCCGGGCTCCGGCCCGGCCCCCAAGCCGGCCGAAACCGTCAAGGTCCACTACACCGGCAAACTGCTCGACGGCTCCACCTTCGACAGCTCCGTCGAACGCAAGGAACCCGCGGAATTCCAGCTCGATCAGGTCATCCCCGGCTGGACCGAGGGTCTCCAGAAGCTGAGCAAGGGCGGCAAGATCAAGCTCTACGTCCCCCCGCACCTCGCCTACGGCGATGACGGCCGCCCCGGCATTCCCCCGGGCTCGACCTTGATCTTCGACGTCGAGCTCCTCGACATCAAAGCCGCCGCCGCGCCCGCTCCCGCGGTCCCCGGCGCCAAGTAATCCGCCGCGCCCCCGGCGCCGTCTTCCTCTTCAGGCGGGTCTTCGGACCCGCCTTTTTTGCGCCCGCCTGTCGGCGCCCATCGCCCTTCGCCCGGCGACCGACCGCCCGCAAAGTAACCTATTGGGTTACTTTGCGGTTTGCCCCGTGGTGCTCGCGACCGCGGCCGCATCCGCCAAAAAAGCCGCGACGTCCGCCTCGCGCGTGTCCCACGAACACATCAGCCGGTAGCCGTCGTCGCCGACAAATTTGTAGAAATGCCAACCGCGGGCCTCGAGCGCGGCATACACCGACGGCGTCATCCGCACGAACACCCCGTTCGCCTCCGTCGGCTCCACGAGAGCAAACCCGAGCCGCTGCAGCCCCGCGGACAGCGTCCGCGCCATTTGGTTCGCGTGCGCCGCATGCCGCAACCACGCGCCGTCGCGCAGCACCGCCACCCACTGCGCCGAGGCAAACCGCTGCTTCGACGCCAACTGGCCCGCCTGCTTCACCCGGTACTCGAATTCGCGGGCGAGTCCGCGGTTGAAAAACACCACCGCCTCCGTGCCCAGCAACCCGTTCTTCGTGCCGCCGAAACACAGCACATCCACGCCGGCGCGCCACGTGAGCTCCGCCGGCGTCACCCCGCGCTCCGCCTGCGCCGCGGCGGCATTGGCGAAACGCGCCCCGTCCAGATGCACCGCCCAGCCGTGCGTGCGCGCAAACTCCCCGAGCACGCCCAGCTCCGCCGGCGTGTACACGGTGCCGAGTTCCGTCGCCTGCGTGAGCGAGAGCGCGCGCAGCTTCGGGAAATGCACGCCGTGGCCGCGGTGCCGCAGCGGCTCGAGCTCCGCGGGCCGGATTTTCGCCGCCGGGCCGGTCACGGTCAGCACCTTGCTGCCCCCGGTGAAAAACTCCGGCGCCCCGCATTCGTCGGTGTCCACGTGCGCGACCGCGTGGCAGACCACCGCATGGTGCCGCTGGCAGAGCGCGGACAGCGCCAGGGCGTTGGCGGCCGTGCCGTTGAAAACGAAAAACACGTCGCACTCGCGTCCGAAGATTTCCGCCAGCAACCGCCGCGCCTCCGCCGTGTGCGCGTCGTCGCCGTAACTCGGCACACGGTCCGCGTTCGCCGCCGCGATCGCCGCCAGCGCCTCGGGGCAGACGCCCGCCGTGTTGTCGCTCGCAAAGGCAAAGTTGGCAGCTGTCATAGGTCTTTTCGGGTTTGGCAACGCGCCGCGCACCCGGTTTCCCTGAGAACGCACGAAATGAATCCCGCCGACGTCAATCTCTACCTCGTCGGCTTCATGGGCACCGGCAAAACCACCGTCGGCCGCGCGGTCGGCCAGAAGCTCGGCTTCAAGGTCGTCGACAGCGATCACGAGATCGAGCGGCTGCAGGGCAAATCGATCCCCGAGATTTTCGCGCAGGACGGCGAGCCGGCCTTTCGCGCGCTCGAAAAGGAATTCGTCGCCTCCGGCCACCAAGCCGAACGCACCCTCGTCGCCTGCGGCGGCGGCCTCGTCGTCCAACCCGGCATGCTCGCCGCCCTCAAAGTCCGCGGCGTCGTCGTCTGCCTCCACGCCTCCCTCGAAACCATTCTCGCCCGCACCGCCCGCCACCGCCACCGCCCGCTCCTCGATGTCGAGAATCCCGAGGAACGCATCCGCACCCTCTACGCCGCGCGCGAGGCGATCTACCGGCAATCGGGCACCCTCATCCTCACGGACTCGCGGCCGCTCACCGACATCGTCGCCCACGTGATCCGCGCCTGGCGGCGCGACGCCGCCGACTTCGTCCGCGCCCGCCGGTGAATCCTCCCGCCGGCCCCGCCGCGCCCTTGCCCGGGCCGGATCTTGAAAAACGGGAACAGCTCCGCGCGCGCCTGCTCGCCCTCGGCTTCGACACCGTCCGCTTCGCCGCCGCCGACCCCGCCGTCGCGCCTCCGCTCCGCCCCTGGCTCGACGCCGGCATGCACGCCGACATGGCCTGGCTCGAGCGCGGCGCCGCCAAACGCCTCGACCCCGGCCTCGTGCTCTCCGAAGTCCGCACCGTCATCATGCTGGGCGTGAGCTACTGGTCCGAACAACTCCCGCCGCCCCAAAACTCAAAACCCAAAACTCGAAACTCCGAAAACGGCGCCGGCGCCGTCTGGGCCCGCTACGCCCTGCACGAGGACTACCACGACACGATCAAACCCGCCCTCGTCTCCGCCGGACGGATACTCGAGGAACTCTGCGGCGCGACGCCGGCGGACTACCGCTGCTACGTCGACACCGGCCCCGTCCTCGAGCGCAGCTGGGCCACCCGCGCGGGCCTGGGTTTCACCGGGAAGAACGCCATGCTCATTTCCCGCGAGCACGGCAATTGGCTCTTCCTCGCCACCGTTTTCACGCGCGTGCCCTTCGCGCCGGACGCGCCGGTCCGCCTGAAACACACCGCGCGCGAGGTCGGCCTGCTCTGCGGCCGTTGCACGCGCTGCCTCGACGCGTGCCCGACCCAGGCCTTCGCCGCCCCCGGCGTCCTCGACGCGCGCCGCTGCGTCTCCTACCAGACGATCGAAAACAAGGGCATCATCCCCCGCGCCCTCCGCCCCGGCATCGGCGCGCGCATCTACGGCTGCGACGTCTGCCTCGAGGTCTGCCCGTGGAACCGTTTCGCGCAGGACGGCCGCCGCCTCCTGCTCGCCGCCCGCTACGATCTGGCCGCGCTCACCCTCGCGGAACTCCTCGCGCTGACGCCCGAGTCGTTCGCCACCGTGTTCCGCCGCACGCCGATCAAGCGGCTCAAACTCGCGGGCCTGCTCCGCAACGCCTGCATCGTGGCCGGCAACGTCGGCGACGCCTCCCTCCTGCCCGCGCTCACCGCCCTCGCCTCCGCCCATGCCTCGCCCCTCGTCCGCGCGCATGCGGTCTGGGCCGTGTTCCGCCTCGGCGGCGGCGGCGCGCTGGCCGCGGCGCGCACGGCGGAGACCAACGCGTCCGTCCTCGCCGAATACGCGGCGGAAACCTCCCCGCCCGCCTTGGCTTGAACGCCGTGCGCCCGCTCCGCCCCGCCCTGTTCAGGCGCCGGGCGCCGCGCCGGCCGCCCGGGCAAACGCCGCCTCAAACACCGCCACCACCTGCGCCGGCGGCCGGATCGGCCGGCCGCTGCGGTCGATGAACGCATGCACCGTCGTGCCGGTCGCGAGCAATTCGTCGCCGCGCCGCACTTCGTAGGTCAGCTTGATTCGCAGCAGCGGTTTCTCCGCGAGCGTCGTGAAAATCGTCACGGTGTCGTCGTACACCGCCGGCCGATGGTACTTCACCGCCACCTCGAGCACCGGCAGCCGGTAGCCCTGCTCCTCCAATTGCCGATACGGCAAACCCAATTCCTTGAGCAGCGTCGTGCGCCCGATTTCAAACCAAGGCAGATAATTGCCGTGGTAAACGACTCCCATCATGTCGGTTTCCGCGTAGCGGACCGTGACTTCTGCGCGCGACTGGATCATGAAACCGGGGCCGCCGGCGGCGGAAACAGCGCCGCGGCGCTTTCCTTCCAGCAATTGCGCAGCGCCCATTCCCGGCCGGCCGCGCCGAGCCGGCGCCGCAGCGCCGGATCGTGGATCAGTTTCTCGAACGCCGCCGCCAACTGCACCGGGCGCTGCGGCGGCACCAGCAGCCCCGTTTTGCCTTCCACCACCGCCTCGGCCACGCCGCCGACGTCGTGCGCCACCACCGGCAACCCGTGCGCCGCCGCCTCGAGATAGACCAACCCGAAGCCCTCGACGCTGCGGCCGACGTTGACGCTGGTCATCGCGAAGATGTCCGCGCCGTCGTAAATCCGCGACAATTCCTCGTCCGGCAAATTGCCGAGAAACTTCACCGCCAGGTCCGGCTTCTCCGCCGCCGCCCGGCGCAAGCGTTCTTCGTAGCGGCCCTTGCTCTGCCCGCCGACCACCCAGTATTCGAGCCGCGCCCGAACCTCGGCCGGCAGCAATTGCAACGCCTCCAAGGTCAGCAATTGCCCTTTCCGCGGGTGCAAGCGCCCCACCGTCAGGACCACGATCTTGTGGCCGGTGCGCGCCGGCCGCGCGGGCACCACGGCAAAGTCCGAACGCAACGCTCCCGGCGTCAGGAAGATCTTTTCCGCCGCTTCCGGAAAATGGCTCAGCAACAATTCCTGCGTGAAATTCGTCAACGTACTCACCCGCGTCGCCCGCCAGATCAATTGCCCGGCCAGCCAGCGCCGCAACGGACTGCCGGCAAAGAGCAAAATCTCCGAGCCGTGAAACGTGAGCACCAGCCGCCGCGGCCGGAAGGCCTGGAAGAACTGCAGCAGCATCATCGTCATCATCGGCCCCGGTTCCGGCAGATACACGGTCGCCCGCCGCAGCTCCCGGCGATGCCGGATCAGCTCCCGCGCCAATTGCACCTGGCAGCTCAGGTCGTGCGTGCCCCGCAACGGCATCCGCCGCAACCGGAACGGCCAATCCGCCTTCTCCGCCGCCGCCGGCGCCGCCTGGGCCCACACTTCGACCCGGTGCCCCAAAGCCGCCGAGGCCCGCGCGATCTCTTCCGTAAACGTGGCGATCCCTCCCCGTTTCGGATAGAACTCGTGGGTGATCAGAAAGACCGGCGGCGCGGCGTGGAGGGCGGAAGCGGACAAAGGCAAGACGGCCGACCTGCGCCCGAACGCGCCGGCTGCCGGTCGGACCAGCTACGTTTGCCGCCGCCCAACTGGCAAGCGCAGCCTGCAATCCCGGACATGGACCGAAAGCTGCTCCACCCTCTGGCCCCGACGGCCGGAAAACCCCTTCATGCTTCGGCACGAACGAAATAATGGGTTTACTTCCCACCTCTGTAACATACAACGAACGAACAATGCCCGATGCAGTTCAAACCAGTCCCGGAGCGGGCAAACCGCCGCTGCCGTCGACCCTGAAACCCTTTTCACCTGAAGATGAAGGCACCCTGCGGGAAGCGTTGAAACGCTGTTCGCCTTCGACGTTTGAAGCTGCGATCCAGTACCGCAAAACCGGTAATGCTGAACATGTTCCGGCAGTCGTCATCGGGGTCATCGAGCGCTTCGTCGAGCCCGATCTGCGGATCAAGCTCAAGGATGCGGACGACGATCTCCGCCTGATCGAGGATCTCGGCATCGATTCCCTGACGATGATGGAAATCGTCATTCTGGTCGAAGAAGTGCTCCAGCTTTCGATCAACAACGACGAGTTGCGCAATCTGCGGACCGTCGGCGACGTCAAGACCTTCATCGATTGCAAGATCCGCGGTTTGGCCCTGCCGAAACCCACCAAGTTCATTCCGATCGAGACCATCGGCGCCATCATGCCGATCCAGCCGCCGTTCCTCTTCCTGAACGAGGCCTCCGTCAGCTCCACGGCCGCCAACGGCAAGTACAAGATCTCCGGCCAGGAATTCTTCCTGCAAGGTCATTTCAAGGACAACCCCGTGATGCCCGCCTCGATCATGCTCGAGGCCCTCGGCCAACTCGCCGTGTTGTACCTCCTCGAAGGCGCCCCCACCGAAACCGGCAAGGTCGTCAGCCCCCAGACCATCTTCTTCACCGGCTGCGAAGGCGTCCGCGCCCACCGCGTCTGCAAACCCGGCGACATCCTCACCCTTTCGATCAAGCCGAAGCGCATGAAAATGCCCCTCGCCACCTTCGAAGGCGCCATCCGCGTCGGCCCCGAGAAGGCCGTCATCGTCGAGGAAATCACGCTGACCTACGCCTTCGTCGACGCCGTCAATCCGCCCGTCTCGATCAACGTCAACGGCTCCGCCCACGCGGAACCCGCTGTCCCGAGCCCGTCCGCCGCGCCGACTCCCCTGCGCGCCGCCATCAACGCCTGACCGCCCCCCCGCGCGGTCCGCGTCCCCCTTCACGGCGGCCTTTCGGCCGCCGTTTTGCTTTGCCGGAAACCGCCCCCGGCTCCTCCCGTCGTCGGCCGCACCCGCCTCCCGCGTTGACCGCCGGCCCCCAACGCTTTCTCCTCGGCTCTCTTTTTCGGCGCATGCCCAGAGTCTTCATCACCGGCCTCGGATTTGTCACCAGCATCGGCAACGACGCCCCCTCCGTGACGCGCAACCTGCGCGACCTTCGCCACGGCCTCGAAGTTTACCCGCCCTTCGACAAGCCCGATATCCCCGTCAAGGTCATCGGCACCATCAAGGAGTTCACCACCGACTCCACGGATCCCGAAGATTGGACCTACCCCGCCGGCTACCGGATCAAACGCGAACTCCTCCGCACCATGGCCCCGAGCGGGCTCTTCGCCCACTGCGCGATGCTCCAGGCCATCGCCGACGCGAAACTCGCCGATTCCGATATCTCCAATTCCGAAACCGGCCTCTACGCGGCCTCCGGAGGTTCCCCGTTTTTGCTGAACTACCACCACAACCGCCTGCACAAACTCGGTGTGCTCCGCTGTTCGCCGCTCGGCATCGTCGCTTCCATTTCCGGCACCCTTAATTTCAACCTCGTCGCCGCCTTCAAGATCCAGGGCGCTTCCTGCGGTTTCTCCTCCGCCTGCGCCTCCTCCGCCCACGCCCTCGGCTACGGCTTCGACGACCTCGTGCTCGGCCGCCAGAAACGCATGTTCATCGTCGGCGCCGAAGACGGCAACCTCGACGCCATTTTGCCCTTCGCCGGCATGCGCACGCTTTCCCTCCAGACCGATCCCAACCTCGCCTCCCGCCCCTTCGATGCCGCCCGCGACGGCTTTGTCGGCACCGGCGGCGGCGTGGTCCTCGTGCTTGAGACCGAGGACGAAGTCGCCCGCCGCGGCGTCACTCCCTACGCCGAAGTCCTCGGCTGGGGCCAGGCCTCCGACGGCCACAACGTCGCCATCTCCCACCCCGAAGGCAGCGGTTCCGCCGCCGCCATGACCCTCGCCCTCCGCGCCGCCCGCGTCGCGCCGGAACAAGTCGACTACGTCAACGCCCACGCCACTTCGACTCTCATCGGCGATGTCTCGGAAGCCCGCGCGCTCCGCAGTGTCTTCAAATCCGGCCTCGGCCGGATCGCCGTCAGCAGCACCAAGGCCCTCACCGGCCACGGCCTCTCGCTGGCCGGCGCGATGGAGAGCGCGTTCAGCGCCGTCGCGATCCGCGAAGGCTTCATCCCCGGCAACCCACATCTCCGGCAACCGGATCCCGAGTGCGCCGACCTCAATTTGCCCCGGACCACGGAAAACCGCGCCCCCGGCATCGTGATCAAGAACAGCAGCGGCTTCGGCGGTGCCAACGTCGCGCTGGTCTTCAAACGCGTCGCCTGAACCGTGGCTGCGTCCCGCGTCTCCGAGCTCTACCGCACCGCCTTCGTCACCGGCGCCAGCACCGGCCTCGGCCGCGCCTTTGCCGAAATGCTCCTCGCCGACGGCGTCCGCGTCTGGGGCACCTCCCGCGACCCCGCCCGCCTCGCCCCGCTCGCCCAGGCGTATCCGGAAACCTTTCACGCCGTCGCCTGCGACCTCGCCGACGGCCCCGCCGCCGCGGCCGCGTTCCTCGCCGCCGCGGACCGCGCCGGCGGCTTCGAACTCGTCGTCAACAACGCCGGCTACGGCGTCTTCGCCGAATTCGCCGGGGCCGACTTTCCCGTCTGGCAGGAACAGATCGAGGTCATGCTCGTCGCCACCGCGCGGCTCTCCCACGCCGCCCTGCGCGCCCACCTCGCCCGCGGCCGCGGCGCCCTCGTCAACATTTCCTCCCTCGCCGCCGAATTCCCGCTCCCGTTCCAAAGCGCCTACAACGTCGTCAAGGCCGGCCTCTCCGCCTTGAACGAAAGCCTCCTGCTCGAAACCGCCGGCACGGCGGTCATCGTCCTCGATGTCCGCCCCGGCGATTACCGCACCGATTTCGAGGGCTCCGTCCTCCGGCCCCAGACCCCGCCCACCCCGCGGATGGAACGCGCCTGGCGCGCCTTCGACCGCATGATGCGCAGCGGCCCGCCCCCGGCCCACGCCGCCGCCTGTCTCCGCCGCGCCCTGCTCCGGCAACGCCGCGGCACCCTCCGCATCGGGCGCTTTTTCCAGGCCGTGCTCGCCCCTTTCCTCGCCCGCTTCGGCTCCCTCGATCTCAAACGCCGCGTGCAGGCGCGCTACTTCGACGTCGGTTGAGTCCTCCGCCCCGATGTCCAAAATCCGCATTCTCGTCCTCACGTCCAGCACCGGCGGCGGCCACGACGCCCGCGCCGAGGCCTTCGCGGAATGGTGCTTCCGGCTCTATCGCCACGACGTCGATGTGCGCATCGAGCAGATGCTCGAGAAATCCTCGGTCATCAACCGCGCCGGCGTCGGCCTCTACAACCGGATCCAGCGCGCGGCCCCGTGGCTGCACAAACTGTTCTACGCCTTCGTCGAGCTCCTGAGCTACCTCAACCGCAGCTCCGTCGTCCTTGGCAACGGCTACTACGTGAAGGTGCTGCAGGACTACCGGCCCCACCTCGTCTTCAGCGTCCACGACTGCCTCAACCGCGGCTACTTCCCGCTCGCCCGCCGGATCCTCGGCGCCGACCACGTCCGCTGCGCCACCTACTGCGGCGAATTTTCCGGCGGCTGGGGCTACTCCCGCAACTGGATCGAACCCTCTGTCGATCTCTACCTTTCGCGCACGCCGACCGCCCGCGACTACGCCGTGAAATGCGGCATCCCCGAGGCCCGCACGCGCGTCCGCGGCTCCCTCATGCTGCCGCGCGCGTATTCCGAAATCATCCCCGCCGAGGAACGCGGCGAGTTCCGCGCCAAGCGGCTCGGCCTCGATCCCGACAAGTTCACCGTCTTCCTCGCCACCGGCGGCAACGGCGCCAACAACCACGCCGCCCTCCTCCCCGCCCTCCTCCGCCATGCCGACCGCGTGCAGGCCATCGTGATCTGCGGCCGCAATCAGGAAACCTACAACGAACTCGTCCACTGGCGCGCCCTCCATCCCGGCTTCGACTGCTACATCGAAGCGTATTCCGAAATCGTCCATCTGCTGATGCAGGCGAGCGACGCCATCGTCACCCGCGGCGGCACCACCACCTGCGCCAAGGCCCTCCACTTCCGGTGCCCGATCGTCTTCAACGCCTTCGGGGGCGTCATGCCGCAGGAAGCCCTGACGTGGAAATTTTTCCGCAACGGCGCCGCCTCGGAAAAAATCGAAAGCGCCGGCGAGTTCGCCCGCATCGTCGACCGCTGGATGGCCGAACCCGCCAGCTACGCGGAGGTCCGGAAAAATTTCCTCCGCCTCCGCTACGAGGACGATCCGACCGTCGTCATCGACGAGCTCGTCGGCTTGGCCAACGGCGTCGCCGGGGCGAAACTGCGGCGCCTGCCCTTCCCGGCGGCCAAGAACCGCGCCGGCGGCTGAACCCGAACTCATGCAGTTGAGAGAGCTTCGTTGAGAGTTGAGAGCACAACCGCTCGCTTCGTCTTGTTGCTGGCTTCGGCTATGTTTTCCATGGCTCGGCGGATCGATCTCTCAACCCTCAACTTTCAACTCTCAACTGCACAATCCCGGCTGAAGCCCGCGGATCCCGCCGCTTCCGCGTTGCGCGGCGCGCGCCGCGTTTCTCATGCTCGCGCCCACGTTGTCCCCGCCGCCCGTCATCGCCTACCTGTACACCACGTTTCCCAAGAGCACGGAAACGTTTCTGCAACGCGAGCTCATCGCCCTCCGAGCCCGCGGCGTGAACCTCCGGATCTATTCGCTCTGGGGCGGCGGCGGCACTTTCCGGGGCCTGCCCGTCGCGACCTTCAACAAGTGGCGCCTGCTCACGCTGCTCTGGATGATCCCGTACGAAGCCGCGCGCCGCCCCGAGGTCCTGCGCCAGCTCCTGCACGGCCTCGGCACGCGCCGCCCCCCGTCGTGGCTGAACTTCTGGGAAAACATGCTCGGCGCCGGCTTCGCCTGTCTCTTCGCCGGCGAATTCCGCCGCCGGCCGCCGTCCTGGATCCACGCCGCCTGGGGCGGCGCCCCCGCCACCGCCGCCTGGCTGCTCTGGCGCCTCGACGGCCACCGCTTCAGCGCCGCCGCCCACGCGTATGATATTTTCGAACACGGCGGCGACTGGTGGCTCGACGACAAGCTGCGCCACGCCGCCTTCGTCCACACCTCCACCGAGATGGGCCGCCGCGCCCTCGTCGCCCGCGGCCACGACGCCGCCCGCATCGCCTGCATCCGCCGCGGCCTCGATCGCCTGCCCGAACTGAAACCGCTGCGCCGCGACCGCACCGCGCTCCGCCTCGTCTGCGTCGCCCGCCTCGTCGAGAAAAAGGGCCTCGACCACCAGCTCCGCATTTACGCCGCCCTGCGCGCCGCCGGCATCCCGTTCGCCGCCCGCATCGTCGGCGAAGGTCCCCTCCGCGGCGAACTCGAGAAACTCGCCGGCCATCTCGGCGTCGCCGGCGACCTCACCTTCACCGGCCATCTGCCCCAGCACGAAGTCTGGAACCAGCTCGCCTGGGCCGACGTGCTGCTCCACACCGGCGTGATCGCGCCGAGCGGCGACCGCGACGGCCTGCCCAACGTGATTCCCGAGGCCATGTCCGCCGGCGTCCTCGTCGTGACCTCCCCCGCCGCCGCCACCACCGAGGCGATCACGCAGGGGATCACCGGGCTCGTGGCGCCCGTCGACGACCCGGCCGACTGGGTCGCCGCCCTGCGCCGCCTCGCGACCGACGACCCCTTCGCCGAAAAACTCCGGTCGGCCGCCCGCCGCTGGGTCGAGGAAAACTTCGACGCCCACCGCAATTCGGGCCGGCTCATCGCCTGCTTCGATCAAGTCCTCGCCGTGCCCGCCGCCCCCGCGGCCGCGCCCGCGGCCAGCCCCGCGGCGTGATCTATTTCGACGTCACGCAGACCGGCGCCGCCGCCGCCCGCTCCGGCCTGACCCGCGTCAACCGCCGGCTGCTCGCCGAATTCGGTCCCGCCGCCGTCCCCGCCGTCTGGCGCGACGGCACCCTGCGCCGCGCGGACAACGCCGCCCCCGTCGTCCCCGGCGCGGCGGATTGGTTTCTCACCGCCGAGCTGTTTTCCGAAGCCGAACGCCCGGGCTTCGCCGCCTTCCTCGCCGCGCGCCGCCTGCGCTGCGCCGCGCTGTTCCACGACGCCATCCCGCTCAAACACCCGCACATCACCTGGCCGAAAAGCGTCGCCCGCCACCCCGCCTACCTCAAACAGCTCGCGGCCTTCGACCGCATCTTCGCCGTCTCCGCCGCCAGCCGCGACGAACTGCTCGGCTACTGGCGCTGGCTCGGCCTCGCGACCGTGCCGCCGGTCGCCGCCGTCGCCCTCGGCGCCGATGCCGCCGGCACCCCGCGTATCACCGTTCCGGTGACGCCCCCGGCGCCGCCGCAGCTGCTCTGCCTCGGCATCGTCGAGCCGCGCAAAAACCAGGCCCTGCTGCTCGCCGCCTGCGCCGCCCTCTGGCGCGAGGGCCGCGCGTTCGAGCTCCACGTCGTCGGCCGGATGAACCCGCACTTCGGCCGGCCCATCGTGGCGGCCCTGGAAAAACTGCGCGCCGAGGTCGGCCCGCGCCTCGTCTGGCACGCCGCCGCCGATGACGCCGCCGTCGCGGCCCGTCTCGCCGCCGCCCGCGCGACCGTGTTTCCCACGCTCGCCGAGGGCTGCGGCCTGCCGCTGCTCGAATCGCTGTGGCACGGCGTGCCCTGCGTGTGCAGCGATTTGCCCGTGCTCCGCGAAAACGCCGACGCCGGCGGCTGCCTCGCCGTGCCGGTCGGCGATGTCGCCGCCTGGACCGCCGCCCTGCGCCGCATCCTCGCCGACGACACCCTGCACCGCGACCTCGCCGCCGCCGCCGTGGCCCGCCCGCTGCCCACCTGGGCCGACACCGCCGCCCAAATCCGCTCCGCCCTGCGCTGACCTCACTCGTCGCGCCCCTACCGCGGTTTCGTCGCAGCCACCTAGCGGACTTGTCGCGCCGCAGCCGGCGGTTCCGCCGCCGGCGAAGGAGGAGGCGAAGGAGGAAGTGCCGGTGCCGCGGCCTGTTTCGCCTCGAGCGTCTTGATCGCTGTCAGTCTGACCGACTCGATCTCCGGCGCGTTGTGCGGGATTTCGAGTTTCGTCTCCGATTTCGTATCCGCACCGATGTGCTTCGCGGCCACCGCGGTGAGCACCGGCATGGCCGATTCCATCCGGCCGCTGAGGCCGAGCACGGCGACTTTCACATCGAAGATTTCCCCGCCGGTCGCGCGCTCGAGGCTGCGCCCGGGATTGGTCCGGCCGGAAAACTGCACAAAAGTCTCGCGCGCCTTCGGATCCGACCGCCCCGCGCTGTCGCTGCCGAAACCGACTTCGACAAACACGTCCGGCGGCACCTTCTCCGGCGCCTCGAACATTCCGATCCCCGTCAGCGCGGCGTCGACGCAGGCCTTCACGACCTGCACCTGGACCTGCTGCGCGTTGCCGACGACGGATTTCCGGGCGATGAGCCGGTAGGATTTGCCCGCCACCTTGGTGTCCGGGGCCGCGATCGCATCGACGAGCACACGGTGCTTCTGGATGAAAATATTGCCGCAGCCGGAAAGGAGCAAAATGCCCGCGAGTCCCCTGCACACGACCGCCAGCAGGGAGCGCAGGGGACTGGAAGTGGACTTCATGCGGACAACATCGGCTTCGATACGCCGTTCCCGCGGTTTCGCAACCGGCCGGAAGTAACGTCGCCGTTACCGCCCGCCCGCCGCTTCAATCCATGCGCACCCGCGCCCGGTAAAACGCATCGCATTTCGCGTAAATCTCCTTCGCCGATCCCATGGCGAGAGCCTCTTCGGCCAGCTTCCGCGCGTCCGCCATCGTCATCTCGCGGATCAGGTATTTCACCGACGGCAGCCACGCCGGCGACATGCTCAGCGAATCGATGCCGAGCCCGAGCAGCAGCGGCGCATAGACCGGATCGCCGGCCATCTCGCCGCACACGCTGACGGAAATCTTCCGCTTGTGCGCCTCCGTCACGACCCCGCGCAGCGTGCGCAAAATCGCCGGGTGCGTCGGCTCGTACAGGTGCGCGATCCGGTCGTTCACGCGGTCGATCGCCAGCATGTACTGGATCAGATCGTTCGTCCCGATGCTGAAAAACGCGCACTCCTGCGCCAGCAGGTCCGCCGTCGCCGCCGCGCTCGGAATCTCGATCATCGTGCCGACCTCGATTTTCTCGTCGAACGGCACGCCCTTCGCCTTCAGCTCGGCCCGGCACTCCGCCAGCACCGCGTTGGCCCGCGCCAGCTCTTCGTTGCCGCTGATCATCGGGTACATGATCTTCGCCTGGCCGTAGGCGCTCGCCCGCAGGATCGCGCGCAACTGCTCCTTGAAGATATCGACGTGCTCGAGGCAGAACCGGATCGCCCGGAAACCCATGAACGGATTCGTCTCCTTCGGAAACAGGTCCGACTTCCCCGCCAACGGCTTGTCCCCGCCGAGATCCAGCGTGCGGATGATCACCGGCGCCGGCGCCATCGCCTCGACCACCGTCTTGTAGGCGAGGAACTGCTCCTGCTCGTTCGGCATCCGCGCCGCGCTGAGAAACAGGAATTCCGTCCGGTAAAGCCCGACGCCGTCCGCGGAAAACGATTTCACCTTCGCGACTTCCTCCGCCTTCTCGATGTTCGCCAACAGCGGCACGGTCACCCCGTCCAGCGTCGTCGCCGGCTGCCGGTTGGCCTCGAGCAGGCGAGCCTCGAACGACCGCTTCCGTTCCTGGATCTTGCCGTAGCGGAAAAGCGTGCTCTCCGACGGATTCAGAATCACGAGGCCGTCGTAGCCGTCCACGATCGCCCAGTCGCCGTTGCGCACGCGCTGCGTCAGGTTGCGCACGCCGACCACGGACGGGATCTTCATCGAACGCGCGACGATCACCGCGTGGCTCGTCCGGCTGCCCGAGTCCATCACGAGCGCCAACGCCGCGGAACGGTCGAGCGTCGCCGATTCCGACGGCGAGATGTCGCGGCCCACGATGATGCGCTGGTCGACCAGCCGGTTGAGCGCGTTCTCCGCCTGCCCGAGCAGGTTCTGCAGCACGCGCTGCGCGACGTCGCGGAGGTCGCCCGCGCGCTCCCGGAGGTACTCGTCGTCGATTTCCGAAAACGCCTGCACGTAGCGCGACGACACTTTCTGGAAACAGGTCTCGATGTTGCAGCCCGTCGCGTTGAATTCCCGGATCGTCTCGCCGATCAGCGCCTCGTCCTCGAGCACCATCAGGTGCGCGTCGAAAATCGCCGCTTCCTCGGGGCCGATGTTCTTTTCGACCTCGTTCTTGATCTTCGAAATCTGCTGCCGCGTCACCACCAGCGCCCGGTCGAACCGCGCGACTTCGTCGATGCGCTTCTCCGGCTCGACCTGGTAGCTCGGGACCTCGACGTCGCTCTGGAGATAGACGAAAATCTGCCCGTACGCGATCCCCTGCGAGGCGCCGATGCCTTGCACGGTGATTTCGGTCTTCGCGCGGGAGTCCATTTTTTAGATACGGAGGCTCGGCCGCGGTGGGGTGGCCGGCGGTCGGCTCCGCACGATAACGCGCCCGCGGCAAAACGGGTCAATTCGGATTTGCCCCCCCGGCGCGATTATGCCAGCCGCGCTTCGGCCGTATAAGCCGAAGGCCCCCAGGCATCCCGCACCGCCGCCACCACCGGCGCCGCCGCGCGATCGTCACCCAAAAACGCGAAACACGCGCTGCCGCTGCCGCTCATGCGCGGCTGCAATCCGAAATCCCGCCGCAGGTTTTCCAGCAGCACCGGCAACGCTACGAACTTCGCGAACGCCGGCGGCTCCATGTTGTTGAAAAGCAGCGCCTCCGCCGGCGCCGCCGCGTCCCCCAGCCACGCCGCCAACTTCGCCTCCGCGTCCGCCTCCGGCAAATACGATCCCGGCGCCCCCGCGACGAGCCGGCCGTAGGCCCACGGCGTCGCAATGCCGAACGCCGGCTTGAACACCAGCACCCGCCGCCCGCGCAACCGCGCCGCCGCCGCCGCCGGCAAGGGCGCGAGCCGTTCGCCGCGGCCGCGCATTGCCACGGGCCCCTCCGCCAAAAACAGCGGGCAATCGGATCCCAGCTGCGCCGCCACCGCCGCCAGCTCCGCCGCCCCGAGCGCGAATTCCGGTCCCGCCAGCCGGTTCAGCGCGCGCAACGCCGCCACCGCGTCGCTGCTGCCCCCGCCAAGCCCCGCGCCCATCGGTATCCGTTTCTCCAAAACAAAGCGCGCCGCTCCTTTCCAACCCGTCGCCGCCACAAAGGCCGCCGCCGCCTTCAGCACCAGATTCGTCCCATCCGCCGGCACCGCCGGATCGTCGCAGGCCAACGCAAACTCCGCCGCCGGCTCGGCCCGCAGCGTGTCGCCCACCGACAACGGCGCCGCCACCGAAACCAAATCGTGGAACCCGTCGGGCCGGCGGCCCGTGACGGCGAGAAACAGGTTCAGCTTGGCGGGAGCAAATTCTTCGACGGCAGTCACGTTGCCCCCGACTAAGCACAGCGCCGCCGCCGAATCCAGCCGCCGCAGTTTAGCCTTCAACCGGACCCGTTCGTCGCCCTAAGTGTCCCCTTCGATGCCGTGTGATCTGATTCTTGTCCTCGATGCCCAATCGCCGCGCGAAGTCGTTCCCGCGCTCCGCCAACTCCAAGGCACCGTCCGCTGGGTCAAGGTCGGCCTCGAAATGTACACCGCCTGCGGCCCCGATGCCGTCCGCGAAATCGCCGGCCTCGGCTTCGACGTTTTCCTCGATCTCAAACTCCACGACATCCCCAACACCGTCGCCAAAGCCGTCGAGTCCGCCTGCAAACTCCCGATCGGCATGCTCACGCTCCACACCTGCGGCGGCCGCGAAATGATGCAGTGGGCCGTCAAGGCGCAGCAGCAGCACAAGCCCGATCTCCTCCTCCTCGGCGTCACGGTCCTCACGTCGATGAGCGCCCCCGGCTTGGCCGAAACCGGCGTCGCCGCCCCGCCCGACCAACAGGTCGTCCGCCTTGGCCGCCTCGCCGCCGAGGCCGGTCTCCGCGGTCTCGTGTGTTCGCCTTTGGAAATCGCGCCGCTGCGCGCCGTGCTCCCGCCCGAGGTCGCCCTCGTCACCCCCGGCATCCGCCCCCGCGACGCCAAGGCCGACGACCAAACCCGCATCATGACCCCGAGCGAAGCCGTCCGCGCCGGCGCCAACTTCCTCGTCGTCGGCCGCCCCATCTTCAAAGCCCCCGACCCCGTCGCCGCCGCCAAATCGATCTTGGCGGAAATCGCCGCCGCGTAACCCCGCCGCCCCGCGGTTCGGGCCTTTTCCGATCCGCAATCCGCAATCCGAAATCCCCAATTCCCCATGAGCCGCACCGCCGCCATTTTCCTCGCCGCCGGCAGCGGCTCCCGCATGCAGGGCGCCGTCCTCGACAAGGTCCTCGCTCCCCTCGCCGGCCGGCCCGTCTTCGCCTGGTCCGCCGCCGCGTTCATGCAGAGCGCCATCGCCGATCTCTACGTCGTCGTTTACCGCGACCAACGCCAGATGATGGAACTCTCCGCCTACGCCCCGACTCCTTCCGTCCTCGTCCAGGGCGGACGCGAACGCCAGGACTCCGTCGCCCGCGCCCTCGCCGCCCTCCCCGCGGATATCGAATTCGTCTTCATCCACGACTGCGCCCGCCCGCTGATCCGCCCGGAACAACTCGTCGCCCTCCACAAAATCGTCCGCAAGGAATCCGCCGTCGTCCTCGCCCACCGCGTCACCGACACGATCAAGGAACACCGCGACGACGCCCGCCTCCGCACCCTCGTCCGCTCCCGGCTCTGGGCCATGGAAACGCCCCAGGTCTTCGCCCGCGATCTCGTCACCCGCGCCTACGCCCGTATCGAGCGCCGCCGTCAACCGATCACCGACGACGCCCAGGCCGTCGAGCTCCTCGGCCACCCGATCGCTCTCCTCGAGAATCCCCACCCGAATCCGAAACTCACGACGCCCGCGGATTTGCCGTACTTGGAATTTCTCCTCGCGCGGCCGGCGGCGGAATAGTTTCCGTGCCTTCGGCCGCTTCCGCCGCTACCGCTTCGCCATGAACTTCCGCATCGGCCACGGCTACGATATCCACCGGATCGTCGCCGGCCGCCCGCTCGTCCTCGGCGGCGTGAAATTCGACACCGACTACGGCCTCGACGGCCACAGCGACGCCGACTGCCTCACCCACGCGATCTGCGACGCCCTCCTCGGCGCCGCCGGCCTCCCCGACATCGGCCACTTTTTCCCCAACACCGATCCGGCTTACAAAAACATCGATTCCCAAATCCTCCTCGCCCGCGTGTGCAGCGAGCTCGGTCGCCGCAGTTTCGCGATTTCCAATATCGACGCCTCCCTCATCGCCGAGAAACCCAAGATCTATCCCCGCCTCGCCGAGATGAAAGCCGTCCTCGCCAAATCCACCCACGTCCCCGTCGCCAACATCGGCCTCAAAGCCACGACCAACGAGGGCGTCGACGAAATCGGCCGCGGACTCGCCATCGCCGCCCACGCCGTTTGCCTCATCGTCAAGGCATGAACCGCCGCTCCTTCCTCCACTCCGGCCTCGCCACCGCCGCCGTCGTCGCCCTCCCCGGCTGCGGCAAACGCGAATCCAGCGTCGACCGCGGCAACCGCGAACAGATCCTCCACCGCGGCATCGGCTACGAGGTCTCCGAACTCGATCCCCATCTCGTCGTCGGCCTCGCCGAAGGCGAAGTCCTCCGCGCCCTCGCCGAAGGTCTCGTCGGCGAAGACCCCGTCGATCTCCATCCCGTCCCCGCCGTCGCCGAACGCTGGGATGTTTCCCCCGACGGTCTCGTCTACACGTTTTACCTCCGCGCCAACGCGAAATGGTCCAACGGCGACCCGGTCACCGCCGCCGATTTCGTCACTTCCTACCGCCGCATTCTCACGCCGTCGCTCGCCGCCGACTACGCCAACTTGCTCTACATTCTCCAGGGCGCCGAGGCGTTTCACAAAGCCGCGACCAAGGACTTCGCCTCAGTCGGCGCCAAGGCCGTCGACGACCGCACGCTCCGCCTCACCCTCGAACATCCCGCCGCCTACTTCGTCGCGATGTTGCCGAATCCGCCGTGGCTTCCCGTCCACCTGCCCACGATCCGGAAACACGGTCCGGAAGACAAACGCGGCAACCCCTGGACCAAGCCCGAAAACATCGTCACCAACGGCCCCTTCGTCCTGCAGCAATGGCGCCAAAACCAGATCATCGTCGCGGAAAAATCGCCGCTCTACTGGGACGCCGCCAAAGTCCGCCTCAACGCCGTCCACTTCTACCCCGTTGAAAGCGTCGATGCCGAGGAACGCATGTTCCGCGCCGGCCAACTCCACCTCACCGAGACCGTCCCGATCTCCAAGATCGAAGCCTACCGCCGCGATTCCCCGCAGCTCATCCGCTCCGACCCGTACCTCGGTTCCTATTTCTACCGCTTCAACACGCGGCGCGCTCCTTTCACCGATGTCCGCATCCGCCGCGCCCTCGCCCTCGGCGTCGACCGCCAGGTCATCGCCGCGAAAATCCTCAAAGGCGGCGAACAACCCGCCACCGCCTACACGCCCCCCGGCACCGCCGGCTACACGCCCGCCGCCAAGGTCCCGACCGATTTCGCCGCCGCCCGCCAATTGCTGAAAGCGGCCGGCTTCGAAGGCGGCAAAGGTCTCCCGCCCGTCGAGATTCTCTTCAACACCTCCGAGAATCACAAACTCGTCGCCGAAGCCGTGCAGGAAATGTGGCGCCGCGAACTCGGCGTCGATGCCCGCCTCGTGAATCAGGAACAGAAGGTCGTCCTCGCCTCCCGCCGCGCCGGCGACTACCAGGTCCTCCGCTCCAATTGGATCGGCGACTACATCGATCCCTCGACCTTCCTCGACATCTTCCGCACCGACAGCGGCAACAACTACACCGGCTGGGGCCAGCCCGACTACGACGCCGCCCTCTTCGCCGCCGCCCGCACCGCCGATCCCGCCGCCCGCTTCGCCCTCTTTCAGAAAGCCGAAGCCCTCCTGCTCGAACAGGCCCCGATCATCCCGATCTACTGGTTCACGCACACCTTCCTCAAACACCCCGCGGTCAAAGGCTGGAACCCCACCCTTCTCGACCACCACCCGTACAAACACGTGTGGCTCGAGCCCTGAGCGGAACCCATGCAGCCGAGGTCACTGGGTTCAGGGCCGAAAGCGCCGCCGCCAGGCTGCCGCTCACTCCGTGGCTTAAGTCTCCGCTCGGCCCGTCGGCAGATCGGTCTTTCAACTTTCACCTTTCAACGTTCAACCGCCCGGACCCGGCCGTGCGCCTTTGTTCCGCTCCCGTGATGCTCCGGTTTCTCGTTCTCTGCGCGATGCTCGCGCCCTTGCTCGGCGGTTGCGCGAAACGGGAAACGCCTTCCGCGGCCGCCGCCGCCGCGCCGCAATTGCTCCGCATCAGCCAGCGCAACGAACCCGCCGATCTCGATCCCGCCCGCGTCACTTTGCCCGACGAATTCGCCCTCCTGCGCAATTTGCTCGAAGGCCTGCTCGTGCCCGCCCCCGACGGCGCCGCCCCCCGCCCCGGCGTCGCGACCCGCCACGAGATTTCCGCCGACGGCCTCACCCACACCTTCCATCTCCGTCGCGATGCGCGTTGGTCCAACGGCGATCCCGTCACCGCCGCCGACTTCGTCGCCTCCGCCCGCCGCCAACTCTCGCCCGCCGTCGCCGCCCCCAAGGCCGGCGTTTTCTTCGATCTCAAAAACGCCCGCGCCTTCCTCGCCGGCGAAATCAAGGACTTCGCCGCCGTCGGTATCCGCGCCGTGGATGCGCACACCCTCGTCGTCGTCCTCGCGCAACCCGTCCCGCGCTTCGCCTACGTCGTCGCCAGCGGCCCCTGGCTCCCGGTGCATTCCCCGACCGTGGAAAAATTCGGCCGCCGCTGGACCGCGCCGGAAAACTTCGTCGGCAACGGTCCCTTCGTCCTCGCCGAATGGCGCGCCCAGCAGCGCCTCGTCCTCCGCCGCAACCCGCACTGGCACGGCGCCGCCGCCCTCCGTCTCGACGAACTCCACTTCCTCCGCTTCGACAGCGGCAACACCGAGGAACAGGCCTACCGCGCCGGCCAGGTCGACGTCACCCTCGCCGTCCCCCTCGCCAAAACCGAAGTCTACGCCCGCGAGCGCCCCGCCGAACTCCACCGCGCCCCGATGATGGAAACGCGCTACCTCGTCCTCAACACCCGGCGCCCCGCCCTCCGCGATGTCCGCGTCCGCCGCGCCCTCCTCCTCGCCCTCGATCGCGCCCGGCTCGTCGATCTCGTTTTCCGCCGGAGCCAATCCGCCGCCCCGCGCTTCCTCCCGCCCGCCCTCGCCCCCGCCGGCCCCGGTCCTGCATTGCCCGCCGCCGATCCGGCCGCCGCCCGCGCCTTGCTCCAGGCCGCCGGCGTCGACCCGAAGTCCCTGCCAAAACTCGAACTCACCGCGTGGTCCGCTTCCCAACTGCCTTTGCTCGAAGCCATCCAGGCCGTTTGGAAACAGGAACTCGGCCTCGAAGTCGCCCTCGCCACCCGCGACGCCAAGGTCCACCTCGCCGCCCTCGCCGCCGGCGATTTCGATCTCGGTTTCATCACCGCCATTCCCGATCTCGCCGATCCCGCCAATCTGCTCGCCGACTTCGTTTCCGGCGCCCCGGAAAACTACCCGCAGTGGCGCGACCCCGCCTTCGACGCCGCCCTCGCCCGCGGCGATTTCGCCGCCGCCGAACAGCTCCTGCTCGAATCCGCCGCCGTCATTCCCCTCTACTTCAACACCAAGGTCTGGCTCATGTCCCCGCGCGTCCGCGGCTGGCAGGAAGACGGTCTCTGGTCCCCGCTTCTCACCGGCGTCCACCTCGCCCCGCCGTAATCTTTCCCCGTCCTTCACTCTTCGCGTGGAATTTCCCGCTTCTTCCTCTTCTCCCTTTTTGCGCCTTCTGCGCTTCCTTGCGGCCCTCCCCGTTTGCGCCGCCGTTTTGCTTTCCGGCTGCGCCAAACGCGAACCCGTCGCCGTCACCGCCGCGCGCGCCGGCATCTTGCACGCCGGCCTCAGCGGCGAACCCAGCGAACTCGACCCGCACGTCATCAACGCCCCGCCCGACTTCCGCGTCATCCACGCCCTCTTCGAAGGCCTCACCCGCAGCGATCCCGCCACCGGCGCCCCGCTCCCCGGCGTGGCCGAATCCTGGTCCGCCTCCGCCGACGGTCTCGTCTACACCTTCAAACTCCGCGCCGACGCCAAGTGGTCCAACGGCGATCCCGTCACGTCCGCCGATTTCCTTTTCTCCTTCCGCCGCGCCCTCTCCCCCGCCCTCGGCTCGCAGTACACCCTCCTCTTCAATCCCGTCCGCGGCGCCGCCGCTTTCGCCGCCGGCAAACTCGCCGACTTCTCCCAAGTCGGCTTCTCCGCCCCCGATCCCCGCACCGTTGTCGTCACCCTCGCCCAGCCCACGCCCTACTTCCTCGCCCTCGTCTCCGGCAACCCCGTCTGGTTCCCCGTCCATCCCGCGACCATCTTGAAGTTCGGGAAATCCGACCAACGCGGCACCGGCTGGACCCGCCCCGGCCGCCTCGTCGGCAACGGCCCCTTCGTCCTCCAGGAATGGAATCCCAACGAGCGCATCGTCGCCGCCAAATCCCCGACCTACTGGAACGCCGCCGCCATCCGCCTCAACGCGCTCCACCTCTATCCCATCGACAGCGTCGACACCGAGGAACGCGCCTTCCGCGCCGGCCAACTCCACGTCACGGCCTCCGTGCCCGTTTCCCGCATCCTCACCTACGTCGCCGACCAAGACGGCCCGCTGCGCATCATGCCGCTGCTCAATTCCCGTTTCATCAATCTCAACACCGCGCGCCCCGCCCTCCGCGATCCCCGCGTCCGCCGCGCCCTCGCCCTCGCCCTCGACCGCACCGTCATCTGCCGGCAAGTCCTCACCGCCACCGAAGCCCCCGCGTTCCAGGTCGTCCCCGACGGTATGCCCGGCTACTCCCCCGCCGTCCGCCTCGAGGAAAACGCCGACCTCGCCCGCGATTTCCTCGCCCTCGCCGGCTATCCCGCGGGCCGCGGTTTCCCCAAGCTCACCCTCCGCCGCGCCTCCGGCGGCGGCCGCGAACTCGCCGAAGCGATCCAGGAAACGTGGCGCGTCCGCCTCGGCGTCGAAATCGCTATTCTCGAAAGCGAATCGCGCACCCACTGGAGCGTCATGCAACAAAAGGACTACGACCTCGCCATCGGCGGTTGGAACGCCGACTACCCCGACGCCTCCACCTACCTCGATCTCTTCACGACTCAGAGCGGTTGGAATTTCACGAATTGGTCCGACCCCGCCTACGACATGCTCGTCGCCCAATCCGCCCGCGAACTCGATCCCGTCGCCCGCCTCCATCTCCTCCAGCAGGCCGAGGCCCGCCTCATCGCGGAATGCCCCGTCATCCCCCTCTCCTTCGCGCGCAACCGCTTCCTCCTCCATCCCGCCGTCCGCGATTGGCCCGCCAGCATCGTCGACCGCACCGACTACAACCCCGTCCGCCTCCTGCCTTAAGGAGCCTCTGAAAAACGTCCCCTCCGCGCCGGAAGTCGGCACGAAAAGTGGTGAGGTAAGGGATGAGCCAACAGACGAGTTTTCTGTCCCTTGGGTGCATGACGAAGCTGACGCGGAC
>NEUO01000047.1 GCA_002304315.1 Verrucomicrobiia bacterium Tous-C4TDCM
ACCACAAAAACACCGGCGACTACCCCACCACCAACCAAGGTCTCATGGCCCTGGTCACCCGGCCGGAAACCCTGCCCGAGGAAAGCGACTGGGAGGCAACGCCACCAAGATTCCCACCGATCCCTGGAAGAACGAATACCGATACCGCCGACTTCCGGACTCCTCTCCCCGACCCTTCGAACTCCGCTGCGTCGGCCCGGATGGTATCGCGGGCAATGAAGACGATCGCGTGTCGGAATGACCGACTGGTCCCGAAGAACCTCGCCGTGTAGTGGACCGCGGATCTTTAGTCCGCTCGAAATCCCCGAACCGGCGCTGCGGACTAAAGAGCCGCGGTCCACTACACGCCCCCCTTACGAGAGCCGCCCCACTATCCTCCCCACCGCCCACGCCGCATGCTCGGCAATCAACGGATCCTCATCCTCCGCCGCGATCTTCAAAGCCGGCAAATCCTCTGCCGTCCCGGTATTCCCCAGCACCACGCAGACGTTCCGCAAGAACCTCGCCCGCTTGATCCGCTTGATCGGCGACTTCGCAAACAGCGAGCGGAACTCCTCATCCGTCAGCGCCAGGAACTCCCGCGGCTTCTTCCTGAACACCGCCTCCCTCGCATGAAAGCGGCTCTCCCGTGAAACCTGCGCGAAGCGGTTCCAGGGGCACACCTCCAGGCACTCGTCGCAGCCGTAAAGCCGGTCGCCGATCGCCTCGCGGAACTCCTCCGGGATCGGCCCCTTGTGCTCGATCGTCAGATACGAAATGCAGCGCCGCGCATCGACCCGGTGCGGCGCGGTGATCGCCTTCGTCGGGCAGGCATCGATGCAGCGCGTGCACTTCCCGCAGTGATCGCCGAACGGAGCATCCGCCGGCAATTCCAGCGTCGTCAGCAACTCCGCCAGAAAGGTCCAGGTCCCGAGCTGACGGTGAATCTGCACCGTCGACTTCCCGTTCCATCCCAGCCCCGCCGCGGTCGCATGATCGCGCTCCAGCACCGGACCGGTATCGACGTAGAACCGCTGCGTCCCGCCCAGCGCCCGCATGCCCTCGTCCATCCGCCGCAGCATCTTTTCGATGATGTCGTGATAGTCCTCGTTCCACGCATAACGGGCGATCCGGTAGCCGTCCCCGGCGCTACTACCGGGATAGTAGTTCAGCGCCAGGCACACCACCGCCTTGCATCCCGCCAGCACCTCGCGCGGATCGCAGCGCCGCTCCGGCGTCCGCTCCATCCACGCCATCTCGCCGTGGCAGCCGTCGGCGATCCATTCGCGGAACTCACCCGCATGCCGCGCCTCCGCCGCCGCCGCGATCCGGCAGTCGTCGAAGCCCGCCTCGCGGGCGAGCTGCTTGATGGCATCGACCGCGCTCACGCCTTCGCCGCGAAGTGATAGCGCGCGCTCTCCAAAATGCCGCCGGCGATTTCCCCCGTCTCCAGCCCGGCCGTCTCCAGCTCCAGATCGGCGATCTCGTGATACAGCGGGCTGCGCTCCGTCATCAATCGCTCGATCTTTTCCCGCGGATTCTCCGTCTGCAGCAGCGGCCGGTCGCGGTTGCGGCCGGTGCGCTGGAGGATCACATCGACCGGAGCTTGCAGCCAGACCACGTAGCCGAGCTGGGCCAGCAGCTTGCGGTTCGCCTTGCGCCCGATGATCCCGCCGCCGGTCGCAATGATCCGCCGCGGCCCGCCGGGAGCCGACAATTCGTTGAGCACGGCGCTCTCGACTTCGCGGAAATACGGTTCGCCGCGGCGGGCAAATATATCAGCCACCGCCATGCCCGCTTTCTCCTCGATCAACTGGTCGGTGTCGACCAGCGGGTAGCCAAGCAGCGTCTGGAGCTTGCGCCCGATCGTTGACTTCCCGCAGCCCATCAAGCCGATCAGCACGATGTTCTTCGAAATTCCGTCGGCAGGGTTCATGGGTCGAGACTAGCGGGGCTCCGGCGCTGCGCAAAGGTTCAAGTAAGCGATTGTAAATACGCGCTGGCCCGCCCCGCAGCAGGACGCCAAGCTCGCGCCGTGCCCGAGACCCGCATCCTCTCCACCGAAGAAGACGACATGAACGACGCCGTGCGCGAAGCCGCGGCGCTGCTCGATGCCGGCGAGATCGTCGCGCTGCCGACCGAGACCGTTTACGGCCTGGCGGCGGATGCCTTCAACGCCGACGCGGTGGCCAAGGTCTTCGCCGCGAAAGAGCGGCCGTCCTTCGACCCGCTGATCGTCCACATCGCATCGTTCAAGGAACTCGCCGAGGTCGCCGAAGTGCCGGAAGACATCCTCGACACCGTGAAAAGCATCGCTGGGGCCTTCTGGCCGGGCCCGCTGACCTTCGTCCTGCCCAAGTCCGCGAAAGTGCCCGACCTGGTCACCAGCGGCTTGCCGACCGTCGCCGTGCGGCAAAGCGGCCACGTGATTTTCCGGGCCATCGGCCGCGCCCTCGGCCGCCCGATCGCCGCGCCCAGCGCCAACCGCTTCGGCCGGATTTCCCCGACCTCCGCCGGCGCGGTGATGAAGGAACTCGGCGGCCGCATCCCGCTGATCATCGACGGCGGCGCGTGTCGCGACGGCATCGAGAGCACCATCATCGCGGTCGAAGCCCGCGGCGACCAACGCCCGCTGATCCGCATTCTGCGCGCCGGGCCGGTGACCAAGGAGGACTTGCAGAAATTCGGCAAGGTCGTGCTTGAGAAAAAGATCACCGACCGCCCCGACGTCCCCGGCCAGCTCGCCAGCCACTACGCCCCACGCACCCCGCTGCTGATGTTCGATAAGCCGGAGGATTTCAAACCCGAGCCCGGCAAGAAATACGGTCTTCTCAGCTACCGCGGCGACCCGAAGACCGGCTACGTCGACCTTCACGAATGGGACGTCGTCGAGGAACTCAGCCCCGGCAGCGGAAAGCTGATGGAAGCCGCCCTGCGGCTCTTCCATGTCATGCGGGTCCTCGACGAAGCCGGCCTTGATGCCATCGTCGCCGAGCCCGTCAGCGAAACCGGCCTCGGCGTCGCCATCATGGACCGCCTCCGCCGGGCATCGACGAGGTAACCCCTCCGTGTCCTGAAACCGGGGCAAGCCACCCATTCCCTCAATCCGTCAGGGCTTCTCCACCTGAGACTCTCAACCGCGAAAAACGCGAAAGGCCGCGAAATCTAAGAGATGGCAGAATTGGAAGGCCTTTCGGCTGTCTAAGATTTCGCGCTCATTCGCGTTTTTCAGCGGTTCCAATCTTGAGCCGGAATCTCGACAAACGCCCGTTGCGACCCTCCCCCTTGCGCCCCGCACCATCCCGGCTACGATCTCCACGCCGATGCAACGCCACCGAATCCTCCTCCAGTCCCTGCTGATTCTGCTGCTGGTGTGGGGCGTCGTCGCCGCGGTCCGCAGCTACGCCGGGTCCAAACGGATCACCGCGGATAAAGTCGCCGCCGAAGTAAACTCCGCCGCCTTCGAGGACTGGTCGGGAACACCGGGCGATTCCGCCACCGCCAAGAAGCGCGAGGAGAAGATCCGGACCATCGCCGGCCTGGTGAACCGCCTCGATTTCAACGAACGCGAAAAGAACCGCGACGACCGCTCGGTCGAAAACCTGTTCCGGCGGCTCAGCGGCGACGAGAAGAAGCTCTTCATCGACCTGACCATCCGCGAATCGATGGCCAGTTTCATGGAAGCCCTCGACGCGCTGCCGCCCGCCGAGCGGAAAAAATTCGTGGAGAAGGGCATCAGCGAAATCACCAGCGGCAAGACCGAAGAGGAAATGGCCCGCGCCGAGGAACTCGGTGATGATCTGCTCGAGACCATCGCCAACGAAGGCATGCGCGCCTATTTCGAAAAAGCGAATGCCGACACCAAACTCGACCTCGCCCCGCTGATGGAGTCGATGAACGAAGTCATGCAAGGCCTCCGCGGCCAGCAATTCGGCCCCGGCGCGAAATGAAGATGTCTCACCGCGAATCGACGCGAATCGACGTGAATCGGGGTCGGAATCAGCCGATTCCCTGCCTTTCATTCGCGTCCATTCGCGTCCATTCGCGGTTGAAAGATCTCAAGGGCTTCAGCCTGACCGAGCTGCTGGTCGTCCTCGCCATCATCGGCGCGCTGGCCGCGATCTCGATTCCCGTGGGTCGTTCGGTGCTTGCCCGCTCGCGGAACGCGGGTTGCCTCTCGAACCTCCGGCAGATCGGCATCGGGCTCGAATCCTACTTTCAGGACAACAACCAGACGATGCCCGACATCGCCGCCGGCCGGAAGAGCAAGGCCGAGGATGTCCCGGTGCTCGAAACCGCGCTCGCCCCCTACCTGCCCGATTCCAAGGTCTTCCACTGCCCCGCCGACCACAAGATTCACGAGGCATCCGGCTGCAGCTACATCTGGAACAGCTCCCAAAGCGGCCGCAACCGCCTGCGGCTCGAATTCTTCGGCAAGACCGGCCAGGACAACCGCATCCCGTTGATCAGCGACAAGGAATCGTGGCACCCCGGCGAGTCCGGCGTGAACTTCCTCTACGCCGACCTCTCCGCCTCCACCAAGGTCCAGTTCGGCGTCAGTCCGTGAAGAAGATGGCGGATGGCGGATGGCAGATGTTAGATTCTTCATCTCCCATCTCCCATCTCCCATCTCCCATCTCCCATCTCCCATCTCCCATCTCCCATCTCCCATCTCTTCCCATGCTCACCGTCACCGGCCTTCACAAATCCTTTGGCGGAAAGCCAGCCCTGCTGGACGTGTCCTTTTCCGTTGAACGCGGCGAGATCCACGGGCTGTTAGGCCACAACGGCGCGGGCAAGAGCACCACGCTCGGAATCATCCTCGGGATGGTCGCCCCCGACCGCGGCGACGCGACGATCGGCGGGATCTCCGTCCAGCGCGACCACGCCGGCGCCCTCCGCCAGGTCGGCGCGATCTTTGAAAGTCCGGCCTTCTACGAATACCTCAGCGGCTGGGAAAACCTCCGCATCCTGGCCAGCTACTCCGGCCCCTTCGACGAAAAGGCCGCGCGCGAAATCGTCGACCGCGTCGGCCTGACCAAGCGCATCGGCTCGAAGGTCCGCACCTACTCCCACGGGATGCGCCAGCGCCTCGCCCTGGCCCAGGCGCTGCTGCCGGAACCGAAAGTCCTGCTGCTCGACGAGCCGACCGATGGCCTCGACCCGGAAGGCATCAAGTGGTTTCGCGACTTCATCCTCGGCCTGCGAGCGGAGCGCGGGATGACGGTCTTGTTCAATTCCCACCTGCTCGGTGAGGTCGAGCAGATGTGCGACCGCGTGACCATCCTCCGCGAAGGCCGGCTGGTCCATGAAGGTACGCTCAAGGATCTGCGCGAGGAAGCTCCGGTGTACGAAGTCGACCTCGATCCCTGGGAACAGGCCGCCGCCTTCCTCGACCTCAACGCGGCCCAAATCCTCTCGCCCGGCCGCATCGCCCTGCCGCCCGACGCCGATCCCGCGATCACCGTTGCCGCGCTGGTCGGCAACGGCATCCGCGTCTCCGCCTTCGCCCCGGTCCGCCGCTCGCTGGAAGACCTCTACCTCGAAATCACCGCCGCCCGATGAACTTCCTCCGCCAACTCCGCGGCGAACTCCGCAAGCTCTTCGGCCGCCCGCGCTCCTTCATGGGCTACGGCGTCTTCGTTGTCATGGAGGCCCTGATCCTGACCGTTTACAAGTTCGGTCGCGGCCAGGAATACATGCGCGATCTGATCGAGCGGAACGGCTACTCGTTCGCGACCTACTTCAGCTCACTGTCGATCACTTTCATGATCATGACCCTGAGCATGTTCCTGCTCGGCTCGGTCTTCTTCGCGCTGGTCGCCGGGGACATCGTCGCCAAGGAAACCGAAGACGGGAACCTCCGCCTCGTCATGGCCCGGCCGGTCAGCCGGCTGCGGCTGCTCTTGATCAAATACACGTCGATCGTCATCTACACCTTCACCTTCGTCTTCTTCGTCGGGATCACCGGCTACCTCATGGCCATCGCCGCGATGGGCGTGGACGGTGGTCTCTTCGTGATGGAGCCGAAGATGAAAGTCTTCGCGGTCTTCCCGTCATGGGCGGAGGGTGCCGGCCGCCTGACCATCGGCGCGGTGGGTATCGCCATCAGCATGATCACCCTGTCGTCGCTGGCCTTCATGTTTTCCTGCTTCAAGATCAAGCCGGCCGCCGCGACTATCATCACCCTGGCCCTGCTGTTCGTGGATATGATCCTCCAGAACTTCCCCTTCTTCCGCCCCTACGAGGAATGGTTCGTCACCTGGCGGATGAGCTGCTGGCTGTTCCTGATGGAGAACCAAATCTCCTGGCCGAAGATCTTCGAATCCTACGCCTTCCTGTTCGGTCTGAACGCGACACTGTTCCTCATCGGCTTCACCTCCTTCCGCCTGCGCGATTTCAAGACGTGAGCCTTAAAAACACAGCGGGCGACCGGCGGATCACCCGGGGTCGCCGTCCCGGGAGTCGCCGATCGCCCGCGGAGAGGGAGATCGATTCAATTGGGGCTCCGTCGCCTGCCAACGGAATGACTCTGCCACGCGCCGCCGGATTCCGATATTACCTGATCGCGTAATCCCGGCAACCAAAGCGGCACCCGACCAAACCGCCCGAATTCCACCACCATCTTCTCTTCCAAAGCTTCCCGATTTTCGCAAATTTCGTCCCTTTCGTTGTTCTCCTGCATTCGGCGTTTCCACCCGGCCTCATCCCCGGCAGGATTGCCCCCGATGCGCGACGACACGCGACGCTGGGCCGCCGCCGACAAGGCCCGTTGCTGGCACCCCTTCACGCCCCAGGACGCGTGGACCGCGGGCGATCCGCTGGTGCTGGTCCGCGGCGAAGGCGCATGGCTGTGGGATTCCGAGGGCCGCAAATACCTCGACGGCAATTCCTCGATCTGGACCAACATCCACGGCCACCGCCACCCCCATCTCGACGCCGCGATCATCCGCCAGCTCGGCGAGGTCGCCCACACCTCCTACCTCGGCTTCGCCAATCCCCGCGCCAGCGAACTGGCGGAGCGCCTCTGCGCCTTCTTCCCGGCCGGCACGCTGGAGCGCGTGTTCTTCTCCGACGACGGCTCCACCGCCATCGAGTGCGCGATGAAGATGGCCATCCAATACCGCCAGCAGACCGGAGAGCCGGAGCGCACCGGCTTCATCGCCTTCGACCAGGCCTACCACGGGGATACGATGGGCGCGGCCTCGCTCGGCGGCGTCGCGCGCTTCCACGACCGCTTCCGCAAACACGGCACGCCGGTCCATTTCGTCGCCGACCTCGATGCCCTCCGCACCCTGCCGGACGAGATCGTCGCAACGACCGCTGCGGTCGTCATCGAGCCGCTGATCCAAGGCGTCAACGAGATGCGCCCCTGGCCCGCCGGCATGCTGCGCGAACTGCGCGCCTGGTGCGATGGACACGGCATCCACCTCATCCTCGACGAAGTCATGACCGGCTTCGGCCGAACCGGGAGGATGTTCGCCTGCCAGCACGAAGAGGTGATCCCCGACTTCCTCTGCCTCGCCAAGGGCCTGACCGGCGGCTACCTGCCGATGGCCGCAACCTTGACCACCGGACGCGTTTACAACGCTTTCCTCGGGGAACCGGAGCGCGCCTTCTACTACGGACATAGTTATACCGCGAACCCGCTCGGTTGCGCGGCGGCCCTCGCAAGCCTCGAAGTGTTCGAGAGCGAGCGGACGCTGGAATCCTTGCAGCCGAAGATCGCGTTGATGTCGACGCTTCTGGCCGACTTTAAAGCGGAGTGCCCGGCGGTCGTCGACATCCGCCAATGCGGCTTCATCGCCGGCATCGAGTTCGACCGCGACGCGACCCCGATTTGCCTCGCCGCCCGCGATCACGGCCTGCTCACCCGCCCGATCCGCAACACCGTGGTCCTGATGCCACCGCTGTGCATCACGGCGGACGAGCTACGGCACGCCGTAAATGCCATCCTTGCAGCCGCGCGAATGTCATCCATGTAGCGGCGCGTCTGCGACCGCCGCACTTTGTAATGAAGCCACCTTGGAAGCCCGCTTCACTTTACCGAACGGACCCACTCCTCCGTCCCTTCCCTACAATCACCGGCGGTCATAGACACGCCGCTACACGCCGCGAAAATCATCCATGTAGCGGCGCGTCTGCGACCGCCGCACTTCGTTAATGAACCCACCCGGGCTACCCGCTCCATCCCGAGAGTGAATCCGCCCGCCCGTCGCTGCGATTCCATTCACCGGCGGTCGCAGGCCGCCGCTACATCAAAAAGCCGGCACTCCCTCACGGGAATGCCGGCGCTGGTTCGTTGGCCCGTCTGCTTCAGAAATTGAAGCGAACGCCCAACTCGCCGAGGAAATCGTCGTCGAAGGTCGCGATTCCGGAAGCTGGAGCTCCGGCGACGCTGTTGTCATCCATGTAGATCCAGCGCAAGCCGCTGTGGATCTCGAACGAATCATTCACGTCGTAGTTCAGGCCGGTGAAGACCTGGGCGTAGAAGGCCTCGTCATCGTTCGAGACATAGAGATCCGGCACCCGCGCGAAATTGGCATAGCCATCGAACGAGGTGAACGCCACGCCGGCACCGACACCGAAGTAGAAGTTCAGGTTGTTCGCGATCTCGCGCTCCAGCTTGAAGTTCAGGGTCACCGGCATCATCGAGAACTCCGAGGTAAAAGGCACGACGACGGGACCGGGACCGGGACCCTTGCCGCGCGGGGTAACCAGCGCCTGGGGATTGGTGAAGGTCGGATCGTTGATCAGTGTGCTGTCCTCGGTCTCGGCATAGCCGACTTCCAGGAAGAACGCCGAACGCCAACCGCCCCAGTTCCACGGGGTGTCGACGCCGATGTGGGCGTGTTACATTTCCTCTTCGTAGTCGAAAAGGTAACCGATGCTGGCACCGGCGAACCATTCCCAGATACCCGCCTCCGTGGGAGCCGGTTGGATGACTTCCTTGGAGGTCGGTCCGGCGAACGCGGTGCCGCCGGCAAGTAATAACGCAATCATTGATTTTTTCATGGCCTAGCAGGTGTAACATAAAATCCCCTCACGGGCAAACGGATTTATTTAATTAACTAACAGTTTAAGTTTAATTTATGATTAGCAATACTACCAACCTGCGCGCAGACAACCGGGGACCCAATTTGTTCGAGCTTTCTCGCAATACCTGCACCAGCTGTTGGCAGGGCCGCTTGCTATCCATCTCATGGCCGGCCCACCGCACGGCATGGGATCAGCTATAAATTCCCGAACAAATCCATCTGCGGCGGATGCGCCACCGGCAGCGGGTCCTGCCGCGTGTTCTTCGCCTTCGGCCCCTTCTGCTTCGCGTCGGGCTTGGAGGAGTTCAGCTCCAAGTGCGAAAGGATATCCTTCGCCCGCTCGATGATCACTTTCGGCAGTCCTGCGAGCCGCGCGACCTGGATGCCGTAACTCTTGTCCGCCGCGCCGGGCAGGATCTTGCGGAGGAAGATGATCTCCTCGTTCCACTCCCGCACCGCAACGTTGAAATTCGCCACCGCAGCCCGGGTGTTCGCGAGGTCGGTCAGTTCGTGGTAATGCGTCGCGAAGAGCGTGCGACAGCGGATGACATCGTGCAGGTGCTCCGCCACCGCCCAAGCGATCGACAGGCCGTCGAAGGTGGCCGTGCCGCGGCCGATCTCGTCGAGGATGACCAGCGAGCGGTCGGTGGCGTGATTGAGAATCAGCGCGGTCTCGTTCATCTCGACCATGAAGGTCGACTGCCCGCGCGAAAGGTCGTCGGAGGCGCCGACCCGGCAGAAGATGCGGTCCACCATCCCGATGCGCGCGTTTTGCGCCGGAACGAAAGCCCCGGTTTGCGCCATCAGCGTGATCAACGCGACCTGCCGGATGTAGGTCGATTTACCCGCCATGTTCGGACCTGTTAGAATCTGCAGCAGGGCGTCGGCGGGATCGAAAGTCGTGTCGTTCGGCACGAACTTCTCCTCGACCAGCGTCTGTTCCAGCACCGGGTGGCGGCCGTCGGTGATGACGAGGTGCCGCGAATCCTCCAACACCGGGCGAACATGGCCGTGGGTCTGCGCGGTCTCGGCCAGGCCGCAGAGCACATCCACCTCCGCGATCGCCGCGGCGGTCCGCTGCAAGGCGTCGAGCCGCGTGCAGACCTGCTGTCGGAGCTGGAGGAAAAGCTCCGCCTCAAGCTGCTTGGCCCGCTCTTCCGCGCCCAGCACCTTGTTCTCCATCTCCTTGAGCGCCGGGGTGATGTAGCGCTCGCAGTTGGCCATGGTCTGCTTGCGGGTGTAGTCGTCGGGAACCTTGGCGAGCTTCGACGAGGTGATCTCGATGAAGTAGCCGAAGACATTGTTGAACTTCACTTTCAGCGTCTCGATGCCGGTGCGCTTGCGCTCGTCTTCCTGCAGCTTGGCGATCCACGACTTTCCGTCGCGGGAGAGCGAACGGAGTTCGTCGAGCTCCGGCGAATGGCCGTCGCGAATCATCCCGCCATCGCGGAGGTTGGCCGGCGGCTCGTCGGCGAGAGAGCGTTCGAGGAGTTCGACGAGGTCGGGGAAGGATTGAAGATTGCTGATTGTTGATTGTTGATTGTTGATTGGACCAAGGCAGGACATGTCCTCCTGGAGGGCGGGGATGTGGGCGAGGGAATTGCCGAGAGATTGGAGGTCGCGGGCGTTGCCGGCACCCTGCGAAAGGCGGCCGACGGTGCGCTCGATGTCGCGGATGCCTTGCAGCGATTCGCGGCACTTCGAGAGAATGAAGGGCTGGGCCAGCAGGGCCGCGATGAAGTCGTGGCGGACTCCCAGCGCCTCGCGGTCGCGCAGCGGATGGAGGATCCAGTCGCGCAGCAGCCGCGCGCCCATCGGGGTCCGGGTGCGGTCGAGCACTCCGAGCAAGGTGTGCTTTTTCCCGGAGCGAGAGTCAATGAGATCGAGGTTCCGCTGCGAGGCGGCATCGATCAGCACGTGGCCGGCATGGTCGCGCATCCGCAGCGGGCGGAGGTGCTCGCAAGGACGGCGGAGCTGGTGGACCAGGTAGTGCAGGATCGCACCGGCCGCGGCCACCGCGGCGGGCGCCTCGGCACAGCCGAAGCCGTCGAGCGAATGCACGCCGAAGTGGTCGCAGAGCATTTGCCGCGCGGGGTCGGGCAGGAAGGCGTAGCCGTCGTAGGGCTGCGACGCGGGCAGGGCGCCGAAGAGCGCGAGCTGCTCGTCGGACACCAGAAGTTCCGACGGCGTCAGGCGCGCCAGCTCGTCGTCGAGCTGCGCGGCATCGGCGAACTCGGCGACCGTGAACTCACCGGTCGAGTGATCCACGCAGGCCAGCCCGCGGGCTTTCCCGAGCTGGAAGACCGCGGCGAGGTAGTTCGGCCGCTGGTCGTCGAGCAGGTGTGTTTCGAGGATCGAGCCGGCGGAAATGATCCGGGTGATCTCGCGTTCGACGATTTTCCCCGGCTTCGGCTCGCTGGTCTGCTCGGCGATGGCCACCCGCTTGCCGGCCTTCACCAGCTTGGCGACGTAGTTGTCCGCCGCGTGGTACGGCACGCCGCACATCGGCACCGCGTTGCGGCGGGTCAGCGCGACGTTGAGGATCGGCGCGGCGGTCTTCGCGTCGTCGAAGAACATCTCATAGAAATCGCCCAGCCGGTAGAGCAGCAGCACGTCGTCAGGCAGCGAGCGGCGCATCGCCTGGTACTGCGCCATCATCGGGGTGAGCGTCGGTGCGGACATCTGCGGCGGAGTTTGCGCGAGGCGGCGGGACGGCGGGAAGCGGGAAAAGCAGGCAACAGACAATCTACACCGTAAGCCCCGTGTGGTAGGGTCGGACGCCATCGGCCGACCGGAGCGGTACCCGGCAGCCCGCTTCATCTTGAGGGAAAGAACCAACCCTCCCGATGCTTCGCGGACAAGCGAGGGCGCTTCGTCCCTACCTCGCCTTCTTGACAGGAAGCCCTGCCCGGGGCTGTATCCCCGCGCGTATGAAAAAACTATTTTTCCCCGTGATGTTGCTGGCCACCGCCTGCCTGATGCCCACCCCGCTGCGTGCTGAAGAAGACACGCCGCTCGCCAAGCAGATGGAGGGGCTCGACGACGCCTACAAAGCCTTCCGCCGCGAGACCGACCCCGCGAAGGGTGCGAAGGCCGCCCGCGAAGCCCAGGATTCCGTCCTCAAGGCGATCCCGATGGTACCAGCGATGCTTGAAAAGATGCCGGCCGGTGAAGCGAAGGAAAAAGCCCTCGTCAGCTACCGCACCCAGATGGGCAAGCTCTTCGTTTCGCTCTGCGAAGTGGAAGCCGCCTTCATCGCCAAGGATCTCCCCGCCGTCGCCAAGCTGGTCGACACTCTGAAGGGCCAAAAGAAGGAAGGCCACGGCGAGTTCATCGAAGAAGAGGAGTGAAATCCGGTCTCTGATTTTTCCACGACAAAGCCCCGGCCGCTCACGTGACCGGGGCTTTTTTTCGAGGCCTTGATTCTCCCCGGAATCAATTGAATTCCTGCGAATTCAATTGACGTTAGGACCGGAGCGGAACGGGGATCGATATCCTCCTAAGATAATGCATAACTACACGCATGCTAAGCATTCCGAGCCCTCCCCGCGGACTCTGATCAACGCAGATTCCCGCCTCCCGGCCCGTGTTTTCGGGGCGCACACCTTCGGGACTTGGATTGCGGCCATGGTATTGGCATGCTGCGTGCCGTTGTCGGGCCCGCTTTGCGCGGCGGAGGGCGGTGGGGGGGAGCCCGGGTTGATTTTTGATGGTCATGAAGCCCGGCCGGACCGGCTGATCGCGCGGTTTCTGCCGGAGCTCCCGACTCCGGAGAAGGAACTGAAGAAGAAACTTGAGAATCTCGGGGTTTCCATCGTGACCCGGTCGGTGACCGTTCCCGGGTTGACCGTCCTGCAGCTCGAAGCTCCGGTGGAGGGGGGCGAAGCGGCGGGGAAACTTGCCGCCCGCATCAAGAGCCTGGTTGGCACGGGATGGTTCCAGTATGTCGAACCCGACTGGGTGGTGCGGGCGGTCGCGACTCCCACCGACGCCGCCTTCTTGGACGGCCGGCTCTGGGGGCTGCGCAACACCGGCCAGTCCGGCGGCTTGGCGGGGGCTGACATCGACGCCGTGGACGCTTGGAACATTACCACGGGATCGGCATCCGTCGTCGTGGCCGTGATCGATTCGGGGATCCGCTTCACGCATCAGGACCTCGCCGCGAACATGTGGGTGAATGCCAACGAGGTTGCCGGCAATGGCATCGATGACGATGGCAACGGCTATATCGACGACGTGCATGGCATCAATTCGATCACCGGCACCGGTAATCCCATGGATGACAACGACCACGGGACGCATTGCGCGGGGACCATCGGAGCCGTTGCCAACGGCGGCGGGCCGCATGTGGGGGTGGCGTGGAACGTGCGGCTGATGGGCTTGAAATTCCTCTCGGCCAATGGCTCCGGTTCGATCAGCAACGGGATCGAGTGCGTCGACTACGCGGTGGCCCGTGGAGCGAGGGTCCTGAGTAATTCGTGGGGCGGTGGTGGATACAGCCAGGGGCTTTACGACAGCATCGTGGCGGCTCGCAACGCCGGAGCACTCTTCGTGGCGGCCGCGGGCAACGAATCCAGCAACAACGACCAGGTGATCAATTACCCGTCGAACTACGACGTGGCCAACGTGGTCGCCGTGGCGGCACTCGACCGCAACGACCAGCTCGCCAGTTTCTCGAACTACGGGCTTACCACCGTAGACCTCGGAGCCCCGGGCGTGGCGATCTACTCCAGCACGGCAGGGAGCGACACCGAATACAGCACCTTCGACGGCACCAGCATGGCCACCCCCCATGTGGCCGGTGCGGCCGCCTTGTTGGTGGCCGCCCATCCTGCTGCCACTTATACCGAGTTGAAACTGCGCCTGTTGAGCGGGGCACGTCCGGTTTCATCACTCGCGGGTAAGTCGGTGACCGGCGCAACCCTCGACGCGCGGTCCTCGCTCACCGTCGCCTCGGACGGAATCCTTGAAATCAGGGCAGGAGCCACGCCCAACCCGCTGCGGGCGGGAGGGACGGTCAATACGTTTGTCACTCTGACGGATCTGGCTCCCGTGACAGGTGCCACGGTGGACGCCCGATTCGGAACAAAAGCTTACGTCCGGCTCCAGGACAACGGCACCTCACCCGACGCCGTGGCAGGTGATGGAGTTTATTCGGCACCCATGAGCGTGCCAACCGGCACCACCAACGTGCTGCTGCATGTGGAAGCGAGCGCGCCCGGCAAAACGCCCGGCTCCGCGGATTTCACCTTCCCGATCGCGGTGCCGCCGCCCAATGACAACCTTGCCGACCGCACTCTCGTCGCGGCGGGCAGCACCCAGTCGGTCGGAAGCAACGTGGATGCCTCCGCGGAGGCCGGCGAACCGCGCAACCCTTCCGTCGCGGGTGGCAGGAGCGTCTGGTGGTCGTGGACCAGCGCCACCTCCTCATCGGTGACCATCAGCACCACGGGCAGTTCTTTTGACACGACCCTTGCCATCTACACCGGTAACACCGTGGGAAGCCTCGTGCTGGTGGGAGCCAATGATGATGCAGGCGGAGTGCAAAGCGCGGTGACCTTTGCCGCGGTCGCCGGAACAACCTATTCCATCCAGGTGGATGGCTACTCCAGCGCCACCGGGACGATTGCACTGAATCATCCGCAAACCGGTGCCGCTCCGGGGGCCCCGGTGATCGTGACCAATCCCGCCAATGCGAGTGTCCTGGCCGGTCAGCCGTTCTCGCTCCAAGTTGTGGCGCAAGGAGATGCGACGCTTGCCTATCAGTGGTATCAGGATGGTGGAGCGGTGAATGGAGCCACCTCCGCGGTTTGGTCGAAACCCACGGCCACGTTGGGTGACGAAGGCGAATATCAAGTCCTGGTCAGCAACTCCAAAGGCGCTGCGTTGAGCGCAGTCGCCTACCTGGCGGTCGAGCAAACCGCGATCATTCCGGAAAACGACGATTTTCCCGACGCCGCCGTGATCACCGGCGCTTCGGGCCGTGTCCGCGCCAGCAACCGGCTCGCCACCGGGGAAGCCGGGGAAACCAATCATGCCGCTGCCTCCACACCGCTTGCCTCCGTGTGGTGGAAATGGACGGCGACCGCCGATGGCGACCTCACCCTCGACACCTTCGGCAGTTCGTTCGATACCACTCTCGCAGCCTACACCGGAGCGGCGGTCGGCACACTTGCCGCCGTTGCATCTGCCAACGACTCCGACGGCACCGTCCAGAGCCGCATTTCATTTCCGGTAACCGCAGGCCAGAGCTACTCGATCGCCATCGACGGTGCTGGTTCCGCCGAAGGTGCGATCGTTTTCAATTACCTGTTCGTGCCCGATTCCATCTCGGTGCCGAATGACAACTTCGCCGCCCGCACGCTCCTCGGGTCCGGACCAGCGGCGGTTTCCGGATCCAACATCGGCGCCACCGGAGAAGCGGGTGAAACCGATCATATCGGGCGGTCGATCCCTCTGGCTTCGGCCTGGTGGTCGTGGACGGCACCGGCAACCGGAACGGTCGTGATCGATACCAACGGCAGTGATTTCGACACCACCCTTGCGGTTTACTCGGGCGGTTCCGTAAACGGGCTTTTGCTGGTCGGCGGCAACGATGACGGCGGTACCGGTACCAACAGCAGCGTGAGCCTGGCAGTCCAAGCCGGCGACGTCCTGCAGATTGCGGTGGATGGATTCGGATCCGAACAGGGAAGCATCGATCTCAACGTCTCGTTCATCCCGGGGGCAGTCCAGAGACCGGGAAATGACAATTTTGCCAGTGCATTCTTGATTGCTCCGGGCATCGAACTCGTGACGGGGAACAACGAGTTCGCCACCGGCGAAACCGGTGAACCCGTGCATCACAACCCGTCGGTATCGCCGTTGAACTCGGTCTGGTGGCGGTGGACCGCCCCGATCAACGGAACATTGACCGTGGACTTGGCGGGAAGCACAAGCACCGCCAACGAAATGGACACGGTCCTTGCGGTCTATCAGGGGAGCGCCGTGAATGCCCTGTCGCTGATCGCCTCCAATGACGACAACGAGGACAATGAAAACACCTTCACCAGCAAAGCCATCTTCCCCGTCACGGCGGGCCAGACCTATCACATCGCGGTTGACGGATATGACGACGCAACCGGCGATATTCGTCTCAATCTGGCACTGGCCGGTTCGGCTCCCGCCCCAACTTTAGCCGTCGCGCTCGATCAAGCTTCCCTCCCATGGTCCGCCGGCGATGGCACTCCTTGGACCGGCATGTTTTTCCCGAGTCACGACGGGATCGACTCGGCCCGGAGCGGCGCGATCGGGGATTCCAGCGAGTCCTGGCTTCAGACAAGCGTGACGGGACCCGGCGCGCTCGACTTCTGGTGGCGGGCGGACAGCGAGGAGGATTTCGATCTCCTGGAAATACGGTTGGACGCAACTCCCGTGGCTTCGATCAGTGGCGCGACCGGATGGTTGTTCCGATCGGTCCCGATCCCGGCCGGCAGTCACGTCGTGCGTTGGACTTACTCCAAAGACTCCAGCTTTGCGGAGGGGCTCGACGCCGGATTTGTCGATCAGGTCAGCTTCATGCCGACCGGATTCCTCGGATGGATCGGAACCTATCCTTCGATTCCCGTTCCCTTGCAAGGCCCGCTGGCCGATGCGGATGCCGATGGAATGGAGAACCTGGTGGAATACTATCAGAACACGTCGCCCTCGAATGGACGGGAAAGGGGAGGGATCAGTGTTCCGGTGGTCACCGCTTCGGGACCCTTCACCGCTCATTTCCGCCGGAACAAGAACGCGCCGGACGTGACGGGAACGGTCCAGTGGTCACCCAATCTCTCGCAATGGGCGTCCTCGGGCCAGGCGGTTTCGGGTACGATCGTCACCTTGGTCCAGTCGGTCGATTCCAGCCCGGTGGATCATGACATCGTCACCATCACGGGATCGATCACGGGGGCTCCGCTCAAAGGAGTGTTTCTCCGCCTGAGTGTCCTGCAAAACTGAATCGCCAGCCGCTTGCCGGAAGCCACCCGTAACTTCCTCGACGCCCTCACCGCCTCCGCGACTCGGTTGATCCACCCCATCACGATCCTCGCTCAACACGTCCGGATTTCCCCTTGGATCGCCATCATGGAAGGGCTAGCGTTCCGAGCATGAACGATCTTCGCAGAAATCGGTACTTGCGGGTCGGCTTTGTCCTTGTTCTCCGACCGTTCGGAGAACAGGTCGCATCATGGAAAGGCTTACAGCCCTCCATGCGCTCGACGTACTCCCGAAAAATATAAAACACCGCTCATTCGTCGTAGGCCACATGAATCTTAACACGATACCAAACGGAATCGTCATGGCGATCGCATGCCTGCTCACCGCGTGCGATCAAAACGACGAAGGAGAAGTAACACGGGAAAGAATTTTAGGGCTTGAAGTAGCCGCCGCTCGCTACAAAGCAGACTGCAGCCAATTCCCAGGGAAAGCGGAAGATCTGAGGAAGGATCCCGGCGTCACTGGATGGCTGGGACCGTATTCCACTGAAATCCTAGATGCCTGGGGTGTGCCCTTTCATCTGAATATCGTCGAAGGACAACTGGAGATCAGGTCTTTTGGGCCGCCAAGTAATAAAAAGCCATGGAGAAGCATGATAGGCAACCCCGCGGGCTGGTCTGCTCCAGTGGCGAATTCAGGCTTCACCTCAGCCCGCTGTTTACCTACACTTTGAACGTCCGCTTCATTTGCTTTCTCAACCGCGCCCGTGGGTGGGCTCAGGAGGTTCGCTTGAGAAAATGACACTCATCAAAGCACATTCCGAAGCAAGCCCCGCCGCCTCTGTCTATCATGGATGGACGATTGACGGTGTTTGCTGGGATTCTGCAACTGGGTGCGTATCCGATCATGTCCTCTGCTGGGACTTGCCGGAGTTTCCCCGTCACCCTGCTTCCGAAGAGATTGCAAGGTTCGTTCATATTTCGGATGTCGAAGGCGTGCTTCAAAAAGCCTGCCGGAAGATCAGCGGTTAGTGGCGCCGTGACTACAGCTTCACCGCGTACGACTTCACCCCGGCTACCGGCATCGGCCGCTCGTCGGTGACGCGGGAGCGGCGGTGGATGCCGCAGAGCAGGCCGATGGCAGCGAGCGAGAACACCAGGCTGGTGCCGCCGAAGCTGACGAAGGGCAGCGGCAGGCCGTCGTTCGGCAGGACGGCGGTGGTGACCGCGATGTTGACCATCGCCGGGACCACAACCACGCAAGTCAGGCCAAGCGCGATGCAGCGGTCAAAGAGGTTCGAGGCCTGGACCGCGATCGAGCAGCCGCTGACGGCGATCAGGACGTAGCAAAGGACCGTGCCGAGGGTGAAGGGCAGGCCGAGTTCCTCGCCGACGACCGGGAAGATGAAGTCGATGTGGGCGAAGGTCAGCGTGCCGAATTTCTCGGATCCGTTGCCAAGGCCGACCCCCATCGGGCCGCCGTTGCCGAAGGCCAAGAGGGCGCGCCACTGCTGCATGCCTTTGCCGAGCTGGTGGACGGGATCTTCGAGGTTCATCCAGGCGACGATGCGCGACCAGCGGTTCGCGTCGGAGTGGATGAACCAGGCCGCGCCGGTCATCCCGATGATCGCAACCGGCACCATGTAGAGCAGGCGGGTGCCGACGCAGAAAAAGATGGCGGCGGCGGTGACGGCGAGCGCGAGGGCGGAGCCGACGTCGGTCTCGATCGCGATCAAGCCGAGCGGCAAGCCGATCAGCATGCCGGGCAGCACGAAGCCGCGCCAGAAGGTGTGGGTTTCCGTCTGCCAGCGGGCGAACCAGCCGGCCAGCGCGATGACGCCAACCATCTTCGCCAACTCCGACGGCTGGAACTGGCCGAGACCGGGCAGCTTGATCCAGCGCTTGGAGCCGAAGATTTCAACCCCGACACCGGGCACGAAGCAGAGGGCGAGCAGGATACAGGAGCCGGCGAGCGCCCAGGGCCAGCCGCGGCGCAGCCAGATGGGATCGAGCCTGGCCAGTAGGCAGGCACCAATCAGCCCCAAACCGACCATCCAGCCTTGGCGGGTCAGGAAATAATAGGGATCCTCCACGTTTTTCACCCACGCACTGGTGCTGGCCAGCATGATGAGGCCCAGCGTCACCAGGGCGGCGACGGCGGTGCAAAGGATGATGGAGGCGCTGCGGTTCATGGGGACGGGGGACGGAGGGAAATTCAGGGAATCACCAACTGCATGCCGGGGCGGAGTTTCCGTGGATCGGTGATGCGGTTGGCTTTCATAATGACATCCGGCGTGGTGCCGTTGGTATTGGCGATCCTCCAGAAGGTGTCGCCGTTCTTAACGGTGTATTTCGTTCCAGAAGCAGCAGAGGCACCGGCCTGCTCGACCGGTCGGGTGGCTTCCACCTCGCGGGTCACGTTCGGGCGGACCAGTTGCGCGGCGGCATCGGTCTCAATCATCGGTGCGCTCCGGAGGTCATCGACCGGAAGGATCGACCCGACGGTGGTCTCGGTGACCGTCTCAAGGACCGCGCTGCCATTGCGCAAGCGGGTCAGTTCTTCGGGTTCGGTGGCGACGATGGTCCGCGCCGGGATGCGGAGGATGAGGTCGGCGCTGAGGGCGGTGTTGTCATTCGCCTTGAGGAGATCCGCGACTTCGACGCCGTTGGCCATGGCGATCTTCTCGTAGGTGTCGCCGGTCTTGACGATGTGGTAGTCCTCACCGGTGGCGATTTGCTGCAGGTTGGCAGCGGCCTTGGGCTGCTCCCGGACAGGTTCCAGTAGCTCCTTTTCCGCGACTGCAGCCTTGGCGGCGTCGCCTTCGAAGAAATGGCTGTGGGCGAAGATGCCGGCAATGGCAACAACGTGGATGACGAGGATCACCACCAAGGCGCGGGCGATGCCGAGGTTCGGCACGTCGCCTTCCATTTCGGGCATCGGCGCGGCGGCGGTGGCGGCTCGGTGCTTCTTGCGCGCGACGTTGGCGAACAGGGTGCGGAAGGCGCCCTTCTTTACCGGGCGGCGTTTGACGGACAGGCTGGACAGTTTCATGGGTGCAAATCAGCGAAGGTTGAGAACGAGTTCACGGAAGACATCCCCGCGCTGTTCATAGCCGGAGAATTGATCGAAAGAGGAAGTACCCGGAGAGAGCAGGACGGTGGCGCCGCGCGGCGCAAGTCGTCGAGCGGCGGCGATGGCCTCGGCGAGCGTCGTCACTTGCTCGACCGGCACGGCCGCGGAAAACACGGCGGCCAGCGGCGCGGCAATCTGGCCGTAAGTTACGGCGGCGACGGCTTTCTTTTCGAGCAGCGGCACGACCGGGGCGTAGTCCAGGCCCTTCTCCTTGCCACCGGCGATCAGCACGACCGGGCGGGTCTGGGAACGCAGCGCGCTTTCAAGGGCGTGCAGGTTGGTGGCTTTGGAATCGTTAAGGTATTCGACGCCATCGAGCGTGCGGACCAGCTCGCAGCGGTGAAGCGGCGGCGCGTAGCCATCGAGCGCTTCTCCCGCGACATCGACCGGAATGCCGAGCGCCTCGCAAGCGGCGATCGCGGCCATGGCGTTCTCCGCATTGTGCAGACCGCGCATCCGGGTCGAGGCTTCGAGGTCGAGCACCGTCTTGCCCTTGCGGGTGATGATGCGGCCGTCGGAAAACCAGTCGGCAGTCGCATCCTCGGTTGAGAAGGTCACCACGCGTGGCTGGATCGGCGGCAGCTTCTCCCCGGCGCGGACGACGGCAGTGTCGGCCGCGATCTGATTATCGAAGATGTGGAGCTTCGCCTGGAAGTAGGCCGCGACCGTCGGATAGCGGTCCATGTGATCGGGCGCGAAATTGAGCCAGATCGAAACGTCGGGGCGAAGGGAGGAGATGGTTTCGAGCTGGAACGAGCTGAGTTCCAGCGAAACGGCGGTCGGCACGGGATCGCGCATGACGATCTCGCTGAACGGCACGCCGTAGTTGCCGCAGGGCGCGGCGTCATAGCCGCCGGCACGGAGGATCCGCTCGACCAGCTCGGTGGTCGTCGTCTTGCCGTTGGTGCCGGTGATCCCGATGATACGACCTTTGTAGTAGCGGGAGGCGAACTCGGTCTCGCCGATCATCTCGCCCGCGCCGGCGGAGTAGGCGGCGACCAGCGGGCCGTAGGTGTCGATGCCCGGGCTGACCACCAGCAGGTCACAGGCGGTGGAGCGGCCGCTTGTCTCATCGGCGGACGGATGGAGCACGGTGCCTTCCGGCATGCCGCCGATGCTGTCGGCCGCGTCGTGCGCGTGCACGGTCGCGCCCTCGCGCAGCGCGAGCGCGGCGGCGGCGCGGCCACTGCGGCCGGCCCCGAGGATAACGACGGTTTTTCCAGCGAGGGTCATCAGGCGATCTTGAGAAGGGCGAGGCCGGCTAGGGCGAGCATGATGGAGACGATCCAGAAACGGATGATCACCTGGCTTTCATGCCAGCCACGGAGTTCGAAGTGGTGATGGATGGGTGCCATCGCGAAGATGCGCTTTTTGCGGAGCTTGAAGCTGCCGACCTGCAACATGACCGAGAGCGCCTCCGTCACGAAAACGCCGCCGATGATGACGAGCAGTAGTTCCTGCTTCACACAGATCGCCGCGGTGCCGAGCGCGCCGCCGATGGCCAGCGAACCGGTGTCGCCCATGAACACCTTGGCCGGGTGGCAGTTGAACCACAGGAAGCCGAAGCCCGCGCCGGCGAGGGCGAGCACGAAGACGGTGAGTTCGTTGACGAATCGGTTGTGCGGGATGAGCAGATAGTCGGTGGCCATGTAAAAGTGGCCGGCGAGATAGGCGAGGATGCCGTAGGCGAGCGCGACGGTGATGGTGCAGCCGGTGGCGAGGCCGTCGAGGCCGTCGGTCAGGTTCACCGCGTTCGAGCAGCCGATGATGACCATGGCGAAGAACGGGATGCAGAGCCAGCCGAGGTCGATGATGGGGAATTTGAAAAGCGGAAAACAGACCGAGCCGATGCCGATCGGCTCGGTGCCGAGCCGGAAGCCGGCGAAGCCCTTCTGCAGCTCTTCGGGCGTCGCTCCAAAGCCGGAGATCTCCTTCTTGAAGTAAATGAAGCAACCCGCGATCACCGCGACCACCAGTTGCCAGAACAGCTTGGTCCGCGCGCTGACACCGTCGGACTTCTTCTGCTTCACCTTCTTGTAATCGTCGCAGAAGCCGAGCAGGCCGAGCGCGGTCATGGTGCAGGCACAGACCGCGACGAAAGGATTCAGCGGCCGGGCGCAGATCAGCGTGGCGATCAACACCGAGCCGATGATCAGCACGCCGCCCATGGTCGGCGTGCCCACTTTCCCGCCATGAAGTTCGGCGAGCTTGTGAACCTCCGCGGCGGTGCGGATCGGCTGGCCGACCTTCAGCGAAATCAGGCGGCGGATCACCCGCGGGCCGGCGACGATGCTGAGGAAGAACGCCAGCAGGCAGCCGAGGGCGGCGCGGAACGTGATGTATTGCAGCAGGTTGAAAAAGCTGAAGGTGTGCGCCCATTCCTGGACACCCGCCGCCTTCTCGGCGTCCAGAGCCGCCTTCCACCATTCGTAAATCAGATAGAGCATCAGTCTTGGGAAGGAAATGCCTGGTTCATCACGCGCTCGACCGCGGCGCTGCGGCTGCCTTTGAACAGGACGACATCGCCGGGCTTCGTGTGACCGGCCAGCCACGCCGCGGCCGCGGCTTCATCGGGGAAGTGTTCGGCGTTACCGGCACCGTCGGCGATGCCCTGGGAGCCTTCGCCCACGGCGACGACTTGCAGCCCGCGCGACGCGGCGAGGCGGCCGACCTTGAGGTGGGCTTCAGCGGCGTACGTGCCGAGTTCGCCCATGCGGCCGAGCACCGCGATGCGGCGTCCGCTGCCATTGCGCACCGGCGTTTCGGCCAGCGTGTCGATCGCTGCAGCCATCGATTCGGGGTTGGCGTTGTAAGTATCGTCGAAGATTGTGATGCCGCCGGAAATGAAACGACGCAGGCGGCCGCTGGTGAGCACGGTGGCGGAAAGACCGGCGGCAATCGCTTCCGGTTCCATGCCGAGAAACCAGCCGGTGCCGGCGGCGAGCAGGGCATTGGTCACCATATGGCGGCCGGTGACCGGCAGATCGACTTCGGCCGATGGCATGCCGTCGATGACCAGCGTGAAGCTCGAGCGGCCCTCGTCCTGGCGGAGGTTCTCGGCGCGGATGAGCCCACGACCGTTGCCGACGGCGATGACGCGGGCCCTGGTACGACGTTTGAAGTAGTCGTGGAAATCGCACCCGACCGGCAGGAACAGCGCACCGTCTTCCGGCAGGCTGCGGGCGAGCGCGCCTTTCTCCTCGGCGATGACTTCGCGGCTGCCGAGGAACTCGATGTGGGCGGTGCCGATGTTGGTGATGATGCCGAGGCTCGGCTTCGCGATCTCGCAGAGCGGCGCGATCTCGCCGGGGTGGTTCATACCCATCTCGAAGACCGCCGCGCCGTGGCTTTCTTCCAAGGATAGGACGCTGAGCGGGACGCCGATGTGGTTGTTGAGATTGCCGCGGGTCGCGCAGACAGGATAGGCGCGGCCGAGCAAGGCGGCAGTGAAATCCTTGGTGCTGGTCTTGCCGTTCGAGCCGGTGATGCCGACGACCGGAAGTTCCCGCTGGCGGCGATACCAAGCGGCGAAGCGCTGGAGAGCGGAAAGGCTGTCGGCGACCTTGATGACCGCCGCGTGATCCGGGCAATCCCCGTCCCAGCGTTCGACCACCACGATCGAGGCCCCGGCGGCAATGGCCTGCGGCGCGAAGTCGTTCGCGTCGAAGCGTTCGCCGCGCAGGGCGAAGAAGACCGAGCCCGCGGGGATGGTGCGGGTATCGGTCGACACCGCGTTCGCGAGCACGTCACCCAGTCCGGCGGCGAGTTCGCCTCCGGCATGCCGGGCCAAGGTGCTGGCGTCGATCGGGTTCATCGCTTGCGTTGCGGTTCTTCGGGTCGCTCGGCAAGGGCACGGCGGGCTTCGCGGCGGTCGTCGAAGTCGATGGTGCGGTCGGCGAACTGCTGGTAGGTCTCGTGGCCCTTGCCGGCGATCAGAACGATGTCGCCTTTCCCGGCGGCATGGATGGCAATGCGGATCGCTTCGGCGCGATCAACCACGGTCTTGTACCGCGCGCCGCTCATGCCGGCTTCGATGTCCTTGAGAATGGCTTCGGGCTCTTCGCTACGAGGGTTATCGGAGGTCAGGATGCAGGCGTCGCTCAGCTCGGACGCCGCCTTACCCATCAGCGGGCGCTTGGTCTTGTCGCGATCCCCGCCGCAGCCGAAGACCGTGATGAGACGGTTCGGCTGCAGCTCCTTGACGGTGCGGCAGACATTCTCCAAAGCATCCGGAGTGTGGGCGTAATCGACGAACACCGTGACCCCGTCACGGGCACCACAGAGTTCCATCCGGCCGGGGACCTGCGGGGCGTCGGCGAGCGCCGCCACGGCATCGCGAAGCGGAATCTTCAGCGCGCTGGCGGCGGCAAGCGCGGCGAGCGAGTTGTACACGTTGAAGCGGCCGATGAGCGGCGCGCGGACGAGATAGTTCTTCCCCTTCGCGGTGAGTTCGAACTCCATGCCGCGGGCGTTTTGCTTGAAGTTGTTCGCGCGGAAGTCGCAGTGGACATTGAAGCCGTAGTGAATGATCGGCAGGCGGTCGCCTAACAGAGCCACCAGCTTCTCGCCGTGGCCATCGTCGAGATTGACGGCAGCCACCGGCTTCTTGCCGAGCGGATCGGCGGCGAGCGACTCGAACCACGAGAACTTGGTCGCGGCGTAAGCGTCGAGCGTGCCGTGGTAGTCGAGATGGTCCTGGGTGAGATTGGTGAAAATCGCGACGTCGAAGGCGATACCGTCCACGCGCTTCTGGTCGATGCCGTGGGACGAAACTTCCATCGCCGCGCCGCGACAGCCGTGGTCGGCCATGCGGGCGAGCAGGTGGTTGAGCTCGACCGGGCCGGGCGTGGTGAAACTGGTCGGCTTCGACTCTTCGCCATCGTCCACCAGCACCGTGCCTAACAGGCCGGCGCGGTGCCAGACGCGCTTCATCAGGTGATGGAGAAGGAAGGCGGTGGTGGTCTTGCCATTCGTGCCGGTGACACCGGCGAGCTTGAGCTTTTTCGAGGGATCGCCGGCAAGGATCCGGGCAAAGGCGGCGAGCGCATGGCGGGTATCGCCGGTCTGAATGTAGGGCACGTCATCCGGGTGACCGGTCTCCGCGGCGGAGTCGGAGATGATCGCGGAGGCGCCATTCTCCAGTGCCATCGGGATGAACATCCGGCCGTCGCGGTCGTCGCCGCGGATGGCCACAAAGGCGGTGCCGGGCTCGACCAGGCGCGAGTCGGCGGTGACGGCGAGGATATCGACGTCGAGCGGGCCCACGGCGAGCGGGCGGTGGAGAGAGGCGATGAGATCGCGTAAAATCACGGGTTCTGGGTTCCGGCGAGCTTGTCCTTGTCTTCCACCGGCTCGGTGGGAGTGAGATTCATGTGAGCGGCGAGCCGAGCGGCGATCTTGCCGAAGACCGGGGCGGCGATGGTGCCGCCGTAGCGCTTCACCTCGTTGGTCAGGGGATCGTCGATCACCACGATGCAGACGAAAGCCGGATCCTGGGCGGGCAACATCCCCGCGAAGGAAACGGTATAATGGCCGGGCTGGTAGAGTCCGTCCTTGATGCGGATGGCCGTGCCGGTCTTGCCCCCGGCGCGGTAGCCCGGCACCTCGGCCAGCACCGCGGTGCCCTTGATATCGACCACCTTCTCCAGCGCGCCGCGCATCGCCTTCGCGGCTTCTGGGCGGAGGACGGTGGAGATCACCTCGGGCTCGAAGCGTTCAACGACGGTGCCGTCGTTGGCGATAACGGACCTGACAATTTGCGGTTTGCGCAGCTTGCCATCGCCGGCGATCACACCGTAGGCGGAGGCCATTTGCAGCGGCGTGACGGCGAGGGCGTAGCCGTAAGTAGCACGGGAGAAATCGACGGCATTGCCGGTGTCGCGAACCACCCCGCGGCTCTCGCCACTGAGTTGGATGCCGGTCTTCACCCCGAATCCCCAGCGTCCCATGTAGTCGTAGAAGCGCTTGGAGCCGAGCTGGAGGCCGAGCTTGTAGGCACCGATGTTGCTGGATTTCGCAAGCACGCCTTCGACCGTGAGGTAGCCGTAGGGATGGTGATCGGGAACCCGCACCTTGCCTTGCTGATAGAGTCCGTTGTGGCAAAAGATCGAAGTCTGGGGGCTGACCAGACGCTCGTTGATGGCACCGGCAGCCGCGACGATCTTGATCGTACTACCCGGCTCGTAGTTCGCCTGCAGCGCGAAGTTAGCGGCGTTCTTGTCGAGGTCCTTCAGCAGGTTGAGATTGAAGTGCGGGCGGCTGGCCATCGCGAGGATCTCGCCGGTTTTCGGGTCCATGACGATCACGCAGCCGCGCTCGCTCTGGAACTCCTTCAGACCGGCGTCGAGTTCTTCCTCGACGATCGCCTGGGCACCCATGTCGAGCGTGAGCTGGACATTGAGACCGGAGCGCGGCGGCTTGAG
>NEUO01000048.1 GCA_002304315.1 Verrucomicrobiia bacterium Tous-C4TDCM
ATCTACCATCTACCATCTACCATCTACCATCTACCATCTACCATCTACCATCTACCATCTACCATCTACCATCTACCATCTACCATCTACCATCTACCATCTACCATCTACCATCTACCATCTTCTCCCGGATAAGATTCCGATAAACCCCCACCTCCGCCGTCTCCACCCGCTTCAACTCCGGATCCTTGTCCAGGTCCACGAAGCACAGCCCGAAGTCGGTATTCGGATCGAAGGCATGACCCCACTCGCGGTTGGAAGTGATCGACCAATAGTTGTAAGCCTTCACCGGCAGGCCCTTGTCCACCGCCCGCTCGACCTGCGCGACGTGGGCTTTCAAATACTCGCCGCGCGTCATCCCGTCGGCATGGGGCACGCAGCCGTTCTCCACCACCAGCAGCTCCTGCCCCGGGAACCAGCGGTGGAAGCGCTGCAAGGCATGGAACAGGCCCTGCGGCCAGACCGGGGCCCTGAGGAATCGACCGAGCGCCGCTTCTTCTAACAGGCGAAACTGGTGCAACCGCCGCGTCGGCAAGCCCCAGTAGTAGTCCAGCCCGACGAAATCCTGCGCGCCCACCGCTTCCGCCGGGCAGAGTTCTTCAGGCAGCCGCCCGGAGGTCCCTAGATACCACCAGTTGGCATTCGCGATCAGGCTGGTGGTCCCCCAGAAGCGCCAGGCCCAGTTGAGCCAACTCGTCTTCGATTCAAGCACCTCCAGCCGCCCCGCCGGTGAAAGCGGCACGAGCTCCAGCGCATCGGCATCGCCCAGCACCTCGCGGGCGATCAGCCGCGCCAGCCGCACCTCCAGCCCCTCGCCCGCGCACTCGGCCGAGGCCCCCGGAGCGTCACAGCGGATCCCCACCCGCAGCCGCCCGCGGCGGAGGATCCGGCGGACCCCGCGGGTGCCGGAAATGTTCTCCGGCAGGCTGTCCTCGCCGGCGAAGACCTCGTGCAGCGACAGCGGCCGCGCGACCTCCTTCACCACCGCCTCCGGGTGCGAGATCCACGGCTCACGGCCGTAGCCCGCCAGCTCGCGCTCGAAGCCCGCGATCGCCCGGTTGACGTGCTCCATCAGCGGCGCGTGCCCGTGCGGCGCAACCGCAACGTAGTGCTCATCGCTCAGCCCGGTGACCAGGAAGCGGAAGCGCTCGCGCCCCTTCAGCTCGAAGGGCAGCAGGAAAAACGCGTCGCCATACACCGCCGCCACTTTGCCCGCCGCGAGCGAACTACGAGCTTCATCGTAGTTGAAGAACAACTTCTTGCGCGACGACGCCGGCAAGTCGCGCTTCCAGCCTTCCGGTTGGTTGCCGATCGCCACCACGCCGATCGTCTTGCCCGCCAGCGAAGCCAGGTCCCCGCCCGCATGAGCCGCCGGCACCAGCACCGCCTTGCCGGTGCGCAGGTAGGGATCGCTGAACTCGAAGCGTGTCTGGTCGCCGCCGCTCACCCCGCCGATCACCAGGTCCACCTTGCCCCGCTCGCGAACCAAGGCGTCGCCGGCGGTAAACTTGAAGACCGCCTCCGACAGCCCGCGGTGGCAGGCCCCCCAGTCCATGAGCATCTGCAGCCAGGTCGGAAAGCCGGTGACCAGCGGGTTGACCCCGACCTTGGCCGCCGGGTCGCGCTGCTGGATCCGCTGCCGGGCCCGGGCATGGGCGCGGAACAGGTTCGGGATGAACTTCCCCACCGCCTCCGCCTCGGCATCGACCGAGGTCCCGCGCGGCAGCCCCGGCGGCATGTAGTAGCGGTGGTGCCACCATGGCTTGATGTAGCCGAAGGTCAGTTGGCTCGGCTCGTTGAAGGTGATCCAGTAGTCGGTTCGATCGCCCAGCGCCTCCGCCACTTTGGCGGCGTAGCGCGCGAAGAAATCCGGGAAGCCGTCGCCGATCATCCCGCCGTGGTCGCGCTCCAGCCAGACCGGCCAGACGAAATGGTGCAGCGTGACCATCGCCTCCATCCCGTGCGAACAGATGCAGTCCGCCACCCGCCGGTAATGCGCCAGGGCTGCGAGATCGAAGTCCCCTTCCGCCGGCTCCACCCGTGCCCACGCGATCGAGAAGCGGAACAACTTGCAGCCCATCCCCGCCGCCGCCGCGATGTCCTCCTCGTAGCGGTTCCAGAAATCCGTCCCGCGCCCGCGCGGCGTCAGCCCTTGGCAGCGCTCCCACAAGTCCCAGACATCCTCCCGCGCCGGATCATGCGCCTCCACCTGGTGGTCGGCATTGGCGGTTCCAAAAAGGAAGTCCGGGGGAAAGGGCACGCCGCAGCTTGGTCCGCGAATGCGCTCCGGGCAAAGCCGTTTCACTTGGGGACCGCGGGGCTTCAGACCGGCAGTCAGGGACCATGCGAGCCGGTCTGAGGACCGGCGCTCCCGGGGGCCAGCCGCTTCATCCGGCGGGATCGCCCCACGAGCCAGGTGGTCCAGGGGAGGAGGAAGAGGAGGATGAGGAACCAGTGGGCGACATCAATCTGCCACCCGAAAACGCTTGAGGTTGTCTCGATCCACGGGGGAACTGGAACCGCTTCTTCCGTCGCCTCGATACTTTGAAATCGGAAGGTAGCGCCACTTGTCTCCGTCCGGTTGCAAACAATTCGCAGTTTCTGTTCGAGATTTACGAGCGAGTAAAACTCCTCTTTTGAGACCGCCCAATCGAGAATGTCCCACTGGTCAAGTGACCTCGCCCACGCCCAACCGAGGAAGACCACGACGAAGACGCCGAGCCAGAAGGACTTCCAACGGTGGAGCGGGCGGGGAAGCATGGGGGCAGTGGATTGGTTACACTGGGAGCGCGGAATTCATTCCGCGCGAGTTCCGCAAACCGAGGTCGAGCGGAATGAATTCCGCGCTCCCAGTGGATCAATCCAGCGGGATGCGGATGTCCGGGCCGATGAGCTGGATCGTGCTGTCGGAACAGCTTTCGATGCGCTCCAGCACCCGCGCCACGGCTTCGCGAGCGGGCTTGGGAAGACCGGCGAGCTTGGCGTCGCCAAGGGTCGCAAGGATGGCATCGGCAGCCGGCGATGACGTGCTCCCCATCCGCACGATCTCGTCATCCGACGGCTTTTCCGGAGCCGCGAAGAGCCCTTCCAGCGCACCCTTCGGCTCGGGGACGAGCTTGATCGCATCGGCATCGGTGCCGCACTTCTCCGCGGCATGGGCGATCGCCTCGCCCAGCCCGCCGAGTTCATCGACCAGGCCGAGCTCCAAGGCACGCGTGCCGGTGAAAACGCGGCCGCCCGCCATGCCTTCGAGCTCGCCTTTCAAGCGATCGCCGCGGCCGGCCTCGATCCGCTTCTTGAAGGTGCCATACACCTGGAGCATCGAGTCGCGGACCAGCTTCGACTCGTCCGGCGAGAACGGCCGGAACATCGACTGCGCACCGGCGTTCTTCCCGCGCTGGGTGGCGTGGGTGGTGATGCCGAGCTTGTCCATCGCCCCGCCGAGCACGAGCTTCATGCCGACCACGCCAATCGAGCCAGTGACGGTGCCTTCTTCCGCGAAGATCCGGTCCGCTCCACTAGAAATGTAGTAGCCGCCGCTGGCCGCCACGCCGCCCATCGAGACGACAAAGGGCCGGCCGCTCGCCTTCCACTCGTCGGTGGCTTCCCACAGCACCTCGCTGGCCAGCGCGGAGCCGCCGGGGGAATCGACGCGCAGGACCATCGCCTTGGCGTGCTTGTCCTTGATCAGCTTGAGGATCTGGGCGCGGACCGGGGCGATGGACGCGCTGGAAATTTCGCCTTCGAAGGGCACCACGGCGATGTAATCGCTCTTGCCGGACTTCGATTTGTCGCTTTGGAACATCAGCTTCATGATGTCCATCATGCCCTCGATCTCCGGGCCATCGAGGTCCGGCAACTCGTAGCCGTGCTCGAACTCCGCGCCCTCGTAAGCGGCCTTCACCGCGGCGGAGAAATCGGTGCGGTGCTTGAGGTCATCGACCAGTCCCGCGTCCTTCGCCTGCTGCGGCGTGAACGTGCCGAGGTCCACCAGTTCGCGGACCTTTTCCACCGGCACCTTGCGGCCTTCGGCCACTTCCCCGACGATCTGGTCGAACACTCCGCCGATCAGTTCCTCCTGCTGTTGCTTCGCGAAATCGCTCGGCCCGGTGCGGTAGTATTCCTCGCCGAAGCTCTTGAAGTCGCCGATGTGGATCACGTCGGCTACCACGCCCGCCTTGTCGAGCAGGCCCTTGAAATACATCGACTCCGAGTAGAGGCCGCTGAAGGAAACATCGCCCTCGGGCATCAGCGTGAAATGGTTGGCCGCCGAGCCGAGCAGCGCGGTGGCGTTGCTGAAGGAGTCGCTGTAGAGCCAGACGTCCTTGCCCGCGGCGCGCACGGCCTGGAGGCGGCGCTGGACTTCCTGGATCTGCGGCAGGCCCATCGAGGCATCGTCGACGTCCAGCACCACGGCCTTCACCTGCGGATCGGCGGCAGCTTTCTTCAAGGAGCGGGTGAGATCGAAAAGAGTCAGCGGCCGGCCGGGTTCCATGCCCAGCCCGCCGAGCAGAGATGCCTCGGCCTGGCCGGATTCGGAGATCGCGCCTTCGAGATCGTAGATCGCGACGATCGATTTTTCTTTCTCCGCGGCGGTGAGCGGCAGGGCGGCGATGAGGCTGAGGAGGACGATGGTTTTCATGAGGCTGACAAGGACTTCGGACCGGGAGGGACCGCGTGAACCTAAAGAAATTCCGCCGGGATGCCCGGGAAAAGTTCATGCCATCGGAAAGTTTCCCGACATAGGTAAACGCCGGCCCGCTCCATGCACCGACTCCTCACCCTGCTGCTCACGTTCTCCCTCGCCGAGGCCCGGCCGTGGACGGACGACGTGATGTACTTCGTGCTGACGGACCGCTTTCACGACGGCGACCCGGCGAACAACGTGCCCGCGGGCAGCGATCCCGGGCTCCACGACCCGGCGCAAAAGGACGTCCGCCGGTATCACGGCGGCGACCTGCGCGGGCTCGAACTCGCGATCCAGAGCGGCTATTTCAAGGACCTGGGCGTGACCGCGCTGTGGATCACCCCGCCGGTCCGCAACGTCTGGAAATCCGGGCCGGGCGGTGGAGCGACCGGTTATCACGGCTACTGGCCGCAGGACTTTCTGGACATCGATCCCCACCTGACCAGCGCGACCTCGCTCAAGGGCGAGCCCTATCCGGACTCCGCAGAGGGCCGGATGCAGCACTACCGCGACTTCGTGGCGGTGGCTCATTCGATGGGCCTAAAGGTCGTGCAAGACGTGGTGCTCAACCACGCCGGGCCGGTGTTCTTTTACGATGCGGACGGCGACGGGAGCTTCGATCACGATCGGCACGACGAGTGGGAGCAGCCCTTCAAGCGCGACGGCTACCACGGCAATTCGGTCTGGGGAGACATCGCCCGATGGAACCTGCGACGGACCCAACCGGACGGGCCGCGCGAACTGCTCGGCAGGAAAATCGCGACGCGCGGCGTGCTGGCCGACATGGCGGTTTACGGCAGGAAAGGCTTCTCCGGCGGAAGCCTCGGGATGAACGATGGCGAGCAACTCGAGTGCGACTTCCACTCGCTGCGCGATTTCTGGACCGCGCCGGGCAGCGGCCATTTCGACCGGCTGGTGAACGAGTTCGTCGAGATCCACGCGTTCTACCTGTTAGAGACCGGCGTCGACGGGGTTCGGATCGACACTGTGAAGCACGTCCACCACGGCTTCTGGGACGCCTTCACGGAGCGGCTGCGCAAACGCCTCGGCCCTGCGGCGAAGGACAAGCTGATCTTCGGTGAGGTGTACGACAGCGACCCGGAAATCCTCGGCCGCTACACGTGGCGCAACGATTGGCCGGCGCGGACGGATCCCGGCCTCGATGGCGTGCTGAATTTCCAACTCTGCGACGCCGCACGGGACTACCTCAGGCAGGCGGGCGAGGCCCACGGTCATGCGGCGGGCATCGAGAAAGCGATGAAGACCCTATCCCTCGACAGCGATGCCGGACGTCCGCTCTTCAATCCGAACCCGGGGCTCGACGGGAAGAACTCGCGGGAGAAATCGATCACCTTCATCGAGAACCACGACGCGTTGAACCGCTTCCGCGTCGCCGGGATCACCGCGGAGCGCAGCGACCTCGCACAGGCGCTGGTGATGTCGTTGCCGGGCATCCCCTGCCTCTACTACGGGGCGGAGGCGGCTCTGTTAGATCCGGAGAGCCGGCCCGGCGACCAAAGCGAGAATGGCCGCCGGACGCTCTTCGGCCGCGACCGAGCGCTGACTCCGGCTTCAGCGAGGAAGACCGCGTCCTTCCGCACCATCGCCCGGATGGCGGCGCTGCGCCGGGCCCACCCCGCCCTGCGGCACGGCAGTTTCGCCCCGCTGTGGGTCGACGCGCCTGACTCTGCGGAGGACGATGGCATCTTCGCCTTCACCCGCGGAACGGCATCCGGCGGGCTGCTCGTGCTCGTTTTTAATGCCGCAGCCGCCCCGCGGACCCCGACCCTCCCCGCGGCCGGCTTCCCGCCTGGCACCCGGCTCGCGGCGCTGCCGGTCTGCGGTGAAAGCCTTGAAAAGAACATCGAAGTCAGCCCCGACGGAAAGCTACGCCCCCGCCTCGCCGCATCGTCCGCCGTCCTGCTACACGTGCCGACTTCAGCGAGTCGGCCAAAATAGTTCACAATTCCTTAGTTTTCCGCTAAGTCCCTGGCCGTGACCTCCCAAGACAAAGCCAACTTGATCCGCCGGCTGTTCACCCTGACGATGCTCGGCGCCGCAGTGGCTGGCGGCCTCTTCTTCGTCATGCCATCCGGCTGGTGGAAAGGATTCGGGAAAAAGCCGAAAAGCGGCCTCCAGGTGACCAAGGAAAACTTGGCGCAGGTGCAAGCCTCACCGGGCAAGTTGACCGTCACCAACATGATGCTCGACGGGAATCCCGACGCCGAAAAGCTGAAGGAAATCCTCAAGCAGCTTCAGGAGAACAAATACGGCGACAAGATCGTGCTCGCCGAACTCGATGCCACCGCCGAGCCGGAACTCGCCGCGAGCCAGAGCATCGAGACCAAGGAATTCGGGGGCCACCTTGACTTCCACGCCAACGGCAGGAAGCTCGGGCAGTTGGTTAAGCAGACCGATGCGAAAGTGGTGGAGGAGACCATCGACCGCCTGCTCGCCGGACTTCTCCAGCGGATCGACAAGGACTGGCTGCCCACGGTGCCCGGCATGGAGCGCGACCGCGGTCAACCGGTGCTCGATATCAAGCCCGTGCCCGCCTCGAATCCCGCAGCTCCCTTGAAGCCTGCGACGCCAGCGAAAGCTCCAGAGCCCCTGAAACCTGCCACGCCCCGATCGCCATGAACGCCCGCCTTCTGATTCTCCTGCCGCTCTGCCTCGTCACTCCATCCTGTGACAAGGCCAAGGCCCTCGTCGACAAGGCCAAGGAGTCGGCGACCGCCAGCGTCACGCCCTCCGACAAAGCTCCGACCGGCCCGTCCGTGCGCGATCTCACGGCGGCGGAGTTTGAATCCTTCATCGCCAGCCCGGGCCGGCTGATGGTGGTCGATTTCCACGCCGACTGGTGCAGCCCTTGCAAGACGCTGGGTCCTGTCATGGAGCGCGTCGCGGGGGAATTCCCGGGCAAGGTTTACATCGGGAAAATTGACATCGACCAAGCAGGCGACCTGCCCGGCAAGGAAGGCGTCAGCGGCATCCCGGACGTCCGGCTCTACCGCGACGGCAAACTGGTGGACAAGTTCGTCGGGGCGATCGATTCCGGCCGGATCCGCGAGCTGTTCGAGAAACACAGCGCGGGGATCACCGTCGAAGCCGGAGCGGAGGCGGAAGCCCCTCCCGCCGCGGCCCAGCCGATCCAGCCGATGAAAAAAGACTGGCTGCCCCCGGCATGGAGCGCCGCTGACGGCCTTAAGCGAGCGGCGTGGCGAGGCCCAGCTTGCGGGCGAGCTTCACCTGGCGATCGTCGAAGCTGAGAAACTCCTTCGCCCCGAGGTGCACCGCGGTGGCGAGGTGCAGCAGGTCGAGCGATCGATGCCCCCGCCCGCGGTGTGGGAGCGGGAGAGTTTGAGAGCGTAGCGGATCACCTCGTCGGTGTCGCAGGGGACGAGCTTCACTTTCCCCTCCGCGATCTGCTCGTTCCACTTCGCGATCACGGCATCTGCCACGCGCCTGCCGTAGCCTTTCGTCCGATCATTCAAGTGGAGAAACACCTGCAACTCGATCGCTTGCATGAACTCGAATTCCAGCAAAACGGTCGCATACAGCGCCTCTCTCATCCGGTCCCGGTGTTGACGCGCCTGCTCGGAGAAAACCTGCTCCCGGTAGAGCGAACAGAGGAAGCTCGTGTCCGGATACGCGATCATGGCTCGCCGGTTTCCCATTGGCGGATCTCTTCCCACTTGGCGGCGCTGACCACGCGATCGCCCCAGAGGTCCTTCATCCACTTCCGGTGCTCTTCCAGATCGAACTTCGGCACCTCGGCCGTCGCCGCGGGCTCGTTGACCAGCCGCCCGATCACCTTGTTCCGCTTGGTGATCTGGATCACTTCCCCCGCTTTCAGCCACGCTTCCACCTTCGGAAAGTCGTAGCGAAGGTCCCTGACGGATGCCGTTTTCATAATGTGATACTTTCAAGTATCACAAAATCGGGCCCCGTCAAAGCCCCGTCTCCCGATTCCCCACTCCTTTTCAAGCCAACCCTTTACAAGCCCCGCCGACCCTGCGAAACACCTCGAAATTTACTCCCCGCGCGCCCGCCGCCCGTCCTGCCATGCCCAAAGACACCTCACTCCACAAAATCCTCGTCATCGGTTCCGGTCCCATCGTCATCGGCCAAGGCTGTGAGTTCGATTACTCCGGCGTCCAGGCCTGCAAGGCACTGCGCGAGGAAGGCTACGAGGTCGTGCTGGTGAACTCTAATCCGGCCACGATCATGACCGATCCGGAATTCGCCCACCGGACCTACATCGAGCCGATCACGCCGGAGATCGTCGAAAAAATCATCATCCGCGAGAAGCCCGACGCCCTGCTGCCGACCCTCGGCGGCCAGACCGCGCTCAACACCTCGATGTCGCTCTTCAAGTCCGGCGTGCTCGACAAGCACAACGTGAAAATGATCGGTGCCAACGCCGACGCCATCGACAAGGGCGAGGACCGCCAGCGCTTCAAGGACGCGATGCTCAAGATCGGCCTCGACGTGCCGCAGTCGGGCACCGCCCACAACATGGAAGACGCGCGGATCGTCGCCGAAAAGATCGCCGCCTACACCGGCAAGAATTTCCCGCTGATCATCCGGCCCGCCTTCACCCTCGGCGGCCAAGGCGGCGGCATCGCCTACAACCGCGAGGAGTTCGAGGAGATCGTCTTCCGCGGCATCGACCTGTCCCCGGTCTCGGAAGTCCTGATCGAGGAATCGCTGCTCGGCTGGAAGGAATTCGAAATGGAGGTGATGCGCGACCGCGCCGACAACTGCGTGGTCATCTGCTCGATCGAGAACATCGACCCGATGGGCGTCCACACCGGCGACTCCATCACCGTCGCACCGATCCAAACTCTAACGGATCGCGAATACCAGATCATGCGCGACGCCTCCTTCGCCGTGATCCGCGAGATCGGCGTCGAGACCGGCGGCTCGAACATCCAGTTCGCCATCGACCCGAAGAACGGCCGGATGATCGTGATCGAGATGAACCCGCGCGTCTCGCGCTCGTCGGCGCTCGCCTCGAAGGCCACCGGCTTCCCGATCGCCAAGATCGCCGCCAAGCTGGCCGTCGGTTACACGCTCGGCGAACTGCCGAACGACATCACCCGAGAGACCCCGGCGTCCTTCGAGCCGACCATCGACTACGTGGTCACCAAGGTCCCGCGCTTCACCTTCGAGAAGTTCCCCACGGCCAACCCCGTCCTCACGACCTCGATGAAGTCGGTCGGCGAAGCGATGTCGATCGGCCGCACCTTCAAGGAGTCGATGCAGAAAGCCCTGCGCTCGCTGGAAACCGGCCGCTGGGGCTTCGGCTTCGACAAGAAGGACTTCCACGGTGCGACCCGCGAGGAGATCGAAACCAAGCTCGCCGTGCCGAACGCCGAGCGGATCTTCTGGCTCCAAACCGCCTTCGTGACCGGTTGGACCATCGATGAAGTTTTCGAAACGACCAACATCGACCCTTGGTTCCTCCACCACCTCAAGGAGATCGCCGACGAGGGCATGAACCTGGCCACGCTCGACCTGAAAAACGCCAAGCGCCTTGGTTTCTCCGACCGCCAGATCGCCCTTGCCCGCGGCGTCCACGAGGACGAAATCCGCGCCGAACGCAAAGCCGCCGGGCTGATCCCGACCTACCGCCTGGTCGACACCTGCGCCGCGGAGTTCGAGGCCTACACGCCCTACTTTTACTCGACCTACGGCGACGAGAACGAGGCCCGCGAGAGCGACAAGAAAAAGATCATCATCCTCGGCGGCGGCCCGAACCGGATCGGCCAGGGCATCGAGTTCGACTACTGCTGCGTCCACGCCGCCTTCGCGCTGAAGGAGCTCGGCTACGAGACCATCATGGTGAACTCGAACCCCGAGACCGTCTCGACCGACTACGATACCTCCGACAAGCTGTTCTTCGAGCCGCTGACCCTCGAAGACGTCCTCAACATCTGCGACCAGGAAAAGCCGCACGGCGTGATCGTCCAGTTCGGCGGCCAGACCCCGCTCAACCTCGCCGCCGACCTCAAACGCCACGGCGTGCCGATCATCGGCACCTCGCCGGAAAGCATCGAGCTGGCCGAAGACCGCAAGCACTTCTCCGCGCTGCTCGACAAGATCGGCCTCAAGCAGGCCGAAGCCGGCACCGCCATCTCCGAAGACGAGGCCGCGGTGATCGCCGAACGCATCGGCTACCCGGTGCTGGTCCGCCCGTCCTTCGTGCTCGGCGGCCGCGCGATGATGATCGTTTACGAGGAAAGCGAGCTGCGCAAATACATGCGCGAGGCCGTCGATGTCTCGCCCGACCGCCCGGTGCTGGTCGACCGCTTCCTTGAAGCCGCGACCGAGGTCGACGTCGACTGCATTTCCGATGGTACGATGTCCGTCGTAGGTGCGATCATGCAGCACATCGAGCAGGCCGGCATTCACTCCGGCGACTCCGCCTGCTGCATCCCCGCCTACTCGCTTTCCGCAGAAATCCAGGCCGAGATCACCCGCGCGGCGATCGAGCTGGCCCGCGAGCTGAAGGTGAAGGGGCTGATGAACATCCAGTTCGCGGTGAAGGACGAGCAACTCTACGTCATCGAGGTCAACCCGCGCGCCTCGCGCACCGTCCCCTTCGTGTCGAAGGCGACCGGTGTCCCGCTGGCGAAGTACGCCGCGCAGATCATGGTCGGCAAGACGCTGCCGGAGCTCGGCTTCACTGAGACCGTCATCCCGCCGCATTTCTCCGTGAAGGAGGCCGTCTTTCCGTGGAACCGCTTTCCCGGCATCGACATCGTGCTCGGCCCCGAGATGCGCTCGACCGGCGAGGTCATGGGCATCGACGCCGACTGGGGCATGGCCTACGCCAAGGCCCAGACCAGCGCTTTCAACCCGCTGCCGACCGCCGGCAATGTCTTCCTTTCGATCTCCGACCGCGACAAGCCGGTCGCCATGCCGATCGCCCGCGAGCTCGTCGCGCTCGGCTTCGAGATCTACGCCACCGGCGGCACCTGCGACCGCCTGATGGCGGAGGAGATCCCCTGCCACCGCCTCTACAAGCTCAGCGAAGGACGCCGCCCGAACATCATCGACATGATGAAGAACCGCGACATCCACTTCATCATCAACACCCCGAGCGGCCATGCCGCACGCGAGGACGAGGTGAAGATCCGCAGCGGCGCGGTGGCGAACAAGATTTCCTACTGCACCAACATGGCCGCCGCCGCGGCGTCGGTGAAGGCGATCCGCTCGTTGAAGGAAATGGAGATGACGGTGAAGAGCATCCAGGAGTATCACGCGTGAGAAGGTCGGAAGCGCCTCGCGCCGTTTTAAGGTAGCTGGGGCATCTTGCCCCAGTCCGTTCCGGGTGCGTCTCGCACCCGGAGGACATAACAAAATTCCTCGGGGCGAGACGCCCCGAGGACGGACTGGAGCGAGACGCTCCAGCTACGTGCGGCCGCAATATTCCGACCTCACTTCACCTCGGGATTTGCCTTCAAATACGCATTGACATCCTTGGTCACGACCAGCTTGCCCTGCATGATCGCCCAGTGGCCGGGGAAGGTGCAGACGTATTCGTAGATGCCTTCTTTCGATGGCGCGGTGATGGTCAGCGCTTCCTTTTGGCCGGCTTCGAGCAGCTTTGATGCCGCGAAAACCCGCGGGTCGTTCTCCGGCACGTAGGCGCGGCCTTGGCGGTCGAGCTTGTCCGGAGCCTGCGCCTGCACGGCTTCCGCGACGGCTTGCAGGGTGCCCGGCTGGACGAAGACGATGTTGTGCGGAATCTGGTCGGGGTTCTCAAGGATCACCTCGAAGGGCTTGCCGGCCTCGACGACCAGGCGCTTGGTGTCGAAGCGCAGTTGCTCGCGGACCGCCTTGATCACGAAGACGCTGACGCGGAGGTCGCGCAGCACCTGTCGGGCGGCGGCGGCGCGGGCGGGCGGCAGCAGCGCGGCCAGCTCGTTGGCGACCTGGACCACCTCGCTGTAGTCCTGGGTCGTGCGGCCTTCCACCGGCACCTTCTTGGCCCAGTTCACCAAAGCGGCGGCGGTCGGATCGGCGGCGGACTTGTCCCAAGCCTCGCGCGGAAGCTGGGAAATTCCCTTCGCCGCAGCAGGCACTTCCTCGTTCTTCTGAATCAGTCCGGCGAGGCCCGCGAAGACCTTCTGCGGCTCCTTGCCCATCGCGACCAAAACGCGGATCGCGGCGGCGCGGACGCCCGCGGCGGGATCATGCGGGACCGGGATCTTGGTCGTCGGCCGGGGCGCGGGGATGCCGGCCTTCTTGAACAACTCGTTCCGTCCGGCATCGAGCACGGTGAGCGTGAAGCCTTCCAGCCGATCCTCGAAGCCCGCGCGATTCCAGACCGCGATCTCGGACACCGCTTGATCGCTCTTGAGGTCGACTTCCCACCACGGGTTCGCCTCGCCTTCAGCGCTGTGGGTCTGGCCACCGCCGTTGAAGTCGGAGTTGGTATTGCCATCCAGCGCCCGTTGCGCGACGCCGTCGTTGGAGGTGCTCGACTGCTTCGCGACGCCGCCCGCTGCAATGTTGGTGCCGTTGGCAAAGACCTGCACTTCGGCAAGCGTCAGCGTGCCGGAGCGCGGCAGCTCGATCCGGACGTGGCGTGCGCTGCCGGTCTTCTGCTTAGAAAGCGCGGACGCGATCTCCGGCGGCATCGACGTGAGGAGCGGCAGAACTTTGGCGAAGGCCGATCCGCGCAGGACCGGATCACTCAAGCGTGGCAGTGCCTCAAGGAAATCGGCAAGCGCGGCGGGGCTCTTCGTCGCACCGTTCCACACGCCATCCACGGAGCCGTCTGCGATGATCAACGCGGCAATTGCCGACTGGCGGACCATCCCCGCGTTGCCGGGCGCGGCCAGTTTCTCGAGGTCGGCGCGGGAGGCTTTCAAATCGGTGGCCGGCTGCATCAGGAGGAAGCGGCAAAGGTCGGTGGCGGCGCCGCTGCCGCTCGCCGCGACCGGGGCCAAGGTGGCTACCAGGGTCTGAAGCGGCGTGACTTTCTGCATCGCCGCCAGTTCGCCCAAAGCGGCCTGGCGTTGCAGCGGCGCGACGTCCGGGCGGGTCAGCAGCGCGGTCAGGGTGACGGGGGATTTCGGAAGCTTGGCCAAATCCGGTGTGGAGACCGATGCGAGGATTTCATTGATGCCGGCAGGGTTGTCCGCGGCCAGCGGCTTGCCTTCCGAAATCGCGCTCTTCCACCAAGGCTCAAGCTGCCGCATGGTCTGCTTGAGGCAGTAGTCGAGATAGTAATCTTTCGGATGCTTGAGAGCCACAAGCGCGGCATCGGCGGCCTCCCACTGGCGGAAGAAGCTGGCAACGCGCACCGCTTCCAAGCGGACCCGTGGCGCTTCATCGTTCGCGGTAATTTTCAGCAAGGCCAGCGCGTCCGGCACCCGGTCACGCCAGTAGCCCATGACCCGCACGCCCTGCGCCCGCGCCCGCGGCTCGGGGGATTTGAGCACGCGCTTGAGCAGATCGAGGTCCACGACGTTGTGCCACTGGTGGACCCACAGGCCTTCCAACACATGATGCTCGAAGGCGGGATCCTTGGGGTCGAGCTGGTTGATCCACTGCTTCACGGCAGCGCTGACTTCCTTCGAGTCGCGCTTTCCCAGCTCGATCTTCGCCCGCATCCGGACATCGTTCTCGGGCTCCTTCAGCAGCTCTAACAACTTCGCCACCGGTTCGCCATCGACCTTCTTCGGCACCAGCAGCGGGCGGCCTTCGTAGGTGATGCGGTAGATCCGGCCGTGCTGGTGATCGCGGTTCGGATCGCGCAAGTGGTGCTGGAGGTGGCCGATCAGCATCTGCGACCAGTCCATGAAATAGATCGAGCCGTCCGGTGCCACGGTCACGCCGGAGGGGCGGAAATTCGGGTTCTTCGACAGGTCGGTTTCGATCAGGTTGGGCAAGGTCTCGCCTTTGATGCCGGAGCCTTCGTCGCTCAGCTTGGCGCGGAAGATGCCGTGGACGCTGATCACATTGGCATTGAGGAATTCGCCCTGCCAGTCGTCCGGGAAATGCCGGCTGCTCAGGATGGCGGTGCCGGCACAGGGACGCGACGGGCGGTTCCAGAATTGGTTCATGCCCGGATGCGCGCCGCGGTCGAGATGGCCGCTGAAAGCCGGGCCGAAGTAGTTCGAGTTGCCGGTGGCGTCGGTGATCAGGTCGTTGCCCCAGTAGTCGAAAACGCGGCCGTGGGGATTGGCGAAGCCGTAGGGCACGTGGCGCGCGAACTTGCCGGTGTTCGGCTCGAAGCGGTAGATCGCACCGTCGGTGTTGCGGATCGGCCCGCTGTGGGTTTCCACGTTGGTGCGATGGAAAACCCCGTCACTGAGATAGACCGCGCCGCCCGGCTCCAGGCACATCGAGTTCGTCTCGTGATGCGAGTCCGCCGCGTCGAGGCCGTGAAGCACGCGCTCCTTCCAGTCGGCCTTGCCGTCGCCGTCGGTGTCGCGCAGGAACCACAGATCGGGCGACTGGATCACCAACACGCCGTCCTTGTAGAACTGGAAGCCGGTCGGGCAGTTCAAGCCGTCGGCGAAGGTCGTGATCTTCGCTGCTTTGCCGGTCTTGGGATCGAGGTCGATGACCAGCAACTTGTCGAAAACCTTGGTGGTCGGGCTGGTCTCCGGGTAGTTCGGCCAGGCGGCGATCCACAGCCGGCCCTTGGTGTCGAAATTCATCTGCACCGGGTTGACCAGCTCCGGGTGGGTCTCCTCGGACGCGACCAGTTCGACCTTGCAGCCGGGGGCCAGCTTCAGGTGTTGGATCGCTTCCTCGCCGCTGAGGTAGGGCACCTCCTCCTTGCGGTTCGGCGGAACCAGACTGACCGGCGGCAGATTGTCGTCGGCGACCTTGAGATCGCCGCCCTTCGCCACCGACCAGACGCGCAGGTCGCGGTTGGCGGTCTTCACATCGCGCTGGGAGAGTTCCTCGCCGAGCGTCACCGCGTTGGTCACGCCCTCATAGGCAATGCGTGAGCGGCCGCCGAAAATGTTGAACTGGTCGACCGTCCGATAGCGGTGGTGCCACTCGGTATTCTTGTCGATCACCGCCGCGCGGATCTTGGCGACGAGCGGATCGCCAAGCGACGGCGGCTCGTTGCCGAAGACCGCCTTGAACTGGACCGGCGCGAGCTGGCGGTCACCTTCTTCGTTCAAATGGACGCCGTTGATCGTGAGCGGCGTGCCGGCCTTGGCGAAGAGGTCGCAGGACGGGGTGAAAAGATCGACGAATGGCACGCCCTTGGCCTTGGCGACTTCCTCCATCGCCTTGGTGTAAAGCGCGAGGTTCGCATTGTTCGCTTCGCCGTCCGGGAAGTCTGCGCTCTTGAGGTTCTCGTGGGCGATCGGTGAGAAAAGCACCAACTTCGGCGCGCCTTCGCCGTTGTATTTCGCCGCGAGCTGGGCATCGAGGTAGCGGCCGAGCTCAGCCTTGAAGCCTTCGATCCCCTCCGGCCCGCGGAACGATTCGTTGAAGCCCCAGTAGGCGAACATCACGTCCGCACCGAAGTCGGTCCCCGCCTTGTAGACCACGCCCGGCTGCGCGGTGGTGTCGCCCTTCTTCATCGCGAGGAACCACTCGGTCGGCGGGGCGTCGTCGGAACGCGGACGGAGATTCACCTCATCCGCCGCGAAGCCAAGATTCCGCACGGTCAGGTCGAGCTCCGGATAGGCCCGGTGGATCAGCGCTTCCAGCCACCCGTGATGCTGCTGTCGGTCCGCCAAGCCGCTGCCGACGATCGCGACATGATCGCCCTTCTTCAAAGCCACCAGCGGTTCCGCCGCCGACAGCATACCGCCCGCAGCGGCGAAAAGGAGAACAGCGCGGAGAAAGGGGAGCGGTCGGGTCGGGGTCATGACGGGTTTGTGCGGAGGATGAAGCAAAGGGCAAGAATCTCCATGATTCCTGCGGAGTCGGGCAATCCAAGGTGCTACGGGGGTCGGGGTCGAGGTTCTTTCGATAACGTCCAGCATCCACCCGATACAAGTCACCCTGCCGACTATAGCGGTGGGTAAACCCGTAAGAACTGCCGGCATCAGCGGGGCAGTATCGGCAAGCCGGTTCGTGGGTGCCCGCAACGCGATCACAGCGATTCCATGAACGCTCAAGTCTTGCTGATAGGGCATGTTTCCATCCATCGTCAAAAGCACCTCGTAGCCGCCTCTACCGCCCGCCGCAGCAGAACCCCGTCTTGATACCGGACCACCCGATGTAAGCCACCGTGTCCACGACATGCCCCGGTAGCAGCCGCCGCAACCGCCAGTCGAGGTTTACGTCCAGCAGGATCCTCATTGGTCAGATTCCAGCGAGGACATGGAGCTTGGATTCCTCAAGCACTGCGATGACCTGCTCGCGCGACACTCCGGGAAAGCCTTCCAAAAAGTCCTCGATTGTCTCGCCCCCTTCCAAGTGGTCGAACAGCCCCTTCACCGGCACCCGTGTCCCGGCAAAAACCGCTTCTCCACCCAAAATCTCCGGATCAATCACGACCAAGGTCTTCATTCCCGAAAGATAGCTCTAGGCATGGGCGCCTTCAATCTCCTTTCCGATCGACAGCCGGCTCCGCCCGATCCCCCGTGAATTTTTCACTAAAGGATTCCGTCTCGGCGGTGGTATCCTCGCCGCGTCCAACTTGCTTCCGCCATGATCCGCATCGTTCTCGTCCTTTCCCTCGTCTCCACGCTGCACGCCGGAGTGAGCCTTGATATCGAAGCCTTCGGCAAAAGCCTCGGCGGCTGGCAGGCGAAGGGCAAGGAGGCCTGCGACTACGATCTCTCCGGCTCCCAATACCGGACCTTCAAGCCGGAGATCACCCCCACCCCGGACGGCGGGATTTTCGCCTCGGTGCGGATCGACAACCGCCGCGGCTGGCTGGCCAGCGACGACCACGCGGTGCTGGAAGTGACCATCGACAAGAAGGGCTCGATCGTTTCAGCGCAGTCCAACCTCGCCCTGCAAGGCCGCACGATTTCCAGCGACGTGATCCGCACCGGCGGGACGGTCGGCGGCGCGGTGCCCGGCGTGGGCGCGGCGGTGAAAGTCGGTGCCGACCTGACGGCGGACCTTTCCTCCAAGCTGCTGCGCGAGAAGGTGGTGGAGCCCGGCCGGGTGAACTTCCCGGCGGCGGTCCGTCACAACTACAACCTGCTCTTCCAAGCGATCCGCACCGGCCCGGACCTCGCTCCGCAACCCGCAGAAGCGAAAAAGGAAGAGGAGCCGGTCCAAGGCCCGGTGAAGCCCGCCACCGGCGCGGCGAAGCTCGACGTCAAGCCGACGAACGAGACGCAGGAAATCAAGAAGTGAGCTCCCGCCGCAGCCGGGTCACCAGCTGCTGGAGTTCCTCAAGCTGGCCAGCTTCGGGCTCCGCCGGGTCGAAGCGCAAGCTCTGGTGCAGGGCCACGGCCTGAGCCAGCAGCCCCGGCTCAGGCAAACGCGGCGAAAGCTGGGCGAGCCACGGCGCGAGCGGCATTCCCGGCGGGCGCTCGCCGAGCAGCTTGCGCGCGGGCTTTTCAAGGGCCGACAGCGGGGTGACCGGCAGCGCGGCCACCGGGCGGCCGTCTTTGCCAGCATCCACGCGGCTGCGGGAGCGCCAAAGGTTCCGCCCGATGTAGGCCAACCCGATCAGCAACGGTGTCAGCAGAACGGCAGTGATGATCGCCATGTTCCCGGGGCGGTCGCGCCACACCAGCAGGTTCTCCCGCCGGAGCTGGATCCAATCGCTCAGCTCCTGGAAACGGGATGCCTGGTCAGGCTCCAAATTCGCCCAGTCCGGCGGGGTCAGATCGACGTCGATCCAGCTCTTGCTCGCCTCGTCCCAAGCTCGGCACCAGGCATGGGCGTGGGTGCCACGGACCCGCGCTTCGCCGGATTCCGGGTCGATCTCCATAACCGCGAAGCCCGACACGTAACGCGTCGGTACCCCGGCCTCGCGCAGCAGCAGCGCGCTGGCGGTGGCGAAGAATTCGCAGTGCCCGGCCCGGGTGAACTGGAGGAAGGTGCCGAGCATCGTCGGATCCTTCGCCGCGACATACCCGGCCACCTTGCGGTCCCGATCCGCCCACGTCTTGATGTCTCGCGGGATCGAGTTGTAGCGGGTGTAGCGGAACTTCCCGAAGAAGTGGCGCTGCAACAGCGCGATCTTCTCCGGGACGCTCTTCCCTTCGCGCAAACCGATCTCGTCCGCCACTTCCTTCAGCATCGCGGCCTCGATCCGCGGGATCTGCAAGTCGAGCCGGCGCACGATCTGGCGGCCGTTGACTTCACGCTCGCCGACCGTGGTCCACGGCGGCTTCTCGGTGGCGAAATCCCCGCCCCACAGCACCCGGGCATCGATCACCGGCTGCAAGGGCTTCAACTTGAAAGTCCCCAGGGAATTGCGGTCGAACTCCTCGAACACGAACTGGTGAAGCGCCGCCGCATTGGCCGGCAATGGCAGCAAGCCGCCCTCCCGCGGAACCGCCCCGCGAAGGCGGAATCGCGGCAATGCGGGATCGACCGCCACGTTCAAGTCCGCGAGATCGGGCGGGGCGATCACGAACTCGTCGTCCGGGTCCGCGGGGTTCGCCGGATTGGCGAGGGTCCGCGGGGTGGTGAAATCCTTGGCGAAATTCCCGCCGCCGGGCACTTCGTCGAAGTACCAGGTCGTCGTACGATAGGCCGCGTAGGAGGCCACCCGGATCAACTTCGGCAAGTCGCCCTGCTCCGGGATCAGCCGCCATTTGATCTCGGGCGACTGCTTGATCGTGCCCAGGCTGCCCAGCGAAGTCTGCCGCTCGCGGGCCGACGGGTCGCCCTCCCCGCCGAATCGACCCTGGGTCACGTAATGGTAGAGCGCGGACAGCCCGACTTGACCGCCCCAGCCTCCCAAAGCGGTCACCGCCAACGCACAGGGCAAGGCGAGCCCCGCCTTTTTCCAGCTCCACGAACCGGCCCCGGCGACCGCCCACGAGATCAGGATCAGCAGCCCCGGGAAAAAGGCCACGCTGTCCGCCAGTTCGCCCAGGCAGGCCGCCAGTAGGATGGCGCAGAAATAGACATGGCCGAAACTGAAGCTCACCTCGCGGAACGGCAGGCCGTGCTTCATCGAGTGCTCGCGGCGGCGGCGGACCAGCAGCGAAAAGGTGCCCATCGTCATCGTCCGGGACAGCCCGTAGGCCTGGACGAACTGGAGCGGCAGCAGGATCACCGGCAGCCAACTGAAGACCTTCGCCATCGCGTTCCGGCCCTCGCCTTGGAGCACCACCAGGACCATCGCGAACAGCAGCAGCAGCACCGACAGCCGCCACCCGACCAGGAACGAGCGCTCCTTGAAATCCCAGCGCACCCGGGTCCAGTGCGCGCCTTCCATCAGCAGCGCACAAGCCAGCCCCGGCACCGCGCGCTCCGTCATCCCGCCCCAGAACAAGAGGGCGGCGCCAAGCAGCAGGCGGGGAGGACCGGTCATCGGGGAAAGTGCCAAGTGAGAAGTGCCAAGTGCCAAAAGCTAGCGGATGGGGCGAGAGATTCCCCGAGCATCGGAAACAAGCGGCCGATCAGTCTGCTAGGATTACTGCCCATGGTTCCGCCAAAGGTCAACGAACTGGTCCACGCATCGAAGCTGAGCCTCATTGAGGAAGTCAACGTGGTTCTTGTTGATGCAAGCCTCAACGACTGCACCCCAGCCGCAATCGGGAAACCTCCGGAGATAATGGACCAGATACGCCGGGAGGTAAAAGCGCCAGCCCTCGGCGTCGGAAAATGTGAAATACTCCTGTCTTTCTTCGATCGATTCGTCCGGGACCTCTTGCCAAGTCTGTTCTGGATCCCGAGCGGAAAGTTCAGCCAGTCGCTCATCGGAGAGTTCCCACTCGTCATCAAAGCCTTTCGCAACGCTGAGAGTGATTCGTGGCCGAGCAACACCATCAAATGCGGCCTCAATATCGGGAATTAGCGCGAGTGCTTCGGCGTTCGCGCCTTCGTCTCGCCGAAGACGTTCGATAGTGGCCGGATCGTATCCCCGTGCTTTCGCCTCGCGAGAGGAGACTTTCTCTGGCTCGATCATTTTCAGAGGGACATTATTTGATCACCAACTCGGAATTCCTCCTCGTTCACCGACCGGTCGGTGAACAGGAACAAATCCGACCCGAGCGGGCAGATTTCTCGCTTACCGACTCGTTCATTTTCCCTAGCTGAGGATCGCGGGGGTGCCAAGAAGGGAGTTACGGGGATCGCGGAGCGACCACGCTTCCGGGGATCGAATGGCCCGGTCCTCACGCCGACCGCTGCCCTATCCCGGAGGGATTCCAGCCAATAGCCGGTGGTCGAGCGGAGCGAACACCACCGGTCAGTCGACAGGTTTGTCCGGGAACCCGGATGGGGTTCAAGCCGGGCGGGTTGACGGGCGGTTCCCTTCACACCGGAGCATCAGGGGATGCTCATTCACACAGCATGGACTCCGGCGGATCGGAGTCCGCCGCTCCTTGGCCGCCGGCCGCCCTCCCCTACCCCGGGAAACGGAAAAGCGGCGGCCCCGGGGGACCACCGCTCCATCGAACGCGAACTCGAAATTGAACTCGCGCTGAGCCGGAAACGGCCGTGCCTTACTTCTTCTTGCCCTTCGCCTCGTCCAGCTTCTCGCGGACCTTGTCGGTGAGTTCGGTGTAGAGGGCCTCGTCGGCACGGAGCGCTTCCTTGGCGGCATCGCGGCCCTGGGCGAGCTGGGCTCCGTTGTAGGCGAACCACGAACCGCGCTTCTGGATGAGCTCCATCTCGAGAGCGAGGTCGAGCAGCGAGCCGACCGAGGAGATGCCTTCGTTGTACATGATGTCGAACTCGCACTCGGTGAAGGGCGGCGCGACCTTGTTCTTCACGATCTTGATCTTGGTCCGGCTACCCTGGACGGTGCCATCGGTCGCCTTGATCTGGCCGATCCGGCGGATGTCGACCCGCATCGAGGAGAAGAACTTCAGCGCGCGGCCGCCGGGGGTGGTTTCGGGGTTGCCGAACATCACGCCGATCTTCTCGCGGATCTGGTTGGTGAAGATGCAGACGGTGCGGGCCTTGGCGATGAAACTGGTCAGCTTGCGCATCGCCGCGCTCATCAAGCGGGCCTGGGCGCCGACGGTGGAGTCGCCGATCTCGCCGTCGAGTTCCTGCTTGGTGACGAGGGCGGCGACGGAGTCGAGCACGATGACGTCGATGGCGTTCGAGCGGACCAGCGCCTCGCAGATCTGGAGGGCTTCTTCCCCGGAGGAAGGCTGGGAAACGAGCAGGTCGTCGAGGTTGACGCCGAGCATCTTCGCATACTGCGGATCGAGGGCGTGCTCGACGTCGATGAAGGCGGCCAGACCGCCCTTTTTCTGGGCCTGGGCGATCACGGTGAGGGTGAGGGTCGTCTTGCCGGAGGATTCCGGGCCGAACACCTCGATGATGCGGCCGCGGGGGAAGCCGCCGACGCCGAGGGCGCGGTCGATCAGCAGGTTGCCGGTCGGGATGACATCGACATCGGCCCGGTGGCCGTCGCCCATCCGCATGATGGCGGCTTCCCCGAACTCCTTCTGGATGCTGGAGATGGCGAGGTCGAGATTGCGTTTGCGGGCGTCGGCGAGCTTGTCGGAGGGATCTTCGGTGGTTTTGGCCATGGTGTTCGTCTGAGTTCGTGGAGCTTGTCGCAGGCGGGGAGCGGGGCGTCAAACAAAAGATGTTCACTCGAACAAGAAAGTGCCTTTGGGGGGCATAAGGGCGGAGCCCACCGGGTGCGCGGAGCCCCCGGCCCGCAGAAGCACGGGGACGGCTGGGTTGCTGAGCGGGGCTCGAACCGGAGGCGGACTTTGTTGGACCGTTATGCGGGGCAGAGCCTCCGCGCACCCGGTGGAGCCTGCGGCTCGCGGAAACGAAAAACGCCGCCCGGCTTGGTGACCGGGCGGCGTTGGAAATGCGGAAACGGGAGGAGGCAGATATTACTCTTCGGGCTTTTCGGCGGGCTTTTCGGCAGCCTTCGCCTTGGCGCCCTCAAGCTGGCCCTTGAAGCCGTCGAGCTTGCCGGCGATCTCGCTCTCCGGTGCAGCGGCTTTCGCTTCATCGACCGCCTTGATGGCATCGTCGAACTTCTTCATCTGAGCCAAGATCATCGCCTTGGGCAGCATCACCTGCTGCAGGGTCTCCCCTTCGTATTCGCCGGATGCGATGGCCTTTTCGACGAACACAAGCGCGCCTTCCATGTCCTGCTTCTGAGCGAAGCCGTTCAGCTCGTTCTCGAACGCGGCATACTTCGCCTTGGCGGCGAGTTTCTTGGCGTAGCCGGTCTCGTCCTTCGGGTCGGCGGCCTTGATCTGATCGACGACGTCCGGGTAGAAGCTGGCGACGGCGGCGTCTTCCAACTGCATCGCATCGAGGGCGGCGATCAGCGCCTTGGCCTTGGCCGGGCCTTCGGACTTGGCGGCCTCGGCGAAGGACTTGTCGCGGACGTCCTTCTTGGCGCGGAGTTCGTCAAGGTGAGCGACGTATTCCTTCGGCCCGCCTGGCTGGAAGCCGGTCTTGGCGTAGGGCTTGCCGTCGGCATCGCAGAGCAAAATGGTGGGATAGCCCGAAATGGCGTATTTGCCCTGGAGTTCTTGGTTCTGAGCCTGGGTTTCCTCGGGAAGCTTGGACTTGTCCTTGGGGAAATCGAGTTCCACCAGGACGAGATTATCCTTGGTCAGGGTGCGGAATTCCTCTTTGGAGAGAACGTTGGCGGTCAGCGTCTTGCACGGCGGGCACCAGTCGGACCCGGTGAAGTCAAGGAGCAGGTCTTTCTTTTCAGCGGCGGCCTGTTTCTTGGCGGCTGCGAAGTCGTGGGTCCACCCTTCGCCGCCGGCGAAGGCGGAAGTGAAGCCGAGGGAGGCGGCACAGGCGGCCGCGAGCAGGTATTTCGTTTTCATAGGCGTGACGGGACGGGTGCCCGATGGGGGCGGCAGGCAGCGAAGCAGAGCCGAGCGTTTTTCCAACTATTTCAAGAGGAGTTCGGCGGAGAAGATGCTGCCGGGGTCGCCGGAGGCCGCGGTCGAGCGCGCCAGCGCGGCCCAGGTGCGGGGGATTTTGCCGTCGTGGACCTGCTTGCCGTTCAAGGTGACGGTCACCGGCTTGTCGAGGTCGAGCAGGCGGTCGTCGACGAAAAGGCGGAGTTTGAGGCCGGACGCGGGCTTGCCGTCCTTGTCGGTGGCGGTCAGGTCGATCGCGTTGCCGTCGATCGCCGCGTTGAGGGTCACCGGCAAGGCCGCCGGTGCCTCGTCGAGGGACAGCCAGGCATTGCGAAGGTTCACGGTGTGGTGGAGGGCCTGGACGGTCCAGACGAGTTTCTTCGGCCGCGGGTCGCGGGTGTGCTTCACCATCCAGGCCGGGCCGCCGGCGTAGTCGATGCCATGGCCGCGGCCTTTGTGGGCTTCGAAATGGTGCAGGTAGCCCTGCGGGTCGGCCTTTTGCAGGGTGCCGAGCTTTTCGAACATCCGGCGGGCGAGGCCGATGCGGTCGAACATGGTGTCATTCTCCCCGATGTCGCAGCGCAGCGGGGTGTTGCGGAAGTTCTCCGGCGGGGCGTTATCGATCAGCCCCGCGGCGGCCCCGCGGCGGCCATCGCGGCGGCGGCGGCGAAGCGCCCGGGCTGGTTCCCCGGCAGGCGGAACGCGGTGTAGCCGCCTTCGGAAATGCCGGTGATGTAGATCCGGTCGGGATCGACGTCGCGGAACAGGATCGCCCGGCGGATGACCTGGTCGTACATTTCCTGACAGTAGTCGTAGTACCAGCGGCCGTCGTTGTCGTCGGCCATGCGGGGGATGAAATAGAGGGCGTCGCCCGGATAGACCCGCTCGAAGAGGGCCATCTGCGCCTGCCATTCGCGGGTATTGACCGGCCAGGCGTGGGGGTGTTCGAGCTTCTCGCCGGTGCCGCCGCCGCCGTGGAGGGCGATCACCAGCGGCCAGCCCTTTTCCGGTTTCCTGCCCTTGGCGAGCAGGACGTAGGGCATGGTCTTGCCGCCGGCTTCCAGCTTCGAGGGCGAAAGCTTCGGCCGCTGGTCGGCGGGCAGCGCGATGATTTCTTCCAGCGTCGTCGGGAAGGGCGAGAGCTGTTGGTATTGGTTCGGGGGTTCTCACCACGCCCGCTCGCCGCGGGCGTCGTACGGCAGCCATAGTAGCGCGACGGATTCTACGCTGACGTTGGTCTTGGTCGGTTTCAGCGATTCCGTTTCGAGGACCAGGGCGGTGGGATCGTAGCTTTGCGAGAGGGTGGCGATCTCGGCTTCGAGTTGCTGGTTGAGTTCCTGCATCTGCTGCTGGACGGTCTCCACCTTGTCCTCCGCGGCGGCGACGTCCTGGTGCTGCTTGTAGGCGCTGGTGCCCCGCGAAAGGGCGGAGCTGGCGCTGCGCTTGCGGCCCATCAGACCACCGAGCAGGCCGCCGAGGATCGACACGCCGGCCTGCATCTTCGCACTCTGTGACTCGGTCTTCTGGCGGGCCAAGCCGGCTTCGGCGGTTTGCAGGCGGCCTTCGAGAGTATCGAGCTTCTTGTTGGTGGCGGCGCGCACCTTTTCGAGCACGGCATCGCGCGCCTCGCGGGCCTTTTGCGAAAGCCGGGCGCGGAACTCGGCTTCAGATTCGCCGATCTCAGAGAAGGATTTCAAGGACGGGCAGGTGAAAATGTCGGCGCGCTCGTTGCGGTAAAGCCACTCGGCGAAGTCCTTCTCAACCTGCTTGTAGTTTGCCGCATTCATCGCGAAGCCGGGCAAGGCCGCGAAGCCGGCCCCCGCGGCGGGCTCGGCACCCAGCTCCTCGGGCTTGAGCGGCGGCGGAAGATCGCGCTCCCAGTCGATCGCTTCCGGCAAGATCGCGTTCACCTTGCGGACCTTGCGGCTGCCTTCGATGCCCGCCTTGGTCGAAGCGAAGTGGACGGTGCCGACGCGCAGCAGATGCGGGCGGTAGGTGACCTCGGCGGCGTCCCCGGCGGGCGGCGCGAACTTTTCCGCGACCCCTGCGCCGACCATCGGCCGGGCGGCGGCTTTCGCGGCGGGCGCGGCCATGCCGGGCATCGCCATCGGGTTGGCGGCGGTGACTTCTACGGCATCCTTCGTAATTCCGCCGAAAGCCGCGCGCTTGGGATCCATCAGCGCCTTGATGCTGGTCCGGGTGAGCGGGCCGGTCAGGTAGCTCATCACCCAGCGGACGTGGAACAGCACCGGCGCGTCTTCGTGGACGTTGTTCATCAGGAAGACGCGGTTGCCGAGGCCCGACAGCAGCTTCTCCATCGAGGATCGGTCGAACTTCGCGTTCTGCTCGCCGGCCGCGCCTTCGAGGCCGTCGAGAACGCGCAGCTTGTCGCGTTCGGTCTGGAGGCGGCCGAGGAACCAGGTGCCGATGTTCGACAGCGCCTTGTAATCAAGATCGACCGGGTTCTGCGTCGCCAGCAGGCAGCCGAGGCCGAAGGCGCGGCCTTGTTTCAGCAGTGTCATCATCGGCCGCTTGCTCGGCGGGTTCGCGGTCGGCGGCAGGTAGCCGTAGATCTCGTCCATGTAGAGCAGGGCGCGCAGCGAGGTGGTGCCGCTTTGGCCGCGCATCCAGCCGAGGGTCTGGTTGAGGATCAGGCTGACGAAGAACATCCGCTCCGCATCGCCGAGGTGGGAGATCGAGAAGATGGAGATGCGCGGCTTGCCATCGGGCGCGTGGAGCATTTTCGCGATGTCCAGCGGCGGGCCTTCGAGCCAGGTCGAGAAGCCGGGCGAGGCGAGCAGGTTGTTGAATTTCAGCGCTAGCGTCTGGCGGTCTTTTTGCGGCAGG
>NEUO01000049.1 GCA_002304315.1 Verrucomicrobiia bacterium Tous-C4TDCM
CGTTCGACGAAAAGAACAACCTGCCTTCCTTAATCGTCGATTACCAAGATCGAAAGCAGCTGGCCATCGATCTGATCCTGAAAGCCAAGCCGTTCCCATGAATCCTCCAGCCAAACGCCCTACAGGCAGTCCACAAAACGGAAATTTTGAGTCGCGCCCGGCGAAAGGTACCTTGTAGCTTCCCGCACGAACTTTGGCCGAAAACCCATAGGCACCCATGAGCAACACCATCGAAAGCCATCTCGTCGAAGACCGCATTTTCAAGCCAAGCAAGGCGTTCTCCGCCAAGGCCCGCATCTCCAGCATGGCCGAATACAAGAAGCTGTGGCAAGAGTCGATCGACAAGCCGAAGAAGTTCTGGGCCCGCGAAGCCAGCGAACTCGTGTGGCGCGAGCCCTGGAAGAAGGTGCTCGATTGGGATGCGCCGGACGCGAAATGGTTCGTCGGCGGCAAGCTCAACGTCTGTGAGAACTGCGTCGACCGCCACGCGGCCGGCCCGCGCCGCAACAAGGCGGCCATCATTTTCGAAGGCGAGCCGGGCGACCGCCAGGTGCTAACCTACGGCCAGCTCCATCGCGAGGTCTGCCGCTTCGCCAATGTGCTCCTCTCCAAAGGCGTCAAGGCCAAGGACCGCGTGCTGGTCTACATGCCGATGATCCCGGAAGCCGCGATCGCGATGCTCGCTTGCGCCCGCATCGGCGCGGTCCACTCGGTGGTCTTCGGCGGCTTCTCGTCGGAGTCGATCGTCGACCGCCTGGAAGACTCCGGCGCGAGCCACGTGGTCACCGCCGACGGCGGCTGGCGGCGCGGCAAGATCGTCCCGCTCAAGGCGAACGTCGACGAGGCGCTGGAAAAGTACCACAACATCAAGTCGGTCGTCGTTTTCAAGCGCACCGACCAGGAAATCCCGATGACCACCGGCCGCGACACCTGGTGGCACGACGAGACCGCCAAGGTTTCCGCGAAGCACGAGGCCAAGGCCTTCGACTCGGAACACCCGCTCTTCATCCTCTACACCTCGGGCTCGACCGGAAAGCCGAAGGGCATCCTCCACACCAGCGGCGGCTACCTCACCGGCACCTACGTGACCTGCAAGTACGTCTTCGACATGCGCGACGACGATGTTTACTGGTGCACCGCCGACGTCGGCTGGATCACCGGCCACAGCTACATCGTTTACGGTCCGCTTGCGATGGGCGTCACCCAGGTGATGTATGAAGGCGCGCCGAACCAGCCGGACTTCGGCCGCTTCTGGCAGATCATCGAGGAATACGGCGTCTCGATCTTCTACACCGCCCCCACCGCCATCCGCGCCTTCATCAAGGCCGGCGACCATTTCCCGAAAAAGCACGACCTTTCCAGCCTCCGCCTGCTCGGTTCGGTCGGCGAGCCGATCAACCCGGAAGCCTGGATGTGGTATCACAACTTGATCGGCGGCGGCCGTTGCCCGATCGTCGACACCTGGTGGCAGACCGAAACCGGCGCGATCATGATCACGCCCCTGCCCGGCTGCACCCCGACCAAGCCCGGCACCGCGACACTGCCCTTCTTCGGCGTCGACGCCGCCATCCTCGACGAGTCTGGCAAAGAGTGCAAACCGAACGAAGGCGGCCGTCTCGTGATCCGCAAGCCGTGGCCGTCGATGACCCGCTCGATCTACGGAGACAAGGCCCGCTACAAGAAAACCTACTGGTCCGACTACCCCGGCATGTACACAGCCGGCGACGGCGCGCGCCGCGACAAACAGGGGAATTTCTGGATCGTCGGCCGGCTCGACGACGTCCTCAACGTCTCCGGCCACCGCCTCGGCACCGCCGAAGTGGAGAGCGCCCTGGTCGGCCACCCGGCCGTCGCCGAGGCCGCGGTCGTCGGCCGCCCGGACGACCTGAAAGGCCAGGCCGTTGTCGCTTTCGTCACACTAAAGGGTGGGATCGAGGGCACGCCGGCCTTGCAGAAGGAGCTGCGCGAGCACGTCGGCAAGGTCATCGGCGCGATCGCCAAACCGGACGACCTCCATTTTGCCCCCGCCCTTCCGAAGACCCGCTCCGGAAAAATCATGCGCCGCCTCTTGAAAGAGCTGGTCACCACCGGGAATGTCACCGGTAACACCACGACCCTTGAAGATTTCACCGTCATCGCCAGCCTTCAGCAGAGCATGGCAGCCATCAAATAGAACATGACCACCACCCGCTACGTTTTCGCCCGTATCGTCCAGGCCTTCGGTGTCAATCGCCGGCAGCGCCGCATGGCCGAAGCCGCGAGCGAGATGCACCTGCTCCGCGAGGCGGAACAGGTGCTCGGGCAGTCGGTGTGGGAACAGGTCGAGGAGGTCGAGGAGCTCGGCGTGGAATATTGGAACCTCCGCAAGCTCATCAAGGAGCGCGGCGAGATCCGGGAGAGGCTTTCGGAGTCGGAATCGATCCTGGCCGATGCCCACGAGCATCGCTCCAACCTGCTCGGCGCGAAATCCGAACCCCAGCAGGAGCTGGAAGAGCATCGGATCGAACTGCTCTCCGGATTGGAGAAACTTGCGAAGGAGCGGGATTCCGTGATCCAGCAGGCGCGGGAAATCCGGCGGATCTATGATGGCTTGAAAATGAAGCTCGAGGTCATGCAGCGCGAAGGCACCAGCGAAGCGATCGAGAAGACCCGGAGCCGCATGCTCGAGCTTAAGAACCGCTTCAGCGAACTCAAACATGATCGCGACCGGGTGGCCACCAAGATCGCCGAGGGCGATGCGGAGGTCGATGCGATCGACACGGAACTCACCGAAGAACGCCGGAAGCACCGCGCCGAAGCCTCGTTCGCCTTCCAGCAAATCGGGCAGGCCAACCGCGACATCTCCTCGCACAAGGCCCAGCTCGGCCTGATCGATACCCAGATGCGGCAACTCTTCAGCGAAATCGGCCGCCACGTCAGCCGCAACGCCTTCATCAGCGACCAATGCCGCAGCGCCGCAAAGGGCCACATCCCGATGATCGACGTGATGCGCGCCCTGCGGAAATCGGTGCTGATGAACCACCGCCTGGCGGGGATGTGATCCTGACAGTGGCTGCGGCATTTTGCCGCAAGCCTGGATCGGATGGCTTGCTGCAAGATGCCGCAGCCACGGTTCACTACCCCAGCCGCTCCAGCAGCTTCTTGTGGATCCCGCCGAAGCCGCCGTTGCTCAGGACCGCAACCACGTCGCCCGGTTTCGCTTCCGCAACCACCGTGGCGACGATGTCGTCGACGGTGTGGATGTAACGACCCTGCCCGCCGTGCCGGGCAATGTCCGCGGCCAGCTTGTCCGGATCGAGCCGGTCGTTCTCCGGGATCTTCTGCAAGTCGGTGATCTCTGAAATCACCGCCTGATCCGCAAGGGCCAGCGCTTCGGCGAGTTCGTTCTGGAAGACCGCGCGACGGGTGGTGTTGGAGCGCGGTTCGAACAAGATCCACAAGCGGCTGTCGGGATAGCGCTGCCGCAGGCTGCCGACCGCCAGCTTGATCGCAGTCGGGTGGTGCGCGAAGTCGTCAATGACCTTCACCCCGCCGGCCTCGCCGCGGAGTTCCTGCCGCCGCGCCACGCCATCGAAGCTTTCCAAGCCCGCGCTAACCTCGTCCGGGGAGAGACCGGCGAAGGATGCCGCTGCCACCGCCATCGCCGCATTGCGGACATTGAACTCGCCGGTCATCCGCAGCGAGTATCTTTCTCCGTCCAGCGTGAAGGAACTACGATCCACCTCGTACTTCACATCGGAGATCCGCAGCGTGCAGCTCTCGCCAAATCCCACCGTGCGCACCGGGCACGGCGCATTGGCCGCCACGTCGAGGCAGTTCGGGTCGTCGCCGTTGATGATCGCCAGGCCGGTCCGCGGCACCACGTTGAGCAGGCGGCGGAAGGTCAGCTTGATCTCGTCGAGGTTCGCGTAGATGTCGGCGTGGTCGAACTCGATGTTGTTCACCACCGCGACTTCCGGCAGGTAGTGAAGGAACTTCGAACGCTTGTCGAAGAAGGCCGTGTCGTATTCATCGCCTTCCAGCACGTTGAAGTCGGACTCCGTGAAATTCGCGCCGCGGCCGAGGTTCTTCGGCAGCCCGCCGATCATCCAGCCGGGATCGCGGCCGGCGGACAGGAACAGCCAGCCGAGCATCGAGCTGGTGGTCGTCTTGCCATGGGTGCCGGACACCACGTAGTTCCGCTTGCCGCGCAGGAAGTGCTCTTTCATCACCTCTGGCAGGGATTGGTAGAGCAGCTTGCGGGACAGCGCGGCTTCCGCCTCCTCGTTGCCCCGGCTGATCGCGTTGCCGATGACGATGACATCCGCCCCGGCCGGCAAATTCTCCGCCCGGTAGCCTTCGGTGATCACAATCCCCTCGCCGCGCAGGAAGTCCGACATCGGCGGATAGACGTTGTTGTCGGAGCCGGTGACGGTGAAGCCCTTGCGCTTCATCGCAACGGCCACCGCGCCCATGGCCGTCCCGCAGACGCCGGTGAAATGGAAATGCTTTTGATCGGACATGTGGGTTCTATTCAGAACGTCGGCGCGGCAACGGTGGCGTTCTCGCGTTCTTCGGAACGGCGGCGCAGGATGCGGTCGGCGATCTCCCGGACCATCTCCGCGAGCAGCAGCCACAGATGGCTGCCCTGCCGGTAGTCGGCCGGCGCGATGTGCTTCACCCGGCCGGCATGGGCGGAAAGCTGGTAGCACTTGCGGAAGCTGCGGCCGCTCGCGTCGTCGGGATTGTAAACGGCGATCGCGTGCCCGCCGCTCTTGTTCATCAGCGTGAAGCACGGCACGTCGGTTGGACCATCACCGACATACACGATGTTTTCGAAAGGCACCGGCCGCAGGTCCGAAGGCATGTGGTCGTTCACGTCCTGGTTGTGCTCCAGCATGCCCTTGTTGATGCGGAACAAGAACTGGGTCTTGGTCGTGTGAGAGATCGCCCGCTTTGGAAAACTGATGCAGCCTTGTGAATCCTCGCCGAACTCGCAGCCGAAGATCGCCTTCACCTTCGGGGCCAGCTTGCTGCCGTCGAGCAGCGCCTTGAGGCCCGAGGAAATGATGTAGAACTCGATCTTCACTCCCGCCAGCTCGTGGTCATGGCCGAGGCAGATGGCCGGCAGGGTATCGAACATCTCCGCGACCCCGGGGAAGAAGGTCAGCCCCGCGCCGAGCTGCTTCAGCCGGGCATTCGAGACCTGGTCCATCTGGAGGTAGTCGAGGATACACTTCAGGTAGGCCAGCTCGCCGTCCCATTGGTGTTCGGTGACCAGTGTGTTGCATTTCTTCCAGAACTGCGCCGGATCGATCCCGAACTCGGGAAAGAGCACGTCGTCCTGCATGTATCGCGGACTGAGCGTCTGGTCGTAGTCGAAGACCAGCGCGATGGTGTTTTGGGGAGCGGCCATGGGGCGGCGCAAAGGCAACCAGCCGCCAACCCGGGTCGCAAGCGGAATCAAGGGTTAACCAGCTCCACAAGCGCAGTTTCCAGCGTCGGATACCGGAACTTGAATCCGCTCTCCAACAGCGCCCGCGGCACCGCCCGCTGGCTGGCCAGCACCACTCCGGCGAATTCGCCCAGCAGCAGCTTCAACGCGAAGGGCGGCGCGGGGAAGATCGCCGGCCGATGGAGGGCTTGCGCGAGTTTCCGGGTGAAGTCGGCATTCCGCTCCGGCTCCGGGGCGGTTCCGTTGATCGGGCCAGCTAGGTTTGCATGGCCGATCCCGTGAAGCATCGACGCCGCCAAGTCCTCGACATGAATCCACGGCATCCACTGCCGCCCGGACCCCAGTCGTCCGCCGACACCGAGCCGGAACGGAATCATCATCTGCTTGAATGCCTCCCCCTCCCGCCCGAGCACCACGCCGATCCGCCACTTCATCACCCGCAAGCCCAGCCCCGCCACCGCATCCGCCGACTTCTCCCAATCGCGGCACAGATCCGCCAAATAGCCGCCGCCCGGCGTCACGCCCTCTTCCAAAATCTCATCGCCCCGGTTTCCGTAAATCCCCACCGCCGAGGCATTCACCAGCACCCGCGGCCGCTCCGCCGAATGCAGGATCTCCAGCCCCGCCGCGATCCGCTCTGTCACGCCGATCCGGCTGTCGTGGAAAAGCACCCGCCTTTCCGCCGTCCAGCGACGGTTCACCGGCTCGCCCGCCAGGTTCACCAGCGCATCCAGTCCGCGGAGATCCGGCACCTCCGACCAGGCACGCCACGATGGGACTCCCTCGGCCGCCCCCCGCGCGCTGCGGCTGAACCCGCAGACCCGCCAGCCCGCCGCCGTGGCCTGCCGCGCCAGCTCCCGCCCGATGAACCCGGACGCGCCCACGATCCCCAACTTCCCACTCATGATGCGCAAACCATCCAGCCTTCCGAAATTCCCGCAACCGCTTTCCGGCTTTGACCTTTACTTGAATCCGGGGAGCCCGTCTCATCCGCGCACGATGAGGGTCGCCGTTCTCCCCGCCATATTTGCCACCACTTTGCAGCTCGCCGCGCAGAATCCCGAGGTCCCCGCCGCCCCGGCACCCGCCGCGGAGGCACCCGCCGCGGGTGCGCCGCTTCCGATCGCTCCCGTCCCCCTGCCAGAAGGGATGCAGATGCTGCCCGGCAACTCCGGCACCATCCCGGACATGCCGAAAAACGTCGCCATCCGTGACCTCGGCCCGTCCACCGCCTACGACGCCAAGACGAAGATCGCCACCTTCTCCGGCCCCTTTGAAGCCAGCACCGAGAACGGCATGAAGCTGCGCTCCGAGAAAGCCCGCTGGAACGGCACGGAGCAGAAATTCTATGTCGACGGCTCGGTGAAAATGACCACCGCCCAAGGCCTCGAAGTCTATGCCGACCGCGCCGTCGCCGACACCAAGGCGGAGACCATCACCCTCACCGGCGACGTCAGCGTCTACAATGGCAACCTCCTCCAGCGCGGCCAGGAAATGGTCTACTACTGGGGTCAAGAAAAGATCGACGCCTCCGGCCTGCGCGCCGGGGTGGACCCGATCATCCTCGAAGCCGGCCGCTTCACCGTGGAAGAGCGCGACGGCAAGCAGGTCTACGTCGGCCAGGATGCCGGCGTGACCACCCACGACGTCGAGAACCCCGCCTTCTGGCTGCGCGCCGCGGAAACCACCGTTTACCCGGACGACAAGGTCACCTTCAAAAACCTCCGCCTCTACGCCGGCGACACGCCGATCTTCTGGCTGCCCTATCTTTCCCAGCCGCTCGATAGCGAACTCGGCTACCATTTCGTCCCCGGCGCGCGCTCGAATTGGGGCGCTTTCCTCCTCAACAGCTACGGAATCATGCTCGGCGGCAAGCCGAACCCCGAGACCGGCGAGAACGAGGACGCCTGGCTGCTCTCCCGCTGGCATTTCGACCTCCGCACCCGCCGCGGCGTCGGCACCGGGGTCGACCTGCTCGATACCCGCCAAGAGGACAACCCGAACCTCACCGGTCTCTCCGCTTATTACACCAACGACCTCAATCCCGACGTCAGCCGCACCGGCATCACGCGCGGCTTCGTCAACGAGGACCGCTACCGCATCGCCCTCCAGCACCGCATCCCGCTGGAGCTGGAAAAGGACGCCGAATGGCGCGTCGATGCCAACCTGAACGCCCTCAGCGACAACTATTACCTCGAGGACTTCAATCCCGACCTCTTCCGCGTCGACCCGAATCCCGACAACACCCTCGGGCTCTTCCGCCGCGACGATGGCACCCTCTTCAGCCTCTACGGCCGCTTCCGCCCGAACGAGTTTTACCGCTCCGACACCCGCTCGCCGGAGATCGCCCTCGACTTCGCCCGCCGGCCACTCTTCAACCTGCCCATCCTTCACGAAGGCTCGGTCTCGCTGTCCTTCGTCGAGGAGGAAATCGGCAGCGCCTCGCTGTCCGCCATCCGCCCGCTCCTCACCTTGCCCGCCGGCGATCCGCAGGTCGGGATCCTGCTCGCCCAGCTCCCCACCTACGAGCGCCAGCTCATCCAGGCCATCCGCTCGCTACCGCCCGGCAGCGCCGCCATTCCCGGTCTCACCGAGCAGCTCTTCAGCCCCGGCTACAACCGTTTCCACACCTATCAGGAGCTCTCGATGCCGACCAATATCGGCGGCTGGCTCAATCTGACCCCGGAACTCGGCATCGGCTACAGCCGCTACTCCGACGTCAGCGGCCCCTCGAAATCCATCGACCGCACCCACCTCCACGCCGGCATGGAGGCTTCGATGAAGTTTTCCAAAGACCTCGGCGACGTGATCGACCGCCGCGTCGGGCTCGACGGACTGCTGCACGTCATCCAGCCTTACGCCCGCTTCTCCTACATCTCGACCGACGACCTCGACCCGCTCTTCCCCGCCGTCGACCGCGAGACCTTCAGCACCCGCCCGCAGCCGCTGGCCGTGCCCAGCTTCACCGCCATCGATAGCCTGCGCGACTGGAGCATCATCCGCCTCGGCATGCGGAACAAGCTCATCACCAAGCGCGACGGTCAAAGCTATGACTGGCTCTCGATGGACACCTACTTCGACGCCTTCATCACCGACCCCGACTACAACCGGAATTTCTCCAACCTCTACAACGACCTGAAGTGGAATCCGCTCCCCTGGTTCGGCATGAACCTGGAGACCCAGTTCCCGGTCATCGACGACGGTTCCGGCTTCTCCGAAGTCGCCGCCCGCGCCCGCTTCATGCCGAACGAGAACCTCGAATTCTCCGTCGGCCACCGCGTCCTCGACAACCACCCCGTGCTAACCGATTCCCACCGCATCGACGTCCGCGCCTACGCCCGGCTCAGCGAAAACTGGGGCGTCGGGGCATTCCAGCTCTGGGAACTCGATGACGGCACACTGGAAGTCCAGCAGTACACCGTGCATCGCGACTTCAACCACTGGGTCGCCTCGATGGGCATCACCCACCGCGACAATCTCTATCAGGACGAGTTCGGGGTAATCTTCAGTCTCACCCTCAAGGAATTCCCCTCCGCCTCCCTGCCCTTCAAGCTCGACGCGCAGTGAGAGGGAGAAGTTCCAAGTAAGAAGTTCCAAGTGCCAAGTTAAAGCCGACTTCACCGACTCACCGACTCACCGGCCTACCAATGTCCCCCTCCGATCTCCTCGCCGCGCTTCACTTCCGCTACGCCACAAAGCAGTTCGATCCGGAACGCAAGGTTGCGGAGGAGACATGGGAAGTGCTGGAACAGGCGCTGGTGCTCGCGCCGTCGTCCTTCGGGCTCCAGCCTTGGAAATTCATCGTCATCAACAGCCCCGACCTCCGCGCCCGCCTCCGGCAGCATTCGTGGAGCCAGTCGCAGATCACCGATGCGGCCCGCCTGGTGGTCTTCACCACGCGGACCGACATGACCGAGCCCGATGTCGACCGCTTCATGAACCGCCTTGCCGCCGTGCAGGGGCGCGACCCCGAGACACTGGAAGGCTATCGCAACATCGTCGTGAGCTTCGCCGCCGCCATGAACCGCGAGGCGCGACACGCTTGGAACGCCCGCCAGACCTACATCGCGCTCGGCCAGTTCATGACCGCCGCAGCGATGGTTGGAGTCGATACCTGCCCGATCGAAGGCTTCGACCCCGCCGGCTACGATGAGGTGCTGGAGCTTGATGGCAGCGGCTACACCACCTCCGTCGCCTGCGCTGCCGGTTATCGGTCCGCAGGCGACAAATACGCAGCCACCCCAAAGGCACGCTTCCCGCTCGAGGAGCTCATCGAGCATCGCTGACGCGTGGCCGCGGCATTTTCCGTCCACCCCACGCGATGACGGACTACCCGGCCCGGCCACCCGTGCTAACTTGCCCCCGTCATCAAGCTGGCCGTGGGTGGCCAGCGGATGTGCGAAAAGGAACTGGTCAGGTCTCCTTGTCGAAAACCCCGGGCACCGGAGAATACCCCTCTCTCCGGTGCCCGTGGCATTTCCGGATCGGGGCGAACCGGACCCTCACCAGTCCACGTTCTGGCCCCGCGTATCGACGTGGGTGAAGCCCGAATACCGCCCCACTCCCCCGCGGAAAAGCCCGCGCGACCGCAGCGTGCGGGCCGTCTGCGCCACCGTCGAGGCCGCCGCGGCGAACTTGACGTCCACCGCCACGTTCGCCTGATGCCAGGACCCGCTGCGGGCTCCGGCACAGCGGGCATTGTAAGCCGGACACCGATAGGCGGAAACGATCTCCGCCACCGGTTGCTCCATCTCCTGGCAAAGCCGGTCGATCACCCTCAGGGTCGGCACCATCTGCCGCCACAAAGCGCGCGGCGGCAGCGTGTTCCACACCGTCCCGCGCTGCTTGGCATGGGTCTCGATCACCTGATGCACCGTCAAATGTTGCAGCTTGAGACTGCCGAGATAGCCGGCATACGCCTTGAGATTCGAACCTTGCCGCGCGACCCACTCGGCCGGCAGATCGGAAAGATCACCCACCACGGCGCCGCCGCCACCGTTCACGATGACCCGGGGTGTGCCCGGTTTCTTCGATAAAAACGCTGATGCGGGAAGAGAACTGCCGATCAGGGCAAGTGCCCCGGCTCCGAGGGTGCCGAGGGCACCGCGCCGGGATTGGCACGAAAGGTTGCCGGTTTCACCGGTGATACGGGACGAAAGCATGTCGTGAGTGTCGGGCTGGCTGGGAAGGCGGGGAGCAAGCTCCGAACCGCCGTGATGAGGATTGCCATCGCCCGGTCACCCCGAACAATTCGGCGGCTAGGAAAGCAAGCTCCCCCACCCCGGCAAGGAATTTCAGCCACATTCGCTAACCGTTAGGGGATTCCGCGAAAGATTCGCCTTCTCCCGCTTGCACCCGCCCCGAACTCCCTCTCGACAGAAAGCGCCCCCCGCCCCAAACTCCCCACAATCATGCGTCTCTTCGACCGCTACATCGGCCGCCAAGTCCTCGTCGGAACGCTTTTCGCCATCGTCCTCCTCAGCACCATCCTGGTGATGGGCAGCCTGTTCCAAAAGATCCGCCCGCTGCTGGTGGACTTCGGTGCCCCGCCCTCGATCATTGGCGAGTTCGTCCTCAGTGTGATCCCTTTCTCGCTGATCTACACCATCCCCTGGGCCTTCCTGTCGGCCGTCCTGCTGGTCTTCGGCAGGATGTCCTCGGACCACGAGCTCACCGGCTTCCGCGTCGCCGGCATCAGCCTGACTCGCATCGCCGCCCCGGTCTTCGTCATCGGCGCCGCCCTTTCCGCCCTCTGCCTCTGGCTGAACATCGAGGTTGCCCCGCGCTCCAGCCAGGGCGCCGACCAGATCGCCATCAAGGCCTTCTTCAAGGATCCCCGCAGCATGCTCAGCGCCGCCGCCGAACAGGACGGGCTCGAACGGTTGGAAGACAGCCTCAAGGACGTCCGCGCCTACATCGAGAAATCCGACGGCTCGAAGATGCAGGGGATGCACCTGTTCAAGATCCACGACAGCAGCCAACCGCCGTCCGCCGACATCTACGTCCACGCCATGCGCGCCGAGGCGGTGATCGACGACGACAAGCGCGAATTCCGCTTCCACCTCTACGACGCCCTGTTCGAAACCACCGACGAAAAGGGAATCCCCCAGTTCGTCCAGTCCAGCGAGGCGGTGCCACTCGTCCTGCCCTTCGAGTTCGCCCTCCGCAAAGAACGTCCGGCTTCCAAAACCAACCAGGAGATCCGCGACCTCATCGCCGAAAACCCGCACTGGCCCGCGAAATACCGCATCGGCCGCTACTGGGCGGAGATCCAGCGCCGCTACGCCTCCTCGTTCGCCTGCCTCGCCTTCGCCTTCATCGGGATTCCCCTCGGCATCAAGACCCGCCGCAAGGACACCTCGACCGGCCTGATCCTCAGCCTGCTGATCGGGGCCGCCTATTTCGTGTGCGGCATGATGGGCGGCAGCACGGAAAAGGGCGTCCTCATCGCCACCTGGGCGCCGAATGTGGCCTGCGTCCTCCTTGGCCTCTACCTGCTCCGCCGCGCCCGCTTCCGCTGATCCCCGGGACCCTGCCATGAGTTCCCATTTCCAACCCCGACGGATCCTCCGACGACTCGGCGGGTTCTTCCGGGATGGAAAACTCGATCCCCTGCCCATCGCCGGCGTCCTGCGCCGCTACAGCCGTGAGAAATTCCGCGCCGATGGCAAGGCGGCGCTGAATGTCTCGCTGCTCGATATCCCGCAAGGCATCGCCTACGCCGCCATCGCCGAGCTGCCCATCGTCTTCGGCATCGCCTGCTCCGCCACCGCCTCGATCATCGCGCCCTTTTTCGCCGGCTCCCGCCACACCATCCTCGGGCCGACGAATGCCACCGCCTTCATGCTCTTCGGCTTTTTCGCGATGCAGCCCGACCTCGCCGCGCGCGAAATCCAACTCGTCCCGCTGCTCGTCCTGATGGTCGGCCTGTTCTGCCTCGTCGGTGCCCTGCTCCGCGTCGCGGACCTCCTCCAATACATCTCCCGCTCGGTCCTCGTCGGCTACGTCTCCGGTGCCGCCGTGCTGATCATGACCAACCAGTTCAAGCACCTCCTCGGCATCGCCAGCGAGGTGGACGAGCTCCGCCCCAGCACCTTCATCGGCCTCGCCGAAGCCCTGATCCGAGCCTTGCCCTCCGCCTCCTGGGCACCGCTGCTGATCGGCATGGTCGCCTTCACCGCGTTCCACTTCATGAAGAAATGGAAGCCGCGCTGGCCGAATCTCGCACTGGTCCTGGTTACCGTCTCCGCGGTCTTCGGCACCCTGATTCTCCAGGGCAACGGCCCCTTCGCCGGCGTCGCCCGCTTCAGCACGTTCACCCCGCAGGATCTAGTTCCGTCCTTCCCCTCCCTCGCCCGCGAGGGCATTTTCGAAGACATCTCCGCACTCTTCGGCGTCGCGCTCGCCATCGCCTTCCTCGCCTGCTTGGAAAACACCCTGATGGCGAAAACCATCGCCTCCCGCTCCGGCGACCGCTGCGATGTGAACCAGGACATGTTCGCCGTCGGCGCGGCGAACGTCGCTTCCGCCATCGCCGGCGGCATGCCCGCCTCCGGTTCCTTGCTTCGGTCCTCGCTGAACTTCACCTCCGGCGCCATCACCCGGATGTCATCGGTTTACTCCGGCACCATCGTCCTGTGCGTCGCCCTGCTCATCGCATGGCTTCCGAAATTCGGCGTCGATCTCATCGGCCACGTCCCCAAAGCCGCCCTCGCCGCCCTGGTCATCGGCATCGCCCTCGCCCTGATCAACCGCTACAACATCCGCGTTTGCCTGCGCTCCACGCCGGACGATGCTGCGGTGCTGATCACCACCTTCTTCGCCACCCTGATCGCCCCGCTCGATGTCGCCATCTTCATCGGCGTCGCCCTCTCCATCACCCTCTTCCTGCGCAAGGCCAGCCGTCCCCATCTTGTCGAATACGAGTTCAGCGACGCCGGCGAACTCCGCCAGATGGGCGAGAAGCGCCAGCGGCCGAACCCCGCGATCTCGATCGTCCACGTCGAGGGCGACCTCTTCTTCGGTGCCGCCGAGCTGTTCCGCACCCAGATCCAGCGCACCGCCGCCGATCCGTCCCTGAGCATCCTCATCCTCCGCCTCAAGAATGCCCGCCACCTCGACGCCACCTCGGTGCTCGCCCTCGACGACCTGATCAAGTTCATGCGGGCCAACGACCGCCACGTCCTGATCTCCGGTGCCACCCGGGACGTCTATCGGGTCCTGAAGAACTCCGGCGTCCTCGGAACCATCCAGCAAGGCGCCGACCGGACGAAGGGCGAAAGCAACATCTTCCTCAACCGCCCCAGCAACCCCAACCTCTCCACCCGCGGCGCCCTCAAGCGCGCCCAGCAACTCCTCGGCGGCGAAAAAGCCGAAGTCCGCATCTTCTACGATCCCACGAAGAAGTAATAAGGAAGAAGATGGTAGATGGCAGATGGCGGATGATAAGTCGAAGATCGCGCCGGCTCAAAAGGGAGCGCCGATCTTTAGTCGGCTTGGACGGTCCGACGCCCAAGAGAAGCAAATGAATCGCACAGGTGCTCCATTACTTCCGCCGTTCCGCATTTCCCCCTCACTCACTCAATCCCTAATCTCCTAATCTCCTAATCTCTCAATCCCCAAATCCCCCAAATGAAACCCATCATCCTCCTCACCTGCCTTTCCATCGCCAAGGCCCAAACCCTTCCCGCCGTGAGCGAGGCCATGGACAGAGCCATCGCCGCGAAGGAGATCGCCGGCTCCGTCACCCTCGTCGCCGGTCCCGATGAAATCCTCCACCTCGCCGCCAACGGCGACGCCGACCTCGGAAACAAAATCCCGATGAAAGTCGACTCGATCTTCTGGATCGCCTCGATGACCAAGCCCGTTACCGGCACCGCCGTCATGATGATGCAGGATGCCGGCAAGCTTTCGGTCGATGATCCAGTTTCGAAGTATCTCCCCGAGTTCAAAGGACTGAAGGACGCGGCGGGAAAGGAAGTCGTCGTCACCCTCAAACACTGCCTCACCCACAGCTCCGGCTTGAGCGAGGTGAGCCCGCAGGAATCCGGCAGCATCAAAACCTTGAAGGACCTGATGCGCCTCATCGTCGCGAAGCCCGTCCAGTTCAAGCCCGGCTCCAAATGGCAGTATTGCCAGACCGGCATCAACACCGCCGCCCGGGTGGTGGAGATGGTCTCCGGCCAGGACTTCGCCACCTTCCTCGACCAGCGCCTTTTCGCTCCGCTCGGCATGGAGGACACCACCTTCTACCCGACCGAGGAGCAGGCGAAACGGATCGCGGTCTCCTATTCCCGAACCGCCGCCGGCGAGCTCGAGAAGTCCGAGCTGATGTTCCTCGGCAACGCCCCCGTCACCAGCCGCGAACGCAACCCGCGGGCGAACGGCGGACTCTTCTCCACCGCCTCCGACTACGCGAAGTTCGCGCGGATGATCCTCCGCGGCGGCGAGTTCGATGGAAAACGCTACCTCTCCGAAAAATCCGTCCAACAGATGACCACCGTCCAGCGCGGCGACCTCGTCACCGGCTTCACCCCCGGCAACGGCTGGGGCCTCGGCTGGTGCGTGATCCGCGAACCGCAGGGTGTCAGCGCCGCCCTCTCGCCCGGCACCTACGGCCATGGCGGTGCCTACGGCACTCAGGTTTGGATCGATCCCGTCAAGAAGCGCGTCCACCTCCTCATGGTCCAGCGCGCGAACTTCCCGAACTCCGACGGATCGGAAGTGCGCCGCCTCTTCCATGAAGCTGCCTCCCGCTGAGTCTTCTCAAGATTCCACATCCCGTCCCGCATGATCCGCGCTCTATTTCTGCTGCTCGCCTGCCTCACCGTCGTCCGCGCGGAGCCGGTCAAAATACTGCCGCTCGGCGACTCGATCACCGAGGGCGGCGGCCAGATTTGCTACCGCCCCGCCCTCGCGAAGCTGCTGAAGGACGCGGGCCACGATGTCATCTTCGTCGGCCCGAAGGAAGCCCCCGCCGGCCTCCGCCACGGCGGCTATGGAGGAAAGAACGCCGAACAGATCGCGGAACTCTACGCCGGCTTCCACGCCGCCACCCCGGCCGACATCGTGCTGATCCACGCCGGCCACAATCACTTCGCCGAGGAAAAGCCGGTCCCCGGCATCGTCCGCGCCACCGAATCGATGATCGCCAACGCCCGCCAGGCCAACCCCAAGGTCACCATCCTCCTCGCCCAGGTCATCACCAGCGGCAAGCTGCCGAAATACAGTTATCTGCCCGAACTCAACCAAGAACTCGCCAAGCTCGCCACCAAACTCCACCGACCGGAGCAACGCGTCATCCTCGTCGACCAGGCCACCGGCTTCGATTGGCAGACCGATGCCGTCGCCGACCTCGTCCACCCGAACGCACAAGGTGCCGCCAAGATGGCCGACCGCTGGTTCCAGGCGCTCAAGCCATTGCTGCCCTCCACGGCGGCCACCCTCAAGTAGCACCCGCTGAACCGGATTCCCTTCGACAGCCCGCCCACCAGACGCGATACCCGCTGCGGATGAAGGTCACCACCACGCTCGCCTCCTGCCACACGCCCGATGGCACCCTGATGGTGCTCCAGCAGCACGACGGCCAGCATTACCTCAAGATCGGCGGCGTGCCGCTGATGAGCACCACCGCCTCCTACTCGGAGCAGCACATGGCGGAGCTCGCCTGCTCCACGCTTCCCGCCAAGCCGCGCATCCTCATCGGCGGCCTCGGCTTCGGCTTCACCTTGCGCCGCGTGCTCGAACTCTCGCCGCCCGACGCCATCGTCGATGTCGCAGAACTGCTCCCCGAGATCGTCGCCTGGAACCGCGAGTTCCTCCAGTCCGTCAATGGAGACCTGCTCGATGACCCCCGCGTCCGCATCCACGTCCGCGACGTCGCCGAACTCATCGACCGTTGCGGCCAGGACCGCTACCACGCCATCCTGTTAGACGTCGACAACAGCCCCGACCCGCTCGTCCAGCAGGGCAATGCCCGCCTCTACAACCGCGGCGGCATTACCCGCACCACGGCCGCCCTCCACCCGAAAGGCCGCGTCGTTTTCTGGTCCGCCAACCGCGACAAACACTTCGCCGAATCCCTGGGCCGGGTCTTCAAGCAGGTCGAATGCGTCGGAGCCAAAGCCTATCCGCAGGCCAAGAAGATCACCCACACCCTCTTCGTCGCCGACCGCGATTGAGATGCTGAGCTTTCCGGGGGAGCGCTGACTTTAGTCGGCGAGACCTGGCTGGCCGCGGTCTCCCTTGCAGCCAAAAGCCAGCGCTCTCTTGCATATTTGATTGCGTGATCCCGTGCCATTCGAAGCAGTCCCCAATTTCGAATCTCCCAATCTCCGGCTCCCTTTCCCGGAAGATTGACCTCGGCCCCGTTTCCCCCGAAGAACATGCCATGAAATGCACCAGTTGCAGCGGGCGGCTCGATGGCACGATGACCTTTTGCCCCTTCTGCGGGGTCCGCCAGGACGTGAACCTGCGGCAGATTCATTTCCGCGACCTCGGTAGCGATGCCTCCCTGCCCTGCCCGCACTGCACAACCCCGCTCGACGTGATCGAATTCGACGGCGACCTGAATGTCCGCATCGAACGCTGCACGACCTGCTTCGGCATGTTCTTCAATCCCGGCGAATTGGAAACGCTGCTCGACACCCAAACCAACCCGCTCGTCTGGCTTGACCCGGCGCACCTCGAACAACTCAAGCTCGACGCCCCGCAGGAAGAGACGCTCGCCTACCGCAAGTGCCCGATGTGCGCCGAGTGGATGAGCCGCGTCAACTTCGGCGGCCGCAGCGGCGTGGTCATCGACCGCTGCGGTGCCCACGGCGTCTGGCTGGAAGGCAGCGAACTCCGCCGCCTGACCGAGTGGTGGCGTGCCGGCGGCAAACTGATCTACCAGAAAAACGAGGCCACCCGGACCAAGCGGATCTACGACACCAAGCCCGAGCTGAAGCGGTCCCCGACTTTCGTGAGCATGGACAACACGCAGACGACCTTCGGCGGAACCTCGACCGGCCCGGAGGACGTCGCCGATGCCTTGAAGCTGACTTTCTCCGCGATCGTCTGGATCCTGTCGTGGCTCTAGCGAGATGACCTCACCGCGCGACCCTCACCGCCGCGGCACCTCGGCATAGCCGACCAGCGACCCGGAGGCCCTGATCGCGGCCAGCGCCTCCGACAAAGGCAGGACCCGCGACGCTGCCCCGTCGGAAATCGTCACCGTCGATTCCTTTTCCCCCGCCGGCTGTGCATAGCCGGTGACCACGCAGGGCCGCTGGTCAATGAACCACACCGGCAGCGACTCCCGCGCCCCGATCTGATAACTGTTCAGAGATAAGATCTCCTTGTCGAAGGCGCTCCGCATCAGGAAGTCCCCGCGCCGCAGCCCGTAAACCCCGGTGATGAAAGCCCGCGAATCCCGCGACTCATCCACGACGTTGATCCCGCTGACGAGGGTTAGCGCCGGGACGTTGGCATAAAACGCACAACCCACCCCCGCCTGCCGCGCCCCGGGCAGCGCCTTCGCATGCTCATGCCACTTCCGCTTGGCCGGATCGGAAAGTTCGCCGGGAACCCTCTCCTGGGCATGAACCATCACGAAGAATCCAATCAACGCGACGGAACCGCCACGAATCCATTCAGCCGGACGGCTCCGGATTTCAAACTCCATTGACGCAACTCCCTTCATCCGCCTCCCCATTCAGGCCCAACTTTTCTCCGCCCGCAAGGAATCTCCCGGCCATACCGGGCGATGTCCGGATCCGGATCACGGATGTCGGGCGAACTGAAGCCGGAAGAAGCGCGCTGGCGTCGGATGCCCTCCTAACAGCCGGATCGTCCGCAGCCGGAAACCACCGCCAAGATCCGCGTCGCCGATCGCTACGTAAGCCTCCGCCGGCAGAACCGCCCAGCCCGCAGCAAGGGTGTTCGACGCCATCAACGAGTAGTCCAAGGCGGCCACCGCCCCGTCCATCCGGACCTTGTAGGAAAGCACCAGCGCCGATCCGGGCCCCGGCCCTTCCCGCGAGATGGACATGAGGTTCGAAGCGGCATCGGCCACCTCCGGATCCAGCCCGTGCGCGAACTCCTCGAGGTTGGTGAAACCGTCGTCATCCGGATCGGCATCCTCGCCCCACCGCGTCCCCTCGTCTTCCGGTGAAAGCGGCGCGAAGCGCTCGAAAGTCCACGAATCGTAGGCCGGCGCGGCTTCGATCACCACTTGGACCACCACCGAATCACTGCCGCCGCGGCCGTCCGAGACCCCGACCGTGAAGGAATCATTGCCCAGGTAGCCCGCCACCGGCTGATAGGCGAGAACCACGCTGCCCCCACTCGCCGGCACCACCACCGAGGCCGTGCCATGGTCCCCCGGCACCGTGACCGACCAGCTCAGCGGATCGGCGTCCGCATCGGCCGCGGCCAGCACCTGCTGGAACGCCACCGGGAAGCCGTTCTGCGTGAGCGTGACCACCACCACCTCTGTCCCGGTAATCACCGGCACTTGGTTCGGCGGCTCCTCAACGGTAAGATTCACGGTGACGACATCCGATCCGCCGCGACCATCCGTCACTTGCACCGTGAAGGAATCCGTCCCGACGTAGTTCAACGCCGGCACATAGCTCAGCACCACCGTCCCGCCCGTCGCCGGAGCCACGATCCCCGCCGTCCCGTTCGCCGCCGCCGTCGAAATCGTCCACGCGAGCGGATCTTCGTCGGCATCGCTGGCACTCAGGCTGCGGCTGAAGGCCACCGGCGTATTGTTCTCTGAAAGCGTCACGGCCGCCGAAGTGCCCTGCGTGATCACCGGCGCGGTGTTGGGCGGCGACGAAATCGTGAGATTCACCGTGATCGTATCCGTCCCGCCCTGCCCGTCCGCCACCTGCACCACGAACGAATCCGTCCCGACATAGTTCAACGCTGGCACATAGCTCAGCGCCACCGTCCCGCCGGTCGCCGGGGCCACCACGCCCGCCGTCCCGTTTGTCGCCGGCGTGGCAATCGACCAGGCCAGCGGATTCCCGTCCCCATCCGTCGCGTTCAAGCTCCGGCTGAAGGCGGTCGGCGTGTTGTTTCTCGAAAGCGTTACCGCCACCGCGGTGCCTTGCGTGATCACCGGCGGATCGTTGGTCGGAATCAGGAAGGCCCGCATCACCGCCATGTGCTGCATGCCGGTCGCTCCGCTGTCGCCGGAAAGCACCGGTGCCACCGCCGACAGCGGCGTGTAGTCGCGGCTGTCGAACACCAGCCCGTTGATGTGAGTGTTCGGCCCGATCACCAACGGCGTCGCAAGGGCCGCCAGCGACGGTCCCGGCATCACCCAGTCATAGGGACTGCTCTGGGACGCGTTCGTGTTGGTGTTCCCCGCCTGGTCCGCCGGCCACGGCGAAGCGACCACCACCCGCGACGAAAGGGTTCCGAGGCAAGGCTCGACGCTAGAATTGCGACTGTAGGTGTTGAAGTCGCCACCGATCACCAGGTAGTCCGTCGCCTCCACCTCCCCCGCGATAAAGCCGTTCAGCGCCACCGCCTGATTGTTGCGCCGCGTCTCGTTGGTGCCCCCGCTCGATGCCTTGAAATGCACGCTTACCGCCAGCAGGTTTTTGTCCCCGGGCAGGTCGATCCGCGCCCAGACAAACTCCCGGTCGCTGATCTCGGGGTCGTTCCACACGTCCGCTTCAAGGATCGGATAGCGGGTGACGATGCCATTCGGGATGTTCTTCCCCGTCTCCACGAAATAAGTGTATCCCGCACCGAAATTCGTGCTGACCCAACTGTTGTAGTTGGTCACCGAGTTGCTCCCGACGTTCATCTCCTGGACCAGCGCGATGTCCGGATTCAGGCCGTCGAAAATCCGGCTCCCCTCGCCTCCGTCGTACGACTGGTTGGTCCCGCTCGAAATGTTCGCCGCCATGATGCGGACCACCTCGTCCGCCGTCGACACAGCGCCGCACAGCCCCCAAAGGACCGTGGCGGTGAGTGAAATCCTCCGAAGCACGGCGGAACCAAGCACCAAACGCGCCACGACGGCAATCCGTCATCTGTAACCGGGCTGCGTGTTTTCACCCGCCCGGCCACCATGTCTCGCCCGCTGAGAGGCTGGAGCAGAGAAAGCCTTCAACGAAGTCCGGTAAGATCCATCACTTCTCACGCCGCATGAGGGGACACCTCACGCGAAATCCGCTCGCCGCTCTCGCGCTCGGCCCGCATCAGCTCGTAGTCCAGTTGCAATCTCAACCAAAAGCCGGACGAGGTGCCGAAATAGCGGCTCAAGCGGAGATCATACTCGGGCGTGCAACGCCGCCGGCCCTTCTTCATCTCGGTGAGGTGCGGCGAAGCAATCCCCGTCATGCGGGCAACCTGTGCCTGCGGCACTTCCCACTCGGTCAACGTTTCACGGAGCGTCTCCGCGAAGAAATTCACCAGTGGTAGCAAGTCCGTTTGTCGTTTCATAGCCATCAATGGTAATCGCTGATTCTCACTTCCGACGCCATCCCGTCATTCCAACGAAAAACCAGGCGCCATTGTTGATTGATTCTGACGCTCCAGAAACCCTTGAGATTGCCGGAAAGCGCTTCCAACCGATTGCTCGGCGGAACCCGCATATCGGCCAGTTCTCCGGCTTGATGAAGCTGCCGCAGCTTCAGGAAACTTCGCTCCTGAATGTCTTCGGGCAGTCTTCTTGACCGTTGGCCGCTCCAGATTTTCTCGGTTTCCTTGCATGCGGAGGACTCAATCGCCCCAAGGACGTTATCAAAATTGAGAACGAGCGCAACCTTGGAAATCCCCTGATCGCAGATGCCCCACGTCACGCGGCTTCCCATCGGCCGGATCGCCCCCCATCCTCCGCCCGCCCATGCACATCGATCCCTCAAAAGTCGCCGACCGCTCCTCCAACGACGAGGTGCTCAGCGCTTTCCTCGACTACCTGATCGAGACCGAGGTCGAGCCCTACGACCACCAGGAGCAGGCCATTCTCGAGCTCTACGCCGGCAACAACGTCATCCTCAACACCCCGACCGGCTCCGGCAAATCGCTGGTCGCGCTGGCGATGCATTTCAAGGCGATCTGCCAGAACCGCCGCTCCTACTACACCGTCCCGATCAAGGCGCTGGCCAACGAGAAGTTCCTCTCGCTCTGCCACATCTTCGGCCCGGAAAAGGTCGGCATGATCACCGGCGACGCCACCGTGAACCCCGGCGCGCCCGTCATCTGCTGCACCGCCGAGATCCTCGCCAACCTCGCCCTGCGCGAAGGCGACCAGGCCCGCGTCGACGACGTGATCATGGACGAGTTCCACTACTACTCGGACGCGTCCCGCGGCTTCGCCTGGCAGGTCCCGCTGCTCACCCTGCCGCAAGCCCGCTTCCTCCTGATGTCCGCCACCCTCGGCGAGACCGCCTTCTTCGAGGAATCCCTGACCCAGCTCACCGGCGCGCCCACCGTGCTGGTGAAGTCCGAGCAGCGGCCAGTCCCGCTGGAGTTCGATTGGAGCGAGACCCCGCTGGAGGAAAAAATCACCGAATTGGTCGAGGACGGCAAGGCGCCGATCTACCTCGTCCACTTCACCCAGCTCGCCTGCGCCCAGACCGCGCAGAACCTGCTCAGCTCGAACTTCTGCTCGAAGTCCGAAAAGCAGCACATCGCCGAGATGCTGCACGATGCCAACTTCCGCAGCCCCTACGGTAAGGAAGTCTCCAAACTCCTGCGCCACGGCATCGGCATCCACCACGCCGGCCTGCTGCCGAAATACCGCGTGCTGGTCGAGAAGCTCACCCAGCGCGGATTGCTCAAAGTCGTCTGCGGCACCGATACACTCGGCGTCGGCATCAACGTGCCGATCCGCACCGTCGTCTTCACCCAGCTTTTCAAGTACGACGGCAGCAGTACCAAAACCCTGACCGTCCGCGACTTCAAGCAGATCGCCGGCCGCGCCGGCCGCCGCGGCTTCGATACCAGCGGCACCGTGGTCGCCCAGGCCCCGGAGCACGTGATCGAAAACCTGCGGCTGGAGAAGAAAGCCTCCACCTCCGGCAAGAAGAGCTTCGTGAAGCGCAAGCCGCCGGAGAAGGGCTTCGTCAACTGGGACGAGAAGAGCTTCCGCCGCCTGATCGATGCCCCGTCGGAGAAGCTCGTCTCCAGCTTCCAGGTCCGCCACTCGATGCTCCTCAACGTCCTCGGCCGCCAACACGAGGACGGCTGCACCGCGCTGCGCACCCTCATCAAGACCTGCCACGAGACCCCGGCGAAAAAGAAGGCCCACCAGCGCCGCGCCTTCCAGCTCTTCCGCGGCCTGGTCGAGGGCGACATCCTTCGCATCATCCCCCGCGCCGAGCGCACCGGCCCGGTCAAGGTCCGCCTGAACGTCGAGCTCCAGGAAGACTTCTCGATGAACCAGGCGCTCGGGCTTTACCTGCTCGACACCATCCCCCGCCTCGACCGCGAGGAAGCCGACTACGCGCTCAATGTCATCTCGCTGGTCGAGTCCATCCTCGAAAACCCCGAGGTCATCCTCCGCCGCCAGGTCGACCAGTTGAAGGGCGAGCTGATCGGCCGGCTGAAGGACGAGGGCGTCGAATACGAGGAGCGGATGGCCCGCCTCGAGGAAGTCGAGTGGCCGAAGCCCGGCAAGGACTTCATCTACGACACCTACAACGCCTTCGTCGCCCAGCGTCCCTGGATGAAGGAAGCCGCGGTGAAGCCGAAGTCGATCGCCCGCGAGATGTTCGAGCACTGGCAGTCCTTCGAGGACTACGTCAAAACCTACGGCCTCGAACGCAGCGAGGCCGTCCTGCTGCGCCATCTGTCGGAGGTTTACAAGGTCCTCGCCCAGACCGTCCCGCCGATGGCCAGGACCGAGGAACTGGTCGAGGCCGAGGAGTACTTCGGCGACCTCCTGCGCACCGTCGATTCCAGCCTGCTCGACGAGTGGGAAAAGCTCCGCAACCCCGACTACGTCCCGCTGGAAGAGCGCCCCGCCGCCGAGCGCAAGGCCGTCGCCCTCACCCGCAACCGCCCCGCCTTCACCCGCGCCCTGCGCAACGCCGTCTTCACCCTGGTCAAAGCCTTCGCCGAAGGAAACACCGCCGGCATCCTCGCCCAGATCGAGCCCGCCGACCCCGACGGCCAGCCCTGGACCGCCGCACGGATCGAAAGTCTGTTAGACGCCTACTACGCCGAACACGAACGCATCCGCCTCGACCCCGAAGCCCGCGCCGCCAAGCACAGCCGCCTCTCCGACGAGCAGCCCCGCCGCTGGACCGTCGAGCAAACCCTCGTCGATCCCGAGGAGCTCAACGACTGGTTCCTCAAACTCGCCATCGACCTCGACCGCAGCGACGCCGAAGCCCGCCCGGTCCTGACCCTCGATAGCCTTGCGCCGCTCCACTGAAGACAGGGAACGGACTTACCCGCAGGCCAGCAGGCCGGGGAATTGAATTGGACTGCCATCAGCCCAGCCACAGCTTCAAGCGCATCAGACCTCGCGCCTGCTTGCCGAGCATGCATTGGATCCACTCGCCAAATCGGATCCGCTGCGCGTCCCCGATCTGATGAAGCCGGTTGGCAACCGCGGGAAGTTGAAAATCTCCGGGAGGCACCTTGCAGGCTTTCGAGACTTCCAGCAGCCACGGCTCCAGATCGGGCATCACCACGATCAGACGGTGGCCGCACTTCCGATGTTCCTTGAGCACGAGCCCGTCTCCCCGCTCCAGTTCGCTAAAACTGCTGAAATAGCTGGGAACCGAGCCGCGCGGGTCTTCATCCACCATCCCGATGCAACTCTCGTTCGCTTTCTGCAGTGCTCTCGCCACCGACCCGCTTCCGGCATGATGCAGAATCGACTTTCGCGGAACCCCGAGAGCCCGCACCACCGCCTCGTCATTCGAACACTCCAGATGCCGGATCATTCCTCCGTCAGGCGGTCGAGGTTGAAGAAAGCATCGGCACCGAGATCCAAAAGTTCCTGGACCTCGTCCTGGCTCAGCACCCGGGCCTTGGTCTCAAAGTTCTCCATGTGGCACAGCACCACCGCAAGTTCCTCCTTCGGTGTCTTCTCGATCAAGGACCCGAGAAGATAGGGGCTGTGGGTGGTGAGGAAAAACGTGTTCCCATGATCATCCGCCGCGATCTGCTCGGCGAAGAGCTTGGTGAACATCGGGAAGGTGTTTGCCTCCGGCTCGTCGAAGAGAAGGACGGAGTTTTGGTTGGTTTCGACGGCGAGACGGTAGAAAAGGATCCGGCGGAGGGTCTCGGAAGAGGCGGTGAACGGAATGCTGACCGTGATGCCATCGAAACTCTTGGTTAGGCCTAGCCGATTCTCTCGGGGTCTGACTTCCAGCTTGAATCCTCCGCGATCAAACACCTCTGCGGCGATCTGCCGGGCATCCTTCCTGCTAGAAAGCAGTGTTGCGAGATTGTCTCCAAAGGGTGGTTCCAAGCGGGTCAACTCGAAAGACGTGAACTCATCCTTTGACACGAACCAGAACGGACAAGCTCGCCGGGGCCATCGTTCGGGCGATGCATCTCCTCCCATGGTTTGAGGAAACTTCCCCAAGTCGCTCGGAAGCAAAGTCGAAAAGGTCGAAGTGCCCTCGGGACTTTCGAATCTCCCCTTGATTGAAAGATGCGGACCAGATTTCTCACCAACCACGACCACCTGTCCTTGGTGAATCCCGGCCTCCACCTCCAAATCGCCAAGCACGACGCGGATCGAACCTCCGATGTCTTGATCCCAGAACAATTCACTAGGCAGCTTCGCGCGGAAACATGTCGAAGCATTCCGGAGGGCCTCCAAGTTGGAGAGGCTCAAGGCCTCGATCACGTTCGTCTTCCCGCAATTCGGCTCGCCGATGATCACGTTCACCCGCCGGCTCTCGAAGTCGAGGGAGCGGATCGATTTGTAATTCCGGATCGAGACGTTCATGGGCGGAATTGCTGGCCTGTGGCTTGGTGCGCCAAGCGTGGCTTCAAATGCCTGTTTCAGAAAGACCGAAATCACCCGTGAAGTTTTAAGCGCCCAGAATCTCCCCCGCGGCCTCCCGGATGATCGGGTCCTCGGCCCGAATCGAGAGCGAGTTAGACGCCTACTACGCCGAGCACCAACGCATCTGCCTCGACCCCGAAGCCCGCGCCGCCAAGCACAGCCGCCTCTCCGACGACCAAGCCCGCCGCTTGACCGTCGAGCAAACCCTCGTCGACCCCGAGGAACTCAACGACTGGTTCCTCAAGCTCGCCATCGACCTCGACCGCAGCGACGCCGAAGCGCGCCCGGTCCTGACCCTCGAAAGCCTAGCTCCGCTCTGAGCCTGCCCCCCCCGGGACCGCCGGTCCTCAGACCGGCAGAACGGTCCCCAACCGCCCGCTTCCCGCATCCGGTCCGCACCACCTCCTCGCCGGCGCCACGAAGCCGCCCCTCCGGGACCGCGGCGCCACCGGCCCGCAGAACGCTTCCCAGCGATCCGTTCCACCCCAAAAAGCGTGAAACCGCCAACCCGTGTCCACTCGCCAGAAGAGTCCAGCCTTCCCCACAAAAACTTCCCTTCCCCCGTCCTTGCCAACCGTCCTTCGGAAATCCTAACTTCCCTTCACTCGAAGTTCTCCGGACCCGCCCCCCCGCGCTTGTCCCAGGCCGCCTGCGACCTTCTCCCGATCCACCCCGCATATCCCCTCTCCAAGGCATCCTCGCCACCTCCCCTCAATCCAGTCTTGAACTCAAGCTCCCTCTCCGCGAATGTCTCCCCATGAGCCTAGCGGGCCAACTGCGGGAATCCCGCTTGAAGCATCCGTTGACGAGTTACGACGTCGCTGTGAAGCAGTTGCGCGCCTTCAGGGAGGTTCTACCTATCACCACGAAGAACTCGGAATTTTCCGAGACTTCGCGGAGGAAAAAGGCTTCTTCCTCGCCGAACGGGGAAATTTTTCTTTCCGTTAAAACGTTAAAATCTCAGCGTGCTGGCTGATGGACATTCGATAGGAGAATCCGATCTCTGTTGCAAGCTCCGAATGTTCTCCCGCGCTGGGACGGGACGG
>NEUO01000005.1 GCA_002304315.1 Verrucomicrobiia bacterium Tous-C4TDCM
GGCGAGCTGAAGGAATCGCGAGCGACCTGGAACGTCCTCGCCCAGCAGGTGATGATGGCCCGCGTCAACCGCTTCCGCGGGCCGTATGAACTTTGCAGCATGGACCAGTGGCCGGGCTACGAGGTCGAACGGCAGGCACTGCTGCAGGCCTTCCAGGACATGAAGGTTTCCAATCCCGTGGTCCTCACCGGTGACATCCACAGCCACTGGGCGAACGAGCTGCCGCTGCTCCACGGCCAGGCCGACTCGCCGGTCGCCGGGACCGAGTTTGTCTGCACTTCCATCTCTTCGAAAGGCGACGGCACCGATCATCCGGCGGGCCTCGAAGCACTGCTCTCGGACAATCCTTTCGTGAAGTACCACGGCGATCACCGCGGCTACGTCAGTTGTAGTATCGACGGCAAGTCCTGGCGCAGCGACTTCCGCACCATCGACCGCGTCACGGTGGCGGATTCGCCGCTGAAGACGCCGGCGTCGTTCGTGGTGGAGAGCGGGCGGAGCGGGTTGCAGGAGGCGTGAGTTGGTCAAACGACAAAGGCCGCCCCCCTTGCGGGAGGCGGCCTTTTCCATTCGAACGTTCGTCGGGTTACGGATTGTAGTCCACCGTGAGCCGGCCGAAGAGCTTGCCGCCGTTGTTCGGCAGTTGCGCCGAGATCTGGCCCGCACCGTTGACCACCCCGACCGCCGGATCCCAGTCGATCAGGTCATCGCTCGTTTCGATGCCGTAGATCACGGCCGGATCCGCTGCGGCAGCGATACCCTTTGCGAAGGTGAGCGAGAGATCCGCAGCCAGGGTCGGCAGCAGGTTCTTCACCAGCGGGTTCATGCCGAGCGCATACTCGATCAAGGCCGGGATGCCGTCCTTGTCCTTGTCCTCGTCGAAGTTCGAGCCGGGGATGCCGTTGGCGGCGGCCCAGGTGTCGAAGAGGCTCGGATTGTAGATGGCGGTCTGGACGCGCAGGAACGGCGCGGCACCGGACAACTGCGAATTGTTCACCACGCCCGGGAAGAAGGGCTGCCATCCGTTGTCCGTCTCGGGCTTCACGTTGAAGCCGAAGTTGTCGGCACCCGCCCGCCAGTTGCTGACGATCGAGGTGACATCGATGTAGCTCGACGCCGCCCAACCCATGCCGCTGAAGCGGACGGCCGCTGGCGCGATGTTCGTTCCGACGACCGGGCCGAGGTTGCCGTAGCTGGTGCCCGGCAGCGGATCGACCGACCAATTGGTCAGCATCTGATGGACCGCGTATTCACCACCGGTGTGGGCATTCAGGCTACCGCCGGTGAAGACCGGCGAGTTGGTCACCATGACCAGCTCGGCCTTGACGATTTCCTCGCCGATCGGGATCGCGCCGACTCCGGCACCGCCGAACTGGACGGCGAAACGCAGCAGGGATTCAGTCGTGCCGGTCGTGGGGTCGTTCAAGTCCATGAACAGCGACTCGATGGTCGAAGCGTCCTGCGTCGGGGCCGTTCCGCTGTTGAGGATCGCGGAGCGGTCGGCCGGGTAGAAGTATTCCTTCACCGGCAGCGTCGTGTAGGTGACCTGAAGCTTCGGCCGGAGCACCGGATTGGGATTGCCGACCGTGTTGTAAGACCAGCCGTCGGTGGTGCCGCCGCTGAAGATCGAGAAGCCGTGGTTGGTTTCGCCGCTCGCCCAGGCCTGGACCAGTTCGGTGACGTCGGCTTCGCCGACCTGGCCCACCGCCTGCGCCCCGAAGCCCGCAACCGGGATGCCGCTCGAGGCACCGCGCGCTCCTTCGAAGCCGTTGAAGGTCGCCGTGTCGGGGTCGCCCCCGAGGCTGGCGTAGGTGGTGTTCGCGTCCACCGGGACGACAAGGCGGTCGATGATCCAGGGGCCGTCCGTCTGGGCGCTGCCCACTGTCGAGGTGGTGATGAACAGGCGGGCATCGGTCACCTCCGCGCCGGGCGGGATCTGGCCGGGACCGTTGCCGAACAGGTTGTCGAAACGCAGGAGTCCGTTGATGTCCGGGCTGGCGTTGGAGGGACGACCGTCGAGGAAGTAGTTCGATACCGCGGAGCCGAGCGTGTTGACGGTGAGGCCGACCGCCTTGTCGAACTGTCCGGTGTAGCCGCCGGTTCCTTCCTGGAAGGCGAGCGTCGTCTTCGGAATGGTCACCACGAAGTTTTTGATCGTTCCCACCGCCGCATTGAAGACGCCGGGAGTGTAGCCGGCACCGGGGATGATGGTCAGCGAGAGCGATTCGTCAGGCTCAAGTGCCGCATCGATCTCGGCCGAAACCGGGACGACCGCGGTCGATTGGCCGATGCCGAAGCTCACCGTTCCCGGCAGCGCCAGGAAATCCGTGCCGCTCGTCGCCGTGCCGCCGACGGTGTAGCCGACCGTCAGGGGTGCCGCGGTGCTGCCGCTGCGGGTGAAGGTGAACTCCAGGTCGTCCGTGCTGTTCTCGGTCGCCACCTTGTCGGTCGCGAAGACCACCACTTCGTCGCCTAGGATCGTCACCGGATTGCGCGGGGCGACCAGGAAACGGAAGCCGCCGGTCTGGAACTGGCCGTTGAGGCCCGGCAGGTCCTGCGAGAACACGACGAAGGCGGTGCCGACGGCCGTGTAGGACAGGATGTTGTCGCCGGCCGGACCCACGTTGGTGTCGGCGTTGATGAAGAGCACCGAGTTCGACGGGTTGATGATCGTGCCGTCGCCGATGGTGATCTCGTAGCCCTGCGTGCCGCGGTTGACGGTGGCACCGACCACCGCGAGCTCGTCGTTGAGCGGGACGAGGTCGCCCGCTTCGTTGACCTGGCCGCTGAACACCTGGCGCGCGGTGGACGGGATGTAAACGAAGCCGAATGGCGCGTTCTCCAGCGTCTGCACGTTGTCCCGGACGTTGACGATCCAGTTGGAACCGCTCACCGCGATGGAGGAGACGTTGTCCGCACCATCACCGCCGGCGATCGTCAGCAGGTTGCCTGAAACCGGCAGGCCGCTGATCTGATAGACCCCGGCGGCGGTGTTGGTGATGACCACGCCCGGCGGCAGGTTCGAGCTGGCGTTGAGAACCGCACCGGCGGCATCGACATTGGCACCGACCCAGCCGTTGACATAGGGGAAGTAGCCGAGCGAGAAGCGCGACGATTCCTCGAAGGCGAGCGGATCGGTCGCACCGGGATCCTCGTTGTCGATGCTGCTCAGCAGGTATTCGCCGTTCGTGCCGCGGTAGGAAGCGAGACTCTGGTCGCTCGAGGCGAGGTTGCCGAGGATGCTGTGGTTGCTGGCAAGCAGGACTCCCGAGCTGAAGCCAACCGGGCTGCCGGCCAGGTTGACGGCGAGGTCACCGAGGTCGGTGCCGGGGAGATCGAAGTTCCGCGGTGCCACGGTGCTGGACTCGACCAGCCAAGCGGCCGGATCGGCAGGGGGCGTGCCGTCGTCGATGTCGGGGTCGCCGCCATTGATGACGCCTGCGCTGTAACCCGGCAGGACCGGAGCAGCGAGAGTGACATCCACGGTCACGGCTTCGGACAACGAGGTGTCACCCAGCAGATCGGTCGCCACCGCGGTCAGGCGATGGTAGCCGCCGAGCGGGGCATTGGTGTAGTTGAGCTCGAACGGTGCAGCGTTGTCCACGCCGCGGGAGATCCCGTTGTCGAAGAACTCGACCTGGGCGATGGTGCCGTCGGGATCGTTCGCCGAAGCGGTGATCGGTATCGCCTGGCCGACGATGAAGCGGCTGCCTTCCGCGGGGGAAGTCACGGCCACGTCGGGCTTCACGTTGTTGGTGAAGGTTTGGCCGGCGGACCAGAACGGGGTGTTGACCAGCGTGCCCACCAGCGTGCCGGCGGTGCTGTTGATCTCCGTGCCGGTGCCTTCGGTCATCCCCCAGCGGGCGACGAGGCCGGTGGTGGAAGGGATCTCAAAGTTCAGCGAGGCGCGGATCTGCGACTGCGTGCGCGCGCCGTTCCAGATCCGGACTTCATCCATGAAGCCGTTGAAGTAACCGCTGGCGACCCCCGTCGAGTTGAGCGCGGAACCGATCGCCGCGCGCTGGATGCTGTCGGCTCGGGGCACCAGGCCGCCGGCGTTGCGCGTAGCTTCGAGGTTGCCGTTGAGGTAGAGCTTCCACTGCGTGCCGTCGAAGGTCGCGGCGGCGTGTTGCCACTGGTCAAGCGGGACCGGGGTGGAGCCGGCGACCGGTACGTTGACGCCGAGGTTCGAGTCCTCGAAGTCCGCCACCAGCACGCCGTCGGACTGACGGATGCCGAGGAAGTAGTTCATGTCGAGGTTCGACTGGTCGGCCTGGTCGCGGCCCTTGGTGACCAGCGGGATCGCAACCACGCCACCGGTGCCGGTGGTCGCGGCCACGCCCGAACCGGTGCGGCGGAACCAGGTTTCCAGAGTGAAGGTGGAAAGCTTCAGGGCGGCGGCATCGCCGAGGTTGGCGTATTCGTTGACGCCGTTGAAATACAAACCACCCACACCGGCGGGAGGCGTCACGGTGTAGACGACCTGGGAGGCGGAGATCCGCGCACCGCTGTTGTCTTCGACCACCGCGTCCACCGTGATTCCCGCCGGCAGGTTGTAGATCGGGGTGGTGTGTTCGTAAGGAGCCGCGGTGTCGGTGGAAACAAGCACGCCATTCAGATAGAACTCCACTTTGGAAACGGAGCCGGGAGGCGCATCCGCCGCAGCCGCGATGATGGTCACGCTGTTACCCGTCGCGATCTCCGCGCCGTTGGCGGGCGAGGTGATCGAAACGGTCGGCTGGGCGTTCTGCGGGATGGTGGTGAAGAAGGCGAAGTTGAACATGTCCTCGTCCGGCGTCAGGCCGTCCTCGAGAACCGGGTTCGCCGTCGTGTCGACAATGTCGCGGCTTTCAATGACCCAGCCACCGTTGGTTCCCAGATTACCGTCCCACTGGTAGGAGACGATGTTATCGACGTTGTTGGTGGCGGTGGTTCCATCCGTGCAGGGCGTCACCATCAGCGTGCCGGTGGCCTCGGTCTGATTCGGGATCTCCAGCAGCCAGCGGCCCTGGACCGGCGGGGTGGTGAAGGTCACGGCCACGGCGGCTGCCGCTGCGGTGGCGGCGTTGTTCAAGGTGATCGTGGTCCCCGCGATCGCGGTGACCTTGGTGTTGGCGGGAATCCCGGCACCCGCGACCGTCTGGCCGACGGCGATTCCGGTGGCATCCGTCACCACCACAGTAAAGCCCAGTTCGGTGGTGTCCGCCGTGGTGGCGACCGGGGTGAAGCTGCCGGTGAGCTTGGTCACCGTGAAAGTCCCGCCGGAGATTTCCGCCGAGCCGTCGCTCTGGATGCGGCCGACCGCGGAAACCAGGTCGGGACCGGCGGTGACCACCGGGACGTAGACGAAGCCGATCGGGTCGCGCTCGGTGCCGGCTCCGCTGACGCCGTTGTCCTTGAGGCGGACCTGGAAGGAGCCGTTGGCGTTGTCGCCCGAAAGCGCGTAGTTGTCCTCGTTCTTGTGGCCGGTGACCAGCAGCACGCCGTTCTGCGAGGTGGCCGGGACGCCGAAGGAGGTCAGGCTGCTCAGGTTGATCGTGAAGCTGCCCCCCGCATTGTCGAAGAAATGGGTGCCGATGCTGATGCCGCTGGTCGCGGTCAGGACGTTCTGCACGCCGCCGTTGGCCCCGGTGCTGTTCTGGCTGTGTCCGCCGAGCCAGCCTTCGCTGAAGGGGAAGTAGGCTGCCGCCACGTTGATGTTGAATTCCGATCCCGCGGGAGAATTCGCGATCGGGATGAAGAAGCGGCCCAGGTTCGCTCCCCCGCTCAGTTCGGAAAAAGCGTTGGCATACTGCAAGCCCGGGGGCATCGGCGTGTCGGGAAGGACGCTCGTGTCCGTGAGCGAGTTGTCGCGGCCGTTCTCGCTGACCGCCGTGATGATCACCCCGTTCGCGGCGTCGTTGGGATTGCCGAAAGTGACGTCGATATCGCCGCGGTTCGCCCCGGTGAAATTGAAATTCGCCGTACTCCCCGATGCGACGCTGACCGAAACCGCAGGCAGGGTTTCGTTGAGCCCGCGGTTGGAGGTATTGTTCTGGATCACCTCGAGGTTGCCGAACTCGATGGCCGGCAGACCTCCCGTTAGACAAAGCGCCGCGGATGAAGCGGCAATAAAGTTTCTTCTCATGACACCGCGATGAAGAGGCCCAGGTCAGACCGGCGGCGAAGCTTGTCGTGAAACAGTTTAGTAACCAATTGAAAATCAATGCGTCGAAACTGTAACTTAATTTAATATACTCTGTGACACGATCGCCATTCGGGCTCTTCAGGCTGGTCAAGGAGATGAAAGCACCCGAAGCGTACCGCCGGACGGTCATGAATTGCAGACAGCAGCAAACGACGCCGAGGGGAGTCCTTCGGGTGTGCTTCCTCCAGACGCAGATCCGTGGGGCGTCCTGCCTCCGGGAACGGGCGGAGCATCGCATGGAACCCGTGATGATATTGTCACGACCCCTCCATTGCGCCTGCCCGGAGATGAAAACAGCCTCGGCTTGATGTTTCTTTCGGGAGCATTTTTGTTTCCATGGACGCCACAAGCCAGTTCCCCCCGGACTCCGCACCCGAGTGCCACCGCTTCCGCCGGGCACGGATGGTCACCCTTCTGACGGCAATGGGCTTTCACCCGTTCTATTGCACGGGTCGGCCGGCTTTCGGCTTCGCGATCCCGGGCATGATGCAGGAGTTCGGCCTGACGAAATTGCAACCCGGCTGGTGTGGCGCACTCGTGCTGTGGAGTTATGCGGTCGGGCAAGCCATCAACGGTCAGTTGCCGGATCGCCCCGGTGGCCGGAGCATGATGACGGCCGGCGGCATCCTGTCGGTCATTTTCAATTGGATCGTCAGTCTTTCCACCGGCCTCGCCTCGATCGCCGCGCCGTGGGCGGCGAACGGCCTTGCGCAGTCGATCGGCCGCCCCCCCGGCAACCGTATCCTCTCCAACGGGTGGGACCGCCGGCACCGCGGTGTCGTCGCCATCTCCTGCACCCTCGCCGCCGGGTTGATGGCGGCGGTCAAACACTAACACTACCCACCATGAACCCCGTCATCCCCATCATCATCGACGTCTTCGAAACCCGTGGCACCGAAGCCTACGGCTCGGAAGCGGTCAACCAGCTCGAACACGCGCTCCAGTGTGCTTCGTTGGCGGTCGAAAGCGGCGCCACGGCACCGCTCGTGGCGGCCGCCCTGCTCCACGACATCGGCCATCTCCTCGGCGAAGAGCAGCTGCCCGCCGACGATCACGCCGATCTCGACGACCGACATGAAGAGCGCGCCCATCCGTGGCTCCTGGAGCATTTCGGCCCTGCCGTCGCCGATCCCGTCCGCCTCCACGTTGCCGCCAAGCGCTACCTTTGCACCGTGGATCCCGACTACGTTTCCGCCCTGTCGCCCACCTCGTTGAAAAGTTATCACGACCAGGGCGGCAACATGTCGGATGTCGAACGCTCCAACTTCGAAGCCGAGCCCCACTTCCGGGAAGCCGTCACCCTCCGCCGCTGGGACGACATCGCAAAAGCCCCCGGGCTCGAAACGCCCGCCGTCACGTTCTTCGTCCCCTATCTCGAAAAATCCCTCCGCCCATGAGACGCCTCGCCCTCTTGCTGCTCACCGCACTTCCCGCCTGCGCGGAACCACCCCGCCGCCTCGCCATCCTCGCCTGTCATCGCCAGAACGAGCCGACCCCCGCCCTCGCCGCCTACGTCAAGGCCAAGCCCGAGGTCTGCCTGTGGATCGGCGACAATGTTTACGCCGACACCAAGGACGACATCGGCTTCATCCGGAAATGCTACGACCAGCTCGCCGCCAAACCGGGCTTCGCCGAACTCAAGCGCGATTCGCTTTTTCTCCCCACCTGGGACGATCACGACTTCGGTCTCAATGACATGGGCAAGACCTACTCTTTGAAGAAGGAGAGCAAGGAGCTGTTCCGCCAGTTCTGGGAAATGGATGACGTCATCCCCGCCGGACAGGACGGGATCTACTACTCCCGCGTGTTTGGAGAAGGTGAGAAGTCCCTCCAGATCATCCTCCTCGATCCCCGCTACAACCGCGACGATCCGGGTCCGCAGGCCGACACCCTCGGCGAGCCACAATGGAAGTGGCTGGCCGAGCAGCTCAAGCAACCCGCCACCCTGCGCTTCATCGTTTCCGGCTACCAGATCCTCCTCGATGCCGGCACCGGTTCGGAAACCTGGGCCGAATTCCCCGCCGCCCGCGAGCGCCTGTTCAAGACGGTCCGCGACAGCGGCGCGCAGGGCGTCGTCTTCCTCACCGGCGACCAGCACTACGCCGAGGTCTGCCGCATCCCGGGGGCCATCGGCTACGATGCCATCGAGCTCCAGTTCGCCGGCCTCAACCAGATCGAGAAGCCCGAGTTCAACCGCACCCGCGTCTCCCCCGTGGCCACCGCGAAGCACAAGATGGGGCTGATCGACATCCAATGGAGCGATACCCCCCACGATCCGCCGCATCTGCTGTTCCAGGTTTCCGACGCCCTCACCGGCCGCGAGGAAATCCGCTACCGCGTGAACTTCCACGAGTTGGTGAACGCGAAGCGCTAAATGGAATAGAGCCAGCGAAGCCTGTTAGAACCCCAGGAAATTCTCCAGGATCCGCTTCCCATCCTGCGTCAGGATCGACTCCGGGTGGAACTGCACGCCGTGGACGGGGTGCTCCTTGTGCTTGAGGCCCATGATCACGCCGTCGGCGGTCCAGGCGGTGATCTCCAGGCAGTCGGGCAAGGTCTCGCGTTTGACGATGAGCGAATGGTAGCGGGTCGCTTCGAAGGGGCTCGGCAGGCCGGCGAAGACGCTCTTGCCCTCGTGATGGATCGGCGAGGTCTTGCCGTGCATCAGCGTGGCAGCGCGAACCACCTCGCCGCCATAAACCTGCCCGATCGACTGGTGGCCGAGGCAAACTCCTAGAATCGGCGTACTTGCGCCGAGCTTCTCGATCAGCTCACAGGAAATCCCGGCCTCGTTCGGCGTGCAGGGACCGGGCGAAATGCAGATCCGCTCGGGCTTGAGCGCTTTCACCTCGTCCACAGTCAGCGCGTCGTTGCGCACGATCTTCATCTCCGCCCCGAGCTCGCCGAAATACTGGACGAGGTTGTAGGTGAAGGAGTCGTAGTTGTCGATGATGAGGAGCATGGGGAAGTCGAAGGTCTGAAGGTCTGAAGGTCTGAAGGTCGAAGGTCGAAGGTCGAAGGTCGAAGGTCTGAAGGTCTGAAGGTCGAACTCTCTTTGACTTTTAGTCTTTTAGATCTTAAGACTCTAGCGTCTTCGCAAGGGCGATGGCGCGGAGCATGCCCTTGGCCTTGTTGACGGTTTCTTCGTACTCGTAGGTCGGGTTCGAGTCGGCGACGACGCCGGCGCCGGCCTGGACGTAGGCCTTGCCGTCCTTGAGCAGGCAGGTGCGCAGGGTGATGCAGGAGTCGTGGCCGCCGTCGAAGCCGAAGTAGCCGACCGCGCCGGCGTAGGCGCAGCGCTTGCTCTTCTCGAGCTCGTTGATCACCTGCATCGCGCGGATCTTCGGCGCGCCGCTGACGGTCCCGGCGGGGAAAGTCGCGCGCAGGACATCGTAGGCGCTGTGGGTGTCGTCGAGCTCGCCGGTGACATTCGACACGATGTGCATGACGTGGCTGTAGCGCTCCACGATCATGAAGTCGTCGACCTTCACGCTGCCGTGCTTGGCGATCCGGCCGACGTCGTTGCGGGCGAGGTCGACCAGCATCAGGTGCTCGGCGCGCTCCTTAGGGTCGGCCAGCAGGTCGGCGGCGAGGGCGTCGTCCTCCTCCGGGGTCTTCCCTCTCCAGCGGGTGCCGGCGATCGGGCGGATGTCGATCCGGCCGCGGATCGCGCGGACGTGGACTTCCGGCGACGACCCGACCAGCGCGAACTCGCCGAGCTCCACGATGAACATGTACGGCGAAGGATTCACATGGCGCAGCGCGCGGTAGAGATCGACCGGCGAGCGGTGGAAATCGGTGGCGAAGCGCTGGCTCGGCACGAACTGGAACACGTCGCCCGCGGCGATGTATTCCTTTCCGCGAAGGACCATGTCCTCGTATTCCGCCTGGGTCGTGTTGCTTTGCGCAGGCTCCGGCTCGACCGGCGCGAGGCCGTTGAGGGCGGGCACGTGGAGCGGGCGATTGAGCATTTCCACCAGCGCCGCGACTTTCGTCCGGGCGGCGGCGTAGGCTTCTTCCAGCGTCGCATGGTCGCCGGTGAAGGCGTTGGCGATGATCTGGAGGCGGCGCAGGCGCTGGTCGAAGACGATCAGCGTGTCGGCCAGCATGAACACGGCGTCGGGAATCCCGAGCTCGTCTTTCGGCGGCGACGGCACGGTCGGCTCGAACTGGCGCACGGCATCGTAGGCGAGGTAACCGACCAGCCCGCCGCAGAAGGGCGGCAGGTTGCCGTGGAGGACGGGCTTGTAGCCGGCCATGTGGCGTTCCAGTGCGGCGAGCACGTCGTCTTCCACGGTGAACTTCTCGACCGACGACCCTTCGCGGATGGTGAGATCTTTGCCGCGGGCCTCGATCACCCGGCGGGGTCCGCTGCCGATGATCGACCACCGTCCGCCCTTGTCACTGCTTTCGGCGCTTTCGAGCAGGAAGGAATGCCGCGCGTCGCGCACCTTGAGGTACGCCGACAGCGGCGTCTCGAAGTCCGCCGCGAGCTGGGTGTAAACAGGGACGACATTGCCCTGTTCGGCGAGCTTGCGGAAGGCTTCGAACGACGGTTCGACCGGGATGGGATTCACGATGCGCGGGAGCATGGCGGGCGGACGCCGGGGTGCAAGCCCGGAGGAGGCGGCTTCAACTGGCCCTGGGAGAGGTAAGGCGGACGGGATCCCGAAGATTCGTAGCTCCCCGGCGCGGCGACCCGTTCCCACACGCAATTTGCAAAATTGCGCTACTTCGCTGCCACGCGGGTCTTTGCCGGGGTAAAGCCGGGGGCTTCGGCGGTGATTTCCCAGGCCCCGCCGTTGCCGGCGTTTGCGGGCTTCGGGGCTAGGGCGAGCTTGCCTTTCGCGGTGCCGCGGGTCTCTGACATCCCCCCGGCCAGGGCCAGAATCGCGCTGATGATGGTCTCGCCCTCGGCGTCGGAAACGGCGATCTGTGGTGGCATCGGCACTTCGCCCCAGACTCCGGCGCCGCCGGTCTTCAGCTTGCCGCGCAGCCGCTCCAGCGCGCCGGCGTCGGCGCGGTTCTTCATGGCGACGTCGAGGTAGGACGGGCCGACCGAGGTCTTCTCGACCTGATGGCAGGCGAGGCATTGCTTGGAGGTCACCAGCTTCTCGATCTCCGAGCTGAACTGCGGGCCGCCGGCATCGTGGCCGGTCGGCGGAATGTAACGGGCGCGGACGACCACCTTGGAAGGATCGGCGGCACCCTTGACGGAGAATGCCAGCTCTTCACCGAAGCCGAGCTGCGAAGGTTTGCCGGCAAGCTCCAGGTCCAACGCGGGCAGTGCCTGCTCCTGAATCAACGAGACCCGCGCGACGGCGACCTTGCCCTTCGCGTCCGTCGCCACGGCGCGCAGCTCGCTGCCGCCGGAGACGTGGGTGATCGAGGGACCGCTGCCGATCTTCAATTCGCCGGCACCTTCGGTCAGCCACCACTCGATGCTCACCTCTCCGCCGTCCGGATCCGAGGCGGTCGCGGTGTGTACGGTGCCGGCGGAAGCGATCTTGACGACCGGCGGCTTGTTGCCGTCAGACGGCCGCAGGCGCCGGATCCGGCCGTCCTTGTTGAAGTACCAATCGCCGCCGTATTCCAGCAGCCAGACAGTGCCATCGGCCGCCATCTCCATGTCCATCGGGTGCTTCAATCCGTCCATCAGAGGTTCGATCTTCACCAGCTTCTCCTCGTCGCCGAGCTTGGCCTTCCAAAGCTTGCTGCGCATCCAGTCGTAGATGAGAAGGGTGTGGTCGTCCTCCTTGCCAACCAGGTTGTACTTTCTACCAGGCTCGTAGTAGAAGACCGGGCCGGCCATCGCGTTGCGGCCGCCCTTGCCCAGCACCGGGAACTCCGGGCTTTCGGCGTAGGGATACCAGATGAAGGCCTTTTGTGCGGGCGGCAACTCGGCCAGGCCGGTGTTGTGCTTGCCGGGATTCTTCGGCGCGGCGGGATCGGTCATCGCGCCCGGCTTGCCGGTGGTGAAGTCGACGATCGGATACGGCTTGTTGTCGGCGATCACGAAGGGCCAGCCGAAATTGCCGGCCTTCTTGGCCTGATTCACTTCGTCGTGGCCGCGCGGGCCCTTGGGACCCGCGTCGCCGGCATCGGGACCGACCTCGCCCCAGTAGACCACGCCGGTCTTCGGGTCGATCGACATGCGGAAGGGATTGCGGCAGCCCATCACGTAGATCTCCGGGCGGGTCTTGGCGGTGCCGGGCGGAAACAGGTTGCCGGCCGGGATTTCGTAGCCGTCCTCGGTCGGGCGGATCCGCAGGACCTTGCCGCGGAGGTCGTTGGTGCTGCCCGCGCTGCGCATCGCGTTGGCATGGTCGTGGCCGTCGCGGTCGTCGATCGGGGCGACGCCGCCGCTCTCGAAGGGATTGGTGTTGTCGCCGGTCAGCAGGTAGAGCAGGCCGTCGGCCGAGAAGGCGAGCGATCCGCCGTGGTGGCAGACCCGGTCGCGGCGGTCGGTCACCACGTCGAACAGGACTTTCTCCGAGGCGAGGTCGAGCTTGCCGTCCTTCAGGGTGAAGCGCGACAGGCGGTTGAGCATTTCCTTCGCGTGGCTGTAGTAGATGAAGACCCGTTGGTTTTTCGCAAAAGCGGGATCGAGGGTGATCCCGAGGATGCCGTCCTCGCGGGCCCAATTCGATTTGGAATCCGCCTGCGTCAGCGCGGTGACCGGGATGTTGCCGATCTCAAAGACGCCGCCGGTCGACGGCCGGACGCGGAGCACCCGGCCCTCGCGCTCGACGACGTAGAGGTCGCCGTTCGGCGCGACCGCGATTTCCATCGGGTCGCGCAGGCTTTCGGCGAAGAAGGTGCTTTCGATTTCGGCGGCACTCGCGACAGCGAGGAAGGTGAGGCAGGCAAAGGTTCGCATGGGCGGGGAGACTCTACACGATCTGGCAAGCGGGTATTTCAAGGTGGGGGCCATGGACTGCGTGCAGCCTGCTGCCGCTCTCCTTCCGTCAGCCTGCTGGCGAGTCCGGGCCTGACTCCACAGCAGGCTGTGGCAACAAAGCGGCAGCAGGCTGCCGCAGTCCATGGGCACGGATCGGCGATCCGGACCTGAAGAAGCAGCGGGCAGGGAGGTACCGTTCCGGTCGGCCTAGGGAGTCCGACCCTACCTTTCACGGCTTCGCCGGGAGATGGACGCGCGTCACCAACTCTCCTTCCGGGGTCACCGTCGGGTCGTTGTCGTAGATTTCGAACATCGGCACCTTCTTGTCCGCCGCGAAGAGCTTCGCCCGGCCGTGCATCATCCCGGCCGCCCAGGCATTGCCGAGATGGCGGTAGGCACCGGTGTGTTTCACGACGTAGGCGGTGCAGGCCGGGATCTCGCCGGCGGTGAATTCCCCGGTCGCTGCGGCATCCGTCGGCACGGCGACGGTGCAATCCGCGATGCCCTTCACCGGATCCCAACGGTGTGTGATCGAAAAAGGCGCTCCGCCCGGAGTCGCGCCGCTGGCTTCCATCCAGGCCATGAGCTTCGCGAAATCCCGCTCCATCGCCGGCCCGATTTCGGGGATGGAACAGCTCGACCTCACGCCGACAAATTTGAAACCGCCTGCCGCCTGCTTGCCGATGAACTCCAGCTTCGATGGCACCGCACCGGTCTCCGCGAGGTCTTTGATCATCTTCAGCCCGCGATCGTAGTCAGCACCGATCCACGCGCTCATCATGCCTTTCATCCAGAACATGAACCACGGCAGCGCGCCTTCCATGTTCCAGGTCAGCTCGGTCGCGCCGTCGTGCTCGGCGAGGAAAAAGTCGGCCTTGTTCACCGATTTCCACGGCTTGAGGAAAGTAAGGCGGTAATGGATCGACCACGGCGGGTCGCCACCGGTGATTTCCATCTCGCCGCTGCCGGTGATGGGGCCGTCCCAAGTGTAGCCGCGGCCGTCGTCGGAATAACTGAGCTTCGCGGACGGCTCCGCGATCAGCCACGGCGACCAAAGCGGCCACGACTTGAAATCGCGGACGAGATCGTAGACCTGCTGCACCGGCGCGGCGATGCGGATGGATTTGCTGACGGTGAAGAGGGGCATGGTGGGAGAGGGGCGGGATTTCGGGCAGCTTGAACGGGAAATCGCGGGAAGGGAAGCTGCGGTTCACGGGGGAGGATTCGAACGTCGAACGTCGAACGTCGAACATCGAACGCCCAACGTCGAATATCGAAGTGAAAGGCAGGAAATGCGCCGGTCTCACGACCTGCACTCCCGGGCGCTACCTCGTCTCCTCCAGCGCCTCACGGATCTGCGCCACTTCCTGTCTGACCAACTCCGCCTCGGCCGGTGTCAGCCCCCAGTTCTCGGGAAGGAAGGTCGTTGTCGTATCGAGCGCGAACCAGTGACGCTCGACCGCGTGGTAAAGCGGCATCGCCACGGCGAACATCAAGGCCCCCGCGACGTAGGCGGGGAAGACCAACCGCGCTAGCACCAAGCGCCGCAGCAGATTCCTCCTCCGCGAAAACAGGCCTCGCAAGATCCCCGCCATCCCGATGAGCAGGGCGATCGCCAGCAAGCTGGCGCCCGCCCACAGCCATCCTTGTCCCGGATCTGAGGCCCGTCCGGGATCCAGCTCGATCATCGACCGGCCCGAAAAGAAATCCCCGCCTTCCATCAGCGGCTCCGGCAGCGTCATCCACTGCGCCAAGCCAAAGACCGGGAGAGCCGCGCCCGCTGCGATCACCGCGAGCCAGCCCGCGACCGGCGGGCCTGCCGCGAGCGCCGCCCGCCCGGCACGGCGTGTTAGATAGGTGCGAGCGACCAGCGGCGGCAGCAGCAGCATCACCAGCAGGACCGAGGCGAGCTGCCCCGCCAGAATCGAGCCGCCCTGCGTGGAAAGGCTCCATGCGCGGCTGCCGAGCGGCGTGAAATGAATGACCGCCAGCGCCAGCAAATACGGCAGCCCTGCGCCCACCAACGCCACATGCAGCAGGTCGCGGGGTCCTGCCAGCATCGCGAGCCGCCCCGACAAGCACCGCACCAGGATGGAGCCGCGAAAGCGATAGATCGCCACTGCTACCGCCGCCAAAGCGAGCACGCCCCAGCCGGCGATGGCTGCCAGGCGATCCAGCAGCGCATACTCCGCCAGCCGACCGGGCCGCAGTTTTCCCTCGCCGGGCATTTCCAGTGGAAACGATTGCTGATGGAAATACGAACCGTAGAGCGCTTCCTGGTTCTTTGCTTCCTCGAAATGCATCGCCTTGTGGAGTGGCGAATGGTCGCGCGATAGCTTCTCTTTCCGCTCCCGAAGTCGCACGGCCATGTCCGCCAACTCCAAATCCTCCGCCGTCGCAATAAGGCCATCGAGCGGCGCTCCTGCGCTTGATCGAAGGATGAGTAGATTCAGCAGCGTCAGGCGACCATCCGCCGTCAGGCGACCGAAGAGCCGGTCCCAGCTTTCCACCAGCTTGAGAAATCCCTCGCGGTCGCCTTGTGTCCGACACGCCTGCGCCTTGGCGGAGATCACTTCATAGAGCCGGAACCCGTTCACGCTCACGATACCATCCATGAAAAGGTAATGGCACAGAGGTGCGATCGAAAGGATATCGTCTGCTGGCGAGAGCAGCGGCAAGCGTCTTGAGAGCAGTTCGTTTTCGTAGCCTTCGAAGCGCGGTGCCATTGCCGCGGCGTGCAAGTGATCGAGCGTCTTGCGCCACTTCGCATCGTCCGTGACCTCGTAAATGGTGGGCGGTCGCGGCTCCCCGCGTTTCCGCGGCACGTCCAAGGATTGCACCGCGCCGGGCGATTCCGCAATCGCCGCCAGGTAGTGGATGTAGCCGTTGTCCGGCTCCAGCCGCAACGCCTCCGCGAGCAGCTCCGGCGGCAGGGTCTTCTCTTCCTTCACCTGCCATCGCGCATGTTCGGCAAGGTAGGCCGGGTTCGCCGGATCGGATTCCCACAGCCCCTTCATCCGGTCGCCACCCGGTCTCGCATCGGGGTCGCCCATCTGCAGCAAGCGGTCCTGCGGGGAAAGCCCGCGCACGATCTTGTCCGCCGGCATTTCAAGGGCATCAAAGTCCGAGGACACCATTCCGCGCAGCCAGAGGAACTCGTCGCGCTGCGCGAACAGCCCCGCCAACGTCCACACGGCGAGGGCCAGGGAAACGACCGCCGCCGAGCCAAGGACGAGCCGCCAACGGTGGCGCGGCTTGGCATCCGCCCGATCAAAGCGCCGGGCCAGCGCGTCAAGCGGCTCGCCGCGGTCCGGCGCGTGGTGCAGGGCTTCCTGCAGCTCCCGCTTCGCGATCACTTGCAACTCCGCGTTGTCGTCGAAGGAGCGGACGGCGGCGTCGAGGAAGGCATCGGCCGGAACGGGCATGGTGGGAGCATCCGGGGAAGGCGCTTGGGGCGGCAAGCACGGATGCGGGGGCGTGGAGGCTTTCGATCGGCAGTCAGGGACCATTCGGGCCGGTCTGAAGACCAGCGCTCCCGGGGGGGGGGGGGTATGAACTGTAGGATCATCGCGGGCTTGGCCTGCTGCGGCGGATACCTGTCCGCCGCGGACTACTACATCAGCCCCTCCGGCCCGGCGGGATTCCGGCAGGGCAGTGTCTTCCGCTTTCAATACCGCAAGGCGGCCCCGGAGCTGAGCTACGAGGGCCAGAGCAGCACCAACTTCGGCAACTGGCCGGCGACAGGCGTGGCGGAGCAGTCCGATGGCAACGGACTCTTCTGGCGCAATTTCCCGATCAGTTCCGGCAGGATTTTCGTCCGGCTAGCGGTTGATCCATAGGGTTCATCCAGCGACTTTCCCCCACACTCTGATGGGTGATTGAAGGATTGGTGATTGATGATTCCCCCATGCCCCACCCCGTGCTTGCCAAGCCCCGGCACCTCCCTTTAACTCCCGCCCGCTTCAAGGCCATGGCCCTCATCGTCCAAAAATACGGCGGCACCTCCGTCGGCTCCATCGACCGCATGCGCAACGTCGCGGCGCGCCTCAAGCGCACCCGCGACGCCGGCAACCAGGTGGTCGCCGTCGTCTCCGCAATGTCCGGCATCACCGACGGCCTGATCAAGATGGCCAAGGAACTCGGCGAGAACCCGTCCGAGCGCGAGATGGACGTGCTCCTTTCCACCGGCGAACAGCAGTCGATCGCGCTGGTCGCGATGGCCCTGCATGAAATCGACGTGCCCGCCGTTTCCGTCACCGGCCGCCAGGCGGGCATCCACACCCGGGGCTCCCACACCCGCGGCCGGATCGAGGACATCGACCCGTCCTACATGAAGTGCGAGCTGGAGTCCGGCAAGGCGCTGGTCGTTGCCGGCTTCCAGGGCATCACGCCGGAAGGCATGATCCACACCCTCGGCCGCGGCGGCTCCGACCTCACCGCGATCGCCATTTCCGCCGCGCTGAAGGCCGACGTTTGCCAGATCCTCACCGACGTCGACGGCGTTTACACCTGCGACCCGCGGATCGTCCCGAACGCCCGCAAGCTGCCCGAGATTTCCTACGACGAGATGCTGGAAATGGCCTCGTCCGGCTCGAAGGTCATGCAGTCGCGGTCGGTCGAGTTCGCCAAGAAATACGGCGTCGTTTTCGAAGTCCGCTCATCCCTCAATGACAACCCGGGCACGCTGGTGCTCGAAGAACATCCTGCCATGGAAAACGTCGTCATCCGCGGAGTCTCCATCGAGCGCTCCCAAGCCCGCGTCACCATCACCGGCATCCCCGACGTCCCCGGCATGTCCGGCAAGATCCTCGGGGCGCTCGGCGACGCGGAAATCAACCTCGACATGATCGTCTCGAACATCGCCAGCGACGGCCTCGCGCGGCACTCGTTCACGATGCATTCGAACGACCTCGGCAAGGCCCAGGCCGCGCTCAAGCCGGTGCTCGCCGCGCTCAGCCCCGACGCCAAGATCGAGACCGAAGGCGGGATCGCGAAATTGTCGGCCGTCGGGATTGGCATGCGCTCCCACTCCGGCGTCGCCGCCACCATGTTCAAGGCCCTCGGCGACGCGGGCATCAACATCGGCATGATTTCCACGTCCGAGATCAAGATCGCGGTGACCGTCGAGGAAACCAGCATCGAGGACGCCGCCCGCGCCGTGCACGATGCCTTCCAGCTCGACAAGGAGCCGGTGAGGTAAGTCTCCGCGCCCAATCGGCGAAGTGAGCCGCTTGAGCGGTTGCAGCCGCCGCGAATCCATCGACACTCGCGCCATGCCGAAATTTCCCCGCAGCGCCTTCGATGACACCGGCGGCCTCATCTACTTTCCGCGGATGTGCGACAAGATCCGCCTTCACGCTGCGGGCGAACTTGGACCCGACTACCACGCCTTCCTCGGCAAAGGCTTCGACGGCCGGATCTGCGCCTTCCTGCGGGTGGACTACGCCGACGTGAAGTCCCGCGTGTTGGCCGGGAAGAGCGACGGGGAGATCCTCGCTTGGTGCCTCGGCGAAGGCCGCGGGCTTCACGAGATCGACTACCTCGTGTGGAACAGCTTCGCCCGCAAGCGCGGCTGGCGCGACGATGACGGCGGCTCGGCAATGCTCGCGAAGTCGAAGGCCGGCGGCGGCTTCGCGGATCGGGATGATCTCATGGCCATGTTCGATTTCTACGAATACGACGAAGGCCGCAAGTCATGAGCGACGAGCCGCAACAGCACCCGAAGGACCCGCTGCACGGCGTCACGCTGGAGACCATCGTGCGCACCTTGCAGGAGAAATACGGCTGGGAGGAAATGGGCCACCGAATCCGCATCCGCTGCTTCCAGGACAACCCGAGCCTCAAATCCAGCCTGACCTTCCTGCGCAAGACCCCGTGGGCGCGGGAGAAGGTGGAAGGGTGGTATGTGTGGGAGATGCGCCGCGGCGGTTTCCGCAAGGAGGAATGAAGATCCCCGCAGAGAAGTCGATGCCCACCGCATCGAACGGGAGCTATTTAAGCACCCTCACCCGCTCCAGCTTGCCCGCCGCTTTCTCGAAGCTCGCCATGGTCTCCCCGGAGCCCGTGTAGGACGCGTGGATAAGACGATCGACGAACCCCGGCTTGGCCGAGGCAAGGCCGGACATCGAGAGGATCCGGGCCGCCTGGCCGGTGGCGATGATCTCGCCAGCCTGGAACATCCCGTGAAGCGTGGCCAGGGCGGCGGCCTTCGAGACTCCGTAATGATACTGGGCTACGAAATACGCTTCGGCCACCACCAGATCATCGACCACCGCCTGTTGGCCAGCTCGCCGGATCTCATCAAGGAAGGCGACGGCAACCCGGGTTTGATTTTCCGGCTGGCCGACGATCAAGCGGAGGACCACCGAGGTGTCGAGTCCGACCTTCAAACGCCCTCCTTTCGACGGCCGGCGGCGATGCTGCGGCGGATGCTCTCCATCGAGTGATCCACACTCTTGATCTGCCCGTTCAAGCCACCGACCCACGAGCGGTCCGGAGCCGGCCTGGGACGGAGCACCCAAACCCGCTCGCCGCCGATCATCCGCGGCTCGATATCGACGATGTCACCGGGCCCGATCCGCAGGGCTTCGCAGGTCTCCAATGGAAACGTGGCCTGACGCTTCGCGGTGATTTTAAGGCTGGGCATGGAGACAGGGTGCCACGACTCGCCTTACCCGTCAAAGATCAAGTAAGGCGCAATCAATACTCCCTCTTCAGCAGGTAATCCGCGATCTCCCGCAGGTGCAGCGCCTTTTTGCCGAAAGGAAGCAGGGCATCCATCGCTTCCTTGGTCAGCTTGGCGGCCTCCTTGCGGGATTTTTCCAAACCGAGGATCGAGGGATAGGTCGCCTTTTCCACCGCGAGGTCCTTGCCGGCGGTCTTGCCGAGGACCTCGGTGGAGGCGGTGACGTCGAGGATATCGTCGATCACCTGGAAGGCTAGTCCGAGCGCGCGGCCGAAGACGGTGAGCGCCTCAAGCTGCTTGTCGGTGGCGTTCGCGGTCATCGCGCCGAGGCGGATCGAAGTGGCAAGGAGGGCCGCGGTCTTCGATTCGTGGATCTTGACCAGCTGCGCCTTGGTCAGCTTCCTGCCCTCGCCTTCGAGGTCCATGACCTGGCCGCCGATCAGCTTGGTCGAGCCGCCGGTGAGAGCGAGTTCGGCGACGTAGCTGGCGGTCGGGTAACGACGGGCCGGCGAGGTCTGGGCGAGGATCAGGAAGGCCTCCGTGAGAAGGGCGTCGCCGGTGAGGACCGCCATGCCTTCACCATAGACCTTGTGGCAGGTCGGGCGGCCGCGGCGCAGGTCGTCGTCGTCCATGCAGGGCAGGTCGTCGTGGACCAGCGAGTAGGTATGCAGGATCTCCACCGCGCAGGCCGGCGGCATCGCGCTTTCGATATCGCCTCCACAAGCTTCCGCCGCCGCCAGACAGAGGATCGGCCGCAGCCGCTTGCCGCCGGCGAAGAGGCTGTAGCGCATCGCCGCGTGGATCGTGGCCGGCTTCTCCTTGGCCTTCGGCAGGAAGGCATCGAGCGCGGCGTCGACTTCAGCGGCGCGGGTGGCGAGGTATTCCTTCAAATCCATGGATGGCAGATGGTGGATGGTAGATCGCGGATGGAAAGGCAGGGATCCAAAATCTGCCATCTACCATCTGCCATCCACCATCTCTCTTTAAAGCAGCTCGGCGATCTGCACCGCGTTGAGCGCGGCGCCCTTGCGGACCTGGTCACCGACGACCCAGAGGTCGAGGGCGTTGTCGAGGACCAGGTTCTTGCGGATCCGGCCGACCAGGCAGTCATCCTTGCCGGTCGTGTCGAGCGGGACCGGGAAGACCTCGTTCGCCGGATCATCGACGACCTGGATCCCGGGCTTGCCGGCGAAGGCGGCGCGGGCGCTCTCGACAGCGACCGGCTTTTCAAAAACCGCGGTGATCGAAACCGAGTGCGAGCGGTAAACCGGCACCCGGACGCAGGTGCATGACACCTTCAAATCGGCGTGGCCGAGGATCTTGCGGCCCTCGTGGAGCATCTTCATCTCCTCCTTGGTGTAGCCGTTGTCGGTGAACGCATCGACCTGCGGGATCACGTTGAAGGCGATCTGGCGCGGATAGACCTTCGGGGTGAAAGGCAGGCCGTTGGCGATCGCCTTGACCTGCTCTTCCAGCTCCACGATCCCCTGCGCGCCGGAGCCGGACACCGCCTGGTAGGACGACGCGATGATCGATTTCAGCCCGAACTTCTCGTGCAGCGGCGCGAGCGCCATCAGCGAGATGATGGTGGTGCAGTTCGGGTTCGCGATGATGCCCTTCGGATGATCCTTCGCGGCCTCCGGGTTGATTTCGGGGACGACCAGCGGCACGCCTTCGTCCATCCGGAAGGCGGAGGAATTGTCGATCACCACCGCGCCGGCGGCCGCCGCGGAGGGGCCGAACTCGAGGGAAATCCCGCCGCCGGCGGAAAAGAGGGCGATATCGACGCCGGCAAAGCTGTCATGGGTGAGTTCCTGCACGACGATGTCCTCGCCGCGGAACGCGATCCGTTTCCCGGCCGAGCGGGCGGAGGCCAGCAAGGTCAGCTTGCCGACGGGAAAGTTCCGCTGTTCGAGGCAGAGGAGCATTTCCTCTCCCACCGCGCCGGTGGCCCCGACGATCGCTACGTGCTTGGCTTCGCTCATGATTTGGAGGGCGGGAGCTTAGGGCCGGAGCCCGGTCTGGCAATCGAATCGTGTGCCCTCAAGCCGGCCGGGGAGGTCAAAAGCGGGCTTTTCGCGAGGGGGCGGGGATTCGCCTTGAGGAACACCGCAGGTCCGGCGGACGATGCGCCCGCCCCGCAGCCGTCCCATCCTCTTTCATGAAAATCTTCAGTGGAACTTCCCACCGCGCGCTCGCCGAACGCATTGCCGAAAGCCTCGGCGAAAAGCTCGCCGACGTCCACGTCACCGCCTTTCCCGATGGCGAGACCTTCGTGAAGATCAACGAAAACATCCGCGGCGACGACATTTTCATCGTTCAGCCAAGCTGCCCGCCGACCAACCACAACATCATGGAGCTGCTCATCATGGTGGACGCCGCCCGCCGCGCCAGCGCCGGCCGGATCACCGCCGTGATGCCCTTCTTCGGCTACGCCCGCCAGGACCGCAAGGACCAGCCGCGCGTTCCGATCACCGCCAAGCTGGTCGCCAACCTGCTCACTTCCGCCGGCGTCGGCCGGGTCCTGACGATGGACCTCCACGCACCGCAGATCCAAGGCTTCTTCGACATTCCGGTCGATCATCTTTACGCCAAACCCGCGCTCATCGGCTACCTCCGTGAACGCCATCCCGATTCCTCCAATTTAAGCGTCGTGTCACCCGATGTCGGCGGCGTCAAAATGGCCCGCGCCTATGCCGACGCCCTCGGCGCCGAACTCGCCATCGTCGCCAAGCACCGCATCAGCGCGACCCGGGTCGAGGCCATGAACGTGATCGGCGAAGTGGAAGGCCGCGACGTGATCCTGGTCGATGACATGACCGAAACCGCCGGCACCCTCACCGCCGCCGCCGAGATTCTCCAGAAGAACGGCGCGCGCCGGATCTTCGCCGCGGTCTCCCACGCCGTGCTCGGCGACCTTGGCCGGGAGCGGATCAAGAACTCGGCGATCGAGGAGATCATCACCACCGATTCGGTCCCTCAGGCGACTGGCGAAAAGGTCCAAGCGGTGGGCATCGCCCCGCTGCTCGGCGAGGCAATCCGCCGCATCCATGGCGGCCAATCGGTGACGTCCTTGTTCGAAGTCTGACGGCCATCTTCTCCCATGAGTGACATCAACATCAACATCGCCATCGTCGGCCTTGGCTTCGGAGCCGAGTTCATCCCCATCTATCAGCGTCTCAAGGGCGTGAACCTGTACGCCATCTGCCAGCGGACCCGGTCCAAGCTGGACGAGGTCGGCGACAAGTTCGGCATCGCCAAGCGCTACACCTCCTACGAAGACCTCCTCGCCGACCCCGAGGTCCACGCCGTCCACATCAACTCGCCGATCCCCGACCACGGCCGGCAGTCGATCCAGGCGCTGAAAGCCGGCAAGCACGTCGCCTGCACCGTGCCGATGGCCACCAGCCTCGACGAGTGCAAGCAGATCATCGACCTCTGCCAGGAGACCGGCCTGAAGTACATGATGATGGAAACCGTGGTCTATGCCCGCGAGTTCCTCTTCATGAAAGAGCTCTACGAGAAGGGCGAACTCGGCAAGGTCCAGTTCCTCCGCGCCACCCACCAGCAGGACATGGAAGGCTGGCCCGGCTACTGGCCCGGCCTGCCGCCGATGTACTACGCGACCCACTGCGTCGGCCCCATCCTCGGCCTGATGGGCAGCCAGTCGGAATACGTCTCCTGCTTCGGCTCCGGCACCATCGCCGAGGACATGCACGCCTGCTACGGCTCGCCCTTCGCGATCGAAACCTGCCACATCAAGATGAAGGACAGCGACGTCGCCGCGCAGGTCGTCCGCTCGCTCTTCGATGTCGCCCGCCAGTACCGCGAATCGATCGAAGTCTACGGCACCAAGAAGTCCGTCGAGTGGCCGCTGATCGAGCACGACCCGCTGGTCATCCACACCGCCAAGAAGCCCGAGCCCGAGATCCCCGAGAAGGTCACGTGCCCGGACTTCGCCCACTACCTGCCGGAGGAAATCCAGCTCTTCACCACCGGTGGCGTGTACGGGGGTGACGGCGGCGAAGAGCATCTCTCCTTCACCCAGGGTGCCGGCCACGGCGGCAGCCACCCGCACCTGGTCCACCAGTTCGTCAAGATGCTGCAGACCGGCGTCGATTCCTATCCGAACGCCGTCCAAAGCGCGAACATCACCTGCACCGGCATCCTCGCCCACGAGTCCGCGCTCAAGGGCGGCGAGATCGTGCACCTGCCGGAGTGGACGCTGAGCTGAAGTTCCAAGTTAAGAAGTGGCAAGTGCCAACCAAGGCACTCCGGAAACGGGGTGCCTTTTTTTCGGCCGCAGCCCTTGGACTGCGTGCAGCTCCGCCCCTCGTAGCTTCAGCGAAGTGGGGCTGCTGCCACTTTGTTGCCACAGCCTGCTGTGGAGTCGGGCCGGGATTCGTCAGCAGGCTGACGACCGAAAGCGGCAGCAGGCTGCCCGCAGTCAAAGGCGGCTCCGCCCCGTCATTCGATCAATCTCTTCTGAAACTTCCGCTTCCGCCAAATCAGCAGCCCCGCCCACCCCGCGAGGAAGCACGGGACCAGCAATTGGTAGGGGATGAATACCGAGCGTAAATCCGGAACCGGATGTGGCGGGTCGATAAGCGCAATCTTCCACTCAAGCGCCTCCTCCGGCTCCACCTGATATTGGAAGGTTTCGACCTCCCACGAATCCGGCCAACCATCCGAGAAGCAATACGCATACACGTCTCCCGCCGATTGTCCGCCCCCCCAAAGTCCGAAATCAACCCCCGACCGGTAACCCATCGAATCCCACCAACCCCACAACAAAAACACCAACCCCGGCACCCCGAACCAAAACGCCCTCGAGCGGAACAAACGGAAGCGGTCCATGGAAGGGTTTCCTTTCATTGCCGCTTCACCCCGTAGCGGGGATCCCGGCGATGGTGCCGGACCACTGCTACCCGCTTTCATTTCCCGCGTCCCACCGCTTTGAGAAACTCCTCATCGGTCAGGCAGGCAGAAGGATCCCGATCCATCTCCTCCGACCTCCGCAAGGCTTCAGCCAGCCCATCGTCCTCTTCCACCAACACCCCCGGCAGCGAATCCAACATGCCCGCCGCCAGCTTCGCCCGGTCCGATTCCGGCAGCTTCAAGGCCAGCGCTTCGATTTCCGCCAGATTCACCATGGCCGGAGCATGAACCCGATCCGCCGGACGATCAAGCCGGCTGCGCCCGGGACTTCCCCCGCACCCCGCGCTCGCAAGCCCCATCACCCTTCCGGATCATCCAGAATCCCCTGCAACCGCTCCCCTAGCACCGCCGGAAATCTCGCCACCCACGCCCCGTCCACCAGCCCCACCGACGCCAGATCCCTCAAGTGCATCCGGTCCTTGCCGCGGAACGAGGTCAGCTTCATCCGCACCAGATCCTCCAGCGGCACCAGCTTGAAGCCATCGCCCGGCTCCGTCCGATCCAACTCCGGAGCCGGCTCGATCGCATCCGGCACCGCCTTTTCGCCCGCCCACAGAATGTGCACCGCGTCGCGCACCTTCGCGTCCGGACCATCGAGGAAGACATCCATCGCACCCGCCTTGCCCAGAGACGAAACCCGCCGGTGGACAAAGCCCGCCGACTCCAACGCCGCCCGCGCCCGGTCCATATCCTCCCGCCGCAGCAAGATGTTCACATCCCGCGTGTTGCGCACCGCGGCGGCATCGACCCGCGAAACCCACGCCGCCACCGCATTGCCGCCGATCACGGCATACTTCACCCCGCTCCCGCCCAAAGCCGCCGCCGCCCGGTCGAGCCGCTTCTTCACGTTCTCGATCCCTTCCGCCATGCGCTGCCAGGATACAGATGCCAGAGCGACCGGCTAGCTCATGCCGATACCATGCAACGCCCCCATGACCGGGCCAAGGGCCAAAATCCCCACCCCAACCTTTACATTTGTCCCACCGCCCAATCCGCTTAGCATCACCCCGATGAACACTCCCGACCTCAACCGCCGCTCCTTCGTGAAGCTCTCCCTCGCCGCCGGCACCATGGCCGCCGCGCCCTCCGCCTTCGCCCAGGAAGCTGCCGCTCCCACCTTCACCCTCCCCGAACTCGGCTTCAAACCCGGCGAGCTGGAGCCGCACATCGATGCGAAGACGATGGAAATCCACCACGGCAAGCACCACGCCGCCTACATCAACAACCTCAACACCGCCATCGCCGCGAATCCGTCGCTGAAGGGCAAGTCGCTGCAGGAACTCGTCACCAGCCTGCCCGACGTGGCCGACGAGGCCCTCCGCGCCACCCTTCGCAACAACGCCGGCGGCCACTGGAACCACGCCGTCTTCTGGGAAACCCTCGCCCCCGCCGGCAAAGGCGGGCAGGTTCAGGGATCCCTCGAATCCGCCATCAAAGCGTCCTTCAGCTCGGTCGATGAATTCAAGAAACTCTTCGGCGAGGCCGCCACCAAGCGCTTCGGCTCCGGCTGGGCCTGGCTGATCCTCAAGGACAACAAGCTCAAGATCGTCAGCACCGCCAATCAGGACAACCCGCTGATGAAGGGCATCGTCCCCGACTCCGACCTCGGCGCGCCGATCCTCGGCCTCGATGTCTGGGAGCACGCCTACTACCTCCATTATCAGAACCGCCGCCCGGATTACATCGCCGCCTGGTGGAACGTGGTGAATTGGAAGGAAGTCAGCCGCCGCTTCGAGGAGGCGTAACTTTTCACCCATCCCGGGCGTACCCGCCCCTGAACTCTCCGCCCGAGGGCACCCACCCCCGGGCGCTTTCGTGCTCCGCCCTCTCCTGAAAAAACTCACATTTTTTTGTCCGCTTTCCCGGCCACCCGGACAGTAGATCCCAGAACATGCCGCCGTCCGGTCCATCCGATGCCGAACTCCTCGCCGACTGGCTCCAACGCCATCGCGAGCCGGCATTCCACGCCCTGGTCGCACGCTACGCCGGACTCGTCCACATGGCCGCCAAGCGGACCTGCGGCGACGACACCTTGGCCGCCGAAGCCTCCCAACTCACCTTCATCACCCTCGCCCGCAAGGCGAAATCCCTCGCCTCCCGCAGCTCCCTCGCCGGCTGGCTCCACCTCACCGCGGTCTTGCAGGCGAAAAACCTGCTCCGCCACCACCAGCGCGAAACCCGAAAACGCCAACTCCTGCGCACGCACATGGAAACCGATACCCAGGCCTCCCCGGCCGACGCCTGGCAGCGGATGCAGCCCGTCCTCGACGAGGCCCTCGCCGCCCTTTCCTCCAGCGACCGCGAGGCCCTGCTACTCCGCTTTTACCGCTCCCTCAGCGTCCGGGAAATCGCGACTTCGCTCGGCATCGCGACCGATGCCGCCCAAAAGCGCCTCGACCGCGCCACCGACCGCCTCCGCGACCAGCTCGCGCGCCGCGGCTGCCAGGTCGGCGGCTCCCTCGGTGCCGTCATGCTCGCCGGCTTCGCCACCGACGCCCAGGCTGCCATTCCCGCCGCCTCCGTCCTCGCCTCCAAGGCCCTCGCCGCCGGTGCCACTGCCGGCACCGGAACTTTCACCACCATCGGAATCCTCATCATGACCAAGAAAACCGCCATCACCGCCGGCGTCGCCCTGCTCCTCGCCGGAGCCGGAGCCGTCGCCTACATCAACCGCAGTCCCGAAGGGGAAGAACAGGCCGGCCAAGCCCCGGGCAAATCCCCCGGCTCGTCCTCGGGATCCTCGCTCGCCCCGGTCGACGACGACAACGCCAAGGCCGCCCGCAGCCGCCCCCGCGACCCGGCCGAGAACCCGGAGTTCGTCGCCAAGTATGGCGCGGCACGGACCAATCTCTCCAAGCACGTCGCCGGCAACGTCATCAGCCTGCTCGAAGACGCCGTCGAAATGGGCGAAATGGCCTCATCCGGGGCCATCGGCAATGCCTTCGGCGGCCCCCGCGCCGGCGTCCGCATGGGCCTCGGCCGGATCGGCAACGACCTCGAACTCACCGAGGATCAGCAAACCAAGGCCGGCGAACTTTATGCCGAGTTCCAGAAGCGCCAGCTCGAGCAATCCAAGGACACCCTAGGCCGCCTCAAGAAGGACCCCACCGCCTTGATGCAGCTCATGCTGGCCAGCGACTCCTTCTCCCGCGGTGAAATTACCGAAGAGCAGTACAAAGAGCTCCAAACCTCCTCCGGCGAAGACCTCAAGGGCGTCCTCAATCCCCTCGACCGTGAGAATTTCCGCGGCGGCAAGCCCTTGCAGGACGAGGCCTTCCGCAGCGGCTTCCAAGCCCTGCTGGAGCCCACCCAGAGCGAAAAACTCCAGGCATCCCTCGATGAACAAGCCGCCAAGGCCGCCGAACCCGGTGCCCCGGTCGATCCCGGCAACATCACCAACCTGCCCGCCATGGAACTCGAGAAACTCGACGAAACCGTAGTCTCCGCCAAAAAGCTCACCGGCGGCCTGAAGCAGATGATGGAAGGCATGGGCGGACTACAAGATTTGGGTCCGTTGATGGAACAGCAGCGGCAGCGTCGTAATGGAGGCACGGAGCCTGCTCCCGCTGAATAGTTTTTCTCCCCCCGTCCCGTTTTCTCCCCCCGTCCAACAGCCGCGCCCGGCAGTGCGACCCCTCAAGGTCCAACCGCCGGGCGCGGTCGTTTTCAGATCAAAACTCCCCCCGGAACGAACATCGCGCCGTCGGCGTCTCGAAAATCACAATCTCCGCCAGCCCCGGCAAATCCGGCTCCAGCTTCCTCCAGAACCACGCCGCCATCCGCTCGATCGTCGGGCTTTCCAGGCCCTCGACGTCGTTCAGGTATCCGTGGTCCAGCAGCTCGACCAGCGGCCGCATCGCGTCGGAGATCCGCTTGTGGTCGTAAACCCAGCCGATCGTTTCATCGACCTCCCCCTCGATCGAAATCTCGATCTTGAAGCTGTGCCCGTGCATCTGCCGGCATTTGTGGTCATCCGGCAGGCTCGGCAGGGTGTGGGCGGCTTCGAAGCGGAAATCTTTGGTCAGGCGGGCGCGCATGGCGATCCGATGGTGGCGGTTCGAAGGGTCGAGAGCAAGCGGAGGAAAGGCGATAGTGCCGGGTGATCCGTGAGCAGCGGGAAATGCAGAGGCGCGGGCGTGAAGCCAGCCCTTCTCGGAAGGGCCAGTTTGCATCGATCAGAGGGCAGGATCAATTCCCCCTGGCGTGGTCCCAACCTCTAAAATGCTGAGCTGGAACGCCTCCAGCGAACGCTGCGCCTCGATGTCATCCCACCAGTCTACCAGATTCAAAATTCAAGAACCGACCTCCGAGCCTATATCCGCGCCATTCAAGGACTGACACCCGTAGATTTATTCACGATTCGAACGCAGTCGAATGCTTCCAAATAGCCAGAGATCTTCCATGTTTGACCACCGACTTTGACGCTCGTTACCATCAAGACTTCAACCTCGTTGCCTTGATTCGAGAGGCCCCGAACTCCTGGGAACATGGCATCTTTTCCAAAAGCACTTCTTCGCTCTTCAAGCCTTGTCTCATGCCAATTTATGAAGCCGCGAAGATCGTACTTGCATACCTCAACTATAAATTCTGCGTCTTCGACGAAGAAGAAGTCGTCATCTCTGCGGCTCTCAAAAGGAGGAAACGCTCCGGCGAGCGGGAGAACCGAACCATCTTCAAACCTCGCAACTACTGGCAACGCTCCCCGCCCTGAGCGCTCGATGATCGCTCCTTTTTTCAACAATAGCGAATTAGGTGTATTTTCACGCTGCGCCCTAGGGTCTGATTTTTGAAGAATCCACCAAACCAAAACAGAGAGAGATGCGATTACGGCAGCCAATATATATTTTCTCATGTCCAGCTAGGCGCAAGGGGCCTCGTGGGTTGGTTCTTGAAGTTTAAATCTGTTAGGACGTCGGAGATGATTCCATGAACCTGTGCCACGTGAAACCGTTTGAGCCCGGCACGCGAACGAGGTCGCGTGACGGATCCCACGAAGAGCCGCCACCCTCATGGATTCGGGACCAAGCGGAGGCCGGTGGGGGCCGCGGGTGGCACGCTGTTCCCGCTGTAGCGATAGGCCCCGGAGGCATCCGGCACCGCGCGTTCCAGCCCGTCGAGATCCCAGCGCAGCATCTGCGGGCCGGGCACCGCGATCAGCATGGAACCCGAGGCCGGCCGGTAGTTGCCGTGGCCGAGCCCGGATCCGGAGCCGGACGCATCGTTGATGAAGCCGGGATTGAGGAAAGTGGCATCACCCGGATCGCCCTGGCCGGCCCGGCTGTAAATCCCGCGGAAGCGCGTCGGAAAATTCCCGCCCTGCACCCGGTTGCCCTGAAGCCCGCAGCCATGGTAAACCGGCCAGTTTCCCGTGCAGCGGGAATCCCCCGCAAACGTATCGCCCTTGCTGCCAAACGAACGAACCGCGTTGAGGGACATCACGTGCCCATTGTGCAGGTGCCGCGGTCCCGACTCGTCGTTGTAGAACATGTTGCACAACTCCCCGACCACGGTGTTGTGGCAAACCACGCAGTTGTTGGTCACGTTGTTGTTCCCGTCACCCGCCATGCGGATCAGCCGGTTGCCGTCGCCGTTGGCCTGTTCGAAGACGTTCTGCACCACAGCGCAGCCTTGGAGGAAAGTGCCCTCGCCGACCCCTGGATACTCGGCGACGCCCGCGTTGCAGTCCCAGAACGCGTTGAAGGCCATCACCATGCCATCGGACGTATTGTTCGAGCCGGTGGACGATTGGAACAATTTGGTGATGGAGCCGAAGTCACTCCAATCGCAGCCCACGATGAAGCAACGGCGGCCGATCATGCTCCCCTCCGGGAAGCTGCAGCCGCGGAAGTAGGAGGTCGTGACCTGCACCCGGTGGAACCGCGAGCGCACGTGCCATTGCGTCCCCGGAGATACGAAAATCGAGTCCGTCCCGGTGCTGGAGCGCGTGTCCCGCAGCACGCAGTTCAAGGTGAGGAGCTTGCCGCCGGTTCCTTCCCCGAAAGGCTTCGCTGCACTCCGGACGAACGTGCAGTTCTCGAACTTGATGGCATGGGCGGGGATCTTCGAGTTGCTCCCGGCATCCGGCTCCAGCACCGCGTCCACCACGCCGGGCAAAGGCTTGATGGTCAGCCAGCAGCCGCCTGCCGCCGTGGACACCCCCGCCGCTTGGGTTCCACCGACCACCTTGTGCGCTCCGGAAGCCAGATACAGCGTGGCACCGGCAAGATTCGAGCGGCCGTGATTTGCCGCCAGATACGACGAAAGCCCGGCCAATGCCTGGGCCACCGTGGCAAACGGGGTCGCGGCGGCGGTCGTCCGGTTGGCCCCGCTGTCCCCGCCGACGACCCGCCCGGCAGGGCCGCCGGATGCGGGATTCACGACCGCGATCGGATATCCCCGGGTGCCGGCCACATCCAGCAGGTAGGACTGAGGGAAGGTGAAGTGATTGACGTCCGCCGTGGCGGATCCCGCCGTGGAATCATAGACGCAGTCCGCGTCCCCGATCAGCGGGTAGGCCTTGAAGTTCACCGCGACGATCGCGTTGTCCGTGAATCCGGTGAGGTTGAGCGTGCCCACGTATTCGATGACCGGGTGCGCATCCGCCAGTTGGGACTCGATGCGGGGCTCCGCCACCACCACCGTGGTCGAGTGGACACCCGAGGTGGCGGTGAAGCTGATGCAGGCCAGAGGTCGTCCGCCGCGCCCCGACGCATGGAATCCGATCGCCGCGGTCGTGACGGAATAGCCGGTCAGCCGCTCGAAATCGGGGCGCGTCCAGTTGGCGATCGGGACCGGGTAATCGAGCGTGGAAAGGTTGGTCACCGCTCCCGCGACCAAGGCCCGGCTCGGCGTGCTGCCGCTGCGAACCCATCCGGCCGGCGCGTGGAAAACCGGGTCCGTGCCGGAGGTTCCGGCGCCGCCGTTCTTGTCATCGTCGTAGATGAATTCCGAGAGCACCGCCTGAAAAACCAGCCGGCCATTCGTCACCCTTTCTTCATTCTGACTTTCGTTCGGCGTTGGCTTGCGGTGCTGGATGGTCGCGTAAATCTTCCGCGTGACCGTGGTGGCCCTTCCCGCGGAATCGAAGCCTTCGCTCACGACCATAAAATAAGGCGTCGCCGCCGTGGGAACGGTGCCATCGGTCAGGCCGAAGTCGTAAGTCGCCCCAATCGCGAAGCCCTCGATTTCGAATTCCGCATACCAGCCCTCCGGAGCGATGCGAACGGCGACGATGTCTCCAATCATGATTTCACGGGGATGATGAGGGTGTTGCCCGGTGGGCTCGTGCCGGCCTCGTTGTATGCCTTCAAGCGCCCGTAGTAGGTCCCGGGACGGGGAAAGCCGACCACGGTGCGGGTCACGCGGGCGGCAATGGGCACCACGTTCGGAAAGTTCACCCCGTCCTCGCCCCACTCGAAGATCAGACCGGAAGCATTGTCCGGACCTTCATCCCACTGAAGCGTGACTTTCGGCGGGTCACCCGGAACGGAGGTGACGCCACGCCCGTCGGTGGGGTCAGAGTCGGCACCCGCCGCACCCATCAAACCAAGCGCGACCGAGCTGACGGTCGCCCCGCCGGTGCAACCGATGAACTGCCTGCGGGAAAGGGATGTGGAAATCATGGCCTTGGTCAAACGCGCCTCGAGGGCTTTTGCGGTCGGGAGTCAAAATTGCACCGCTTCTCGGGAACATCGGGATATCTATACATTTCCGTTCCGAGGTCGAGCCTTTGTGAACGGAGCCTGCGAAGGTGATTTTAGTGCATGAAGACTGCCATTGCGCGATCTTTCTTCAGCGATCCACCGTGGCTAGGGCGGGAGCCGGGGCGGTGGTGGGAGAGGTCGGGGTCAGGCAGCCGGCAAGGCCGAGGGTGAGCCCCGTCCAGGAGGCGAGCCAGGCGAGGGTGAGCAAGATAACACAGGCGGTTTTCATGGCGGTGAATGTCGGGTTTCATGCGGTCCTTGGTCGCTTCCCCCCGGAAGGTAACGCGCCGTCCGGCCCGAGTTGCAAAGATCCCCAAGCACTCCGCCAATTCCCTTTCTTCCAGCCATTTATCGATTCTAGTGCGCTTCATTGCCACCCGGTATTTCCCGTTCCACCGCCTCGCGAAGATCGCGGCGTTTGCCTGCCTCGCAATCGCTGTCGTCCCGTCCTGCGCGATGGAACCTTCTCCAACCCAGGGAGCTCCCCGGACCTCGCTGGAGCCCGTCGGGCATCAACCGAAGGCCAGGAAGAAGAGCACGCCGCAGGCTCCGCCCCGGCGGCCGCCGGCCAACTTCGCCGAACTCCAAGCGGTCGCGGGCGAAGTGGCCGGGGCGACCGGGCGGAAGATCGGCTGGCGTCTCTAGCGCGGCAGCGCCCAAGGACCCTTGGTCACCATCCGGGGCACCTTGGAAAACTGCACCATCACCCTTCATCCCGTCGCGGCACAAAAAGTCCCGCCGAACACCTGGGCTTTCCTCTTCGGCCACGAATTCGCCCATCTGGTCGAGAGCCTGGGAACCCACTCGGCCACCAACCCGGCCAACGACCTCAAGGCCGATATCGCCGGCGCCCGCTACGCAATGGCCGCCGGCTACCGGATCGAGGCATTCCTCGGGTGGGTGCTGACCGAACCCGACAAGCAGACGGACTCCCACGGTTCGCTGGAGAAGCGCGTCAAGGCGATCTCCGCTCACTTCGGGGTGCCGCAGAGTGCCGTCCAAGGCGAAGCCCGACGCGCGTCGAATTACCGCGCGGCGCGTTAATTTCTCACTCCACCGTCATCTCCACGCTCCCGCTGTGCGCGTTGAACTCCGGCGCATACATGCAGCGGATCTCCGCGATGCCGGTCTGGTATTTCCCGGCGTGCTGGACCCGCACGCTGGTCTCGAAGACGTGCGTGCCCGGCGGCAGGCGGTCGATGAAGAAGTGGCTCGCGGTGTCGCGGGTCACCTCGTAGTAGCCGAAGCCGTCCTGCCAGCGGTAGCCGCTCAGCACGTTCACCGGCTCGGTCCCGCTGCCGCGGAGGTCCTTGAGGTGGACGTATTCCATCGCGCGGTCGTTCTTCAAAATCACCCGCGTCACCAGCTCGTCGCCGACCTTCACCGCGCCTGCCACCGGCACCAGCACCGGACCCTTGTCGGTGTTCTTCCGCAGGAACAGCGACTTCTCCAGCGTGAGCTGCTTGCCGCCGTGCGAGGTCACCTTGGCCATGTCTTCCAGATACTGCCAATGCACGCTCGCCCAGCTCACCCCGGCGTCGGTCTTGGTCAGCGCGATCTTCCCGAGCTCCGGCTTCACCGCTTCCTGGACAAAGCGGCTTTCATAGAAACCCGTCCCCGCCTCGACCGCTTCCGGCTTCACCTCCTGCCCGCCAAGCGAGATCTTCAGCAGCGCGTCGGAGCCTAACAGGTTCTTCCCGCCCCGGAGCAGCGAATAGACCGCGTCGGCCGTCGCCTTGGTGGTCTTCCAATCGCCGACCTGCTTCTGCTTGATCAGCCACACCTGGCAATCGTCGACCGCCTTCTCGTCGGCATCGATCTCGCGGAAGGCCTCGATCATCATCGCCTGGGTCTCGATCGGCGCCTGCCACCACCACCAGCCCTCGCCCTCGCTGTCCTTCCAATACATCCCCTGCTCCTCGTCGATCACCGCGTGCTCTTTCAGCGAGCGCGTCACCAGTGCCGGCACTTCCTTGTCGCCCAGCCGGTGCAGCGCCAGCGCCACATGCGCCCGCGACATCCGGCTGCCGAGCTTCGTCCAATGCTTCTTCGCCTGCCCGGTGAAGTAGTCGAAGGCCACCTTGTCCTCCGCCTTCAGCGCCCGGTCTTTCAGGAAGAAAGTCCGGGTGTAAAGATGGTGCGCGATCCGCTCGTCGAGGTTCTCGTGGTCGAGCAACTTGCGCCGGACCAGCTCGCGGTAGCGCTCCGTCAAATCCGCATCGAGCGCGCCCAGCGACTTCAGCGCCGGCGTGACATCGGTGGCCACGCCCAGCGCCCGCAGCCGGGCGAAGCCGGTCGTGATGTAGAGCGAGATGTATTCATCACCGCGCCCGCCGGGGAACCACGGCCACAAGCCGTCGGGCCCCTGCATCGCCGCCAGCTTCGCCAGCGCTTTCTCGAGCTCGCGCTCCATGTGGTTGTCGTCGAACAGCAGTCCGACCCGCCGCCGGGCTTCGGACTCGTTGGTCGCCTCACGCAGCCACGGCGTCTCTTCCAGCATCATCCCCTTGAGGTCCGCGTTCTTCGTCAACGGGCTGTCGAGCGCCTTGCCGCCGGCCGCTTTCCACTGGTCGAAGATCCGCCGCATCTTCGGGTCGGAACCCGCGATGTTCCGGGCCAGCGCGTTGGCGTAGTAGCGGTTGAAAGTCTGCTCCGAGCACTCGTGCGGGAACTCCATCAGGTAGGGCAGCGCCATCACCGCATACCACGCCGGTTGCGACACCACCTGCACGTGCAGGAAGCGGTTCTCCAGCGTCTCCGAGCCGCCGCTCTGCGACAGCTTCGTGAAGTCGAACTCCTTCGTCCCTGCATTGCGGATCGGCAGCGACATCGACTCGGTCACCAGGATCCGCCGCGGGATCACCGGCAGCCAGCCTTCCTCGCCGTCGCTCAGCGTCCCGCTCGACGCCACCGCCTTGTATTTCAGGAATCCCGCGCCGTCCGGCACCGCGAGTTTCCACCGGAGCGTCCGGCTTTCCTTCGCCGGCACCGTGAAGGCCTGCTCCGGCACCGCGATCCCCAGCGCGGCGGTCTTATCCGCCTCGGTCGCGGCGTCTAACAGCGTCAGCCGCGCCGTGCCTGACTGCTCCTTGTCGGCCGTGTTGGTGACCTTAACCGTGAACCACAGCTCGTCGCCCTCGCGCAGGAAACGCGGCGGGTTCGGCTGCACCATCAGGTCCTTCGCCGTCACCGTCTCGCCCTCTAACAAACCCGACCGCAGCTCCTTGTCATGCGCCATCCCGAGGAATCGCCACTTGGTCAGCGCCTCCGGCATCGTGAAGGTCATCCGCACCGTGCCGTCGTCGCCGCTGGTCAGGTCCGGGAAGAAGAAGGCGGTCTCCTGCAAGTTCGCCCGCGTGGCGACCTGCGACACATCCACCGGGGCCGCTCCGCCGCCCTGCCCGCGTGGGACCTCACCGCCCGCCTCGGACAGCATGAACATATCCGCGCTCTTCTCCATCGGTGCCGCCGCCGCCATCGGGGCGGCATCGGCGTCTAGCCCGGACATATGCCGGTTGGACATGCCCTTGCGGAGAGCTCCGGATCGCAGCCGCCCTCCCCCGAAACCGCCACCGGCGCGATCCCCCCAGCCGCGCCCCCCTTCGAAAATCATCAGCTCGTCGATGAACCGCCGGAACGGCGCCCCCAAGTAGAATCCGGCCTCACGGGAAAAATCCGACCTTTCGTCCAATCTCCTCAAGCCGCTGCTGAACTGCCACGGCCGCTGGTACTCCCACTCCTGCCTCAGCAAACCCGCCAAGCTCTCGAACGAATGCGGCGCGAAGGCATCGAGCGACGCATCATACAAGGTCGCCACCATCTCCGCCGCCGCCGCTTCCCCGCCTGCGCCCTCGATCACCGCGGTCCAGGTCTCCTTCGCGCCGGGCTCAAGCTTCGAGACCAAGTGCTCCCAACGCAGCTTCAACTCCTTGTTCGTCCACGGCACCTCCACCACCCGCTGGAACTGGTGCAGCCGGTTCATCGTCACCTGGAACACCACCACCGAGATCCCGCCGCGATGCTTCTCTTCGACCGGCAGCCGGAACACCTGCTGGGTCCGCCCTTCCGCCGACCACTCGCGCTTGATCAGCCCGCCGTTGACCCGCCACTCGACGCAGGCGCGCGCCTTCTCATGCCCGCTGCCCCACAGGAACACCGCCTCATTCCCCGGCTCCACCGACCACGAAGGCGAGCTGGTGAAGAACGGCATCATCGTCGGGAAATCCGCCGCATCCGGAGCCAGCACCTGGATCCCGCGGATCGCCTTTACCGTCTTGCCGTTGGCATCCTTCGTTTCGAAAATCAAACGGTAGGCCCCCGCTTCCAGCACCCGCTTCAACGCCGCCTTGCCCTTGTCATCGGTCTCCACCGGCAGCTCCGCCACCAGCTCGCCCGGCTCCCACTTGTCGGGATCGGTCACCGGCACCGCGGGATCCACCTCATGCTGCCCGCCCCAATATCCGCCGCCATCCGGCCGCGGGCATTTTGCCGGCTCCTTCAGCCGGTGAATCTTCAACACTCCCTTCGCCGCGCGGCCTTCGTTGTCGTGCGACATCGTGCTGACCCGCAGCTCGCTCTCCTTGCCCGACTCCAGCCAATCGTCCGCCGACAGTTCCGCCTTCAGCGCGGTGTAGGCCACCGACACCGTCCGCGTCGCCGAGCGCGTCTCACCGGCGCTGTCTGTTAGATCGGCCGTCACCAGGAAATCGAACACCGGCTCCACATCCTCGCCCACCGAAAGGTCCGGCTTTGCCATGAAGCGGATCATCACCGAGCCGTCCGCAGCGGTCTCAGCCACGCCGTGCGCGATCTCCTCCGAATCGTCGGCCAACGGCGGCGCCCACCAGCACCAGCGCATCCACAGCGGCAGCCGGGTCATCCGCGTCACCCGCCACGCCACCTTGGCACCGTCGACCGGCGCACCGGTGTACGATTCCCCTCGTACTTTGACGACGACTTCCTTGCCCAGCGCCGCCGGGTCCTTCGGCGCATCCACTTCCGCGAAAAACTTCGGCCGCTTGTATTCCTCCACCCGGATCGTCGTGCCGCCGCCCTCGCCCTCGACCATCAGCCGGCACATCCCCAGCACCGATCCCTCCGGCGCGGTGAAGGTGCCCGCAAACGATCCCCGCTCGTTGCTCTTGAGCGCCACCTTGCCCGCCTCCTTGCCGTTCGGATCGCGGAGCAGCACAGACGTCTCCTTGTTCGAGATCGTTTCGTATTTCCCCGTGTCCGGATGGGTCCGGCACCAGATCCCCTTGAAATGCACCGTCTGCCCCGGCCGGTAGATCGCCCGGTCGGTGAACATCACGACGCGGGTCTGCTCGTCTTTCCCCCCGCTGCCGCGGCCTCCCGTCCAGCCCCGCGTCACCGCCCGCTCAAGCCCGCGGCTCGCCACCAATAGATAGTTCCGGCCATCTCCCTGGTCGCGAATCTCGAAGCGCCCGCTGGCATCGGTCTTCGCCGTCACCTTGCTCGTCCCCGGCAGCACTTGCCGCGTGAACCAGGCACTGACTTCGACCCCCGCCAGCGGTGCGCCGCTCACGGCATCCACCACGAAGCCCTCGATCCCGCCGTCCTTCCAAGGCCGCGCCGTCATCGCCAGTGGCGTGACATGCACACCCGCCACCGCCAGCACGTTGTCCTTGTCTGCAAAGTCATCCCGCCCGCTCGCCACCAGCAGGTAGTAACCCGCTGCGACATCCCCCGGTGCCGCCAGCCGCGCGGTCCGCGATTGAAAATCCCCTGCGTCCACCAGCTTGGCATCCCACGCCTTCGCCGGCTCGCTATCCGGCATCTCGGGCACCGGATCCGCATCGATGAGACCCGCACCCGGCTGATAGACCACGGAATACAGCCGGAACCACACGCGCTTCAAATTCTTATGCGCCACCCGGATCTCCTCACCCGCCTGCGTCCACTGCGAATCGGTCCCCAGCGTCAGCTCGCGCATTTCCAGAGAACTCACCCCGCTCGCGCAAAGCTTGCCGAAGGGATGATCCGGAAAGGCCATCGCCCCCGCCTTGAGTATCGCGTGGGCCTCCTTGGTTTCCTTGTCCTCGATCAGCCGCGCCGCCAGATCCATCCGCGCCCACGCGCTCACCGGACTCATCGCGTTTTTCTGGATGAATCCGCGCAATGCCTGCTCCACCCGCGCGTCACGACCCTCGACATCTGCCGCTTTCGCCGCCCAACGCAGCCGTTCCAGATCCGCCGCCAGGAAAGCCCCCTGATCCGCATCGGCCCGATGAAACTCCATCAGCGCCTGAAAAATCGCCAGCGCCCGCGCTTTCGGCGACGCCGCATCCTTCACCTCCGGCTTCCACGCCAGGAACTCCTCCGCCGTCCCGAACACCGGCGAATCCGCCGCAACCCGGAAGTCGTCCACCGGCCGCGAGACCGCGACCTCTTCCGAAGCGTAAAACTCCAGCGCCCGGTTCGCCACGAAGTCATACATCGTCGGCCGCAGATCATCCCCCAACGATCCCGCCTCCAGCAACTCCGCAAAGTCCGCCACCGGCACCTTCTTCAAGGCCTCCGCGTCCGCCAGCGACTTCTGCAGCCGCGCATCGATCTCCGACAAAATCCGCGCCAAATCCCAAGTCTCCATGTCGTCCCCCGCCGGCACCCCGGTCGAGCTGCGCTGCATGAAGCGCCACTGGTTCATCTGGTAATACCCGTGCATCCACTCCGCCGCCAGCGCCCGCAGCACCGGCCGAGCGCCTTCCGGCACCGCATCGATCGCCGCTTCCAAATTCTGGATCGGCTTCGCCTTGCCCTCGATCTGCGCCTCCATTGCGATCCTCGACGCCAGCGCCCGCGTCCCTTCGGCCCACGACCCGTCCGCGAACGCCGCCTTCTCGATCACCGAAAGAACTTCCATCACCGTCTTCGGTTGATCCTTCTCCCGCGCCTCGTCCACCTTTTTCCACTCCGCATCCCGCGGCCCCGCCACCGCCGCCCCCAGGCAAACAAGCCCCGTCGCCAGCACCCGGACAAAAGATTGAAACGCATTCATGGTCGTAAATTCGGATTCACCCTCCGCCGCGAAAACGGAAGGCTTCCACCCTGACACACGAAAGCGCGAATCCTTAGACAGAAAATCACATGAGCAAGCGCCACTGGAACACCGTCGTGCTCGACGGCTCCCTGCCCTCCTCCCTCGTCCGCGAACTCATCGACCATTCCTACGACCTCGTCGTCGCCGGCCTGACGAAAGCGGAACGCGCCAAACTCAACTTGTAGCGGCGCGTCTGCGACCGCCGCACTTTGTAAATGCAGCAACCCCGGCAGCCCGTCTCACCTCGAACTCGGCCGCGAACCCTCCCGTGAGTTCATTGCCATCCAGCCTCGGTCATCCCTCTCCGCCAAGGCTACGAAGGACAGGTAGAAGCGCCGCTACACCCGCTTTCCCGCTGACAATCCCGGCCAACCCGCCGCGTAGCCTCCGCCCGCCCGTGACCACCCTTCTCCGACTCTTCGCTTCCCTCGCCCTCGCCCCACCCCTCCACGCCCTGCCGCCTGGCGTCCCCGCCGAACCCTTCTCGCAGGTAAAAGAGTATGGCTTCATGAACTGGGCGAACGGCCTGAACGCCCCGGACCTCCGCATCCAGACCTCCCGCTACCTGCTCCACTACAACCCTCGTAGTTTCGGCCCGACTTCGCTGACATCGCTCGCGAATCCACCGTCCGAAGCCGAAGCCCTCACCGCCCAACTCCCACCCGGCCCGCCGCTCGGCTTTTCCTGCATTATCGGCGGCAACAGCAGCACCGGCCCGGTCACCGCCGCCAACGACGACCTCCGCACCTGCCAACTCGTCGAAAGCGGCAAGTTCTTCCAGCGCCGCTGGCAAAGCGCCGCCCTGCCCGCCGGCATCCCCTTCGACCCCGCGCGCACCGGCCTCGAAACCGCCGCCTGGCCCGACCGCCTCTCCTTCGTACTCCGCCTGACCCCGACCGAAGGCGTGCTGAACGGCACGCTGTCGATGACCCTCGACCTGCCCGACGGCTACCAGCTCCTCCCCGGCGAAGGCCCCGTCCGTGCCCTCGTCGCGGCCGATGGCTCCGGCTTCGTCGTCCAACCATCTTCAAGAAATAACGCGCTCCTGATCGACGACAAAACCTCCACCCTCACCGCGAAACGAACTTCCTCCGACTGGCAACCCGGCCAGGAAGTCTCCCTCGGCATCATCCTCCACCCCGCCGCCCGCGGCATCCCCGAACTGCTGCGCCAGATCACCTCCGAAGAGCAGGAACCGCTCGCCATCTCCGTGATCGGCATCGAGCCTGCGTTCCCCCAGCTCCCCGTGCTCCCCGAGAAAGACCCCGGCTTCCACCGCATCGTCCTCCCGAAAGGCAGTGACGGCGCCAACGGCCGGATGCGCGCCCGGATCACCGTCAAGAACCCGCACCCCGAAGCCCGCGTGCTGCGCCTCTGCTTCGACGGCGTCCCGCATTACATCCCCGGACTCACCGCCGTGCTGCGCGACCTCGACGGCTTCCCGCTCGGCATCCCGGTCCAGCTTTCGAAAAACTGGCACGGCCCGAACCCGCCCGCCGACGGCCCCGCGGGCTTCGCCGGCTACTGGTTCCACGGCCTGACGATGCTCGCCGTGCCGCCGAACGGCACCTGGGAGTTCGAGCTGATGATGACCGGCGAAAACTGGGGCGGAATCGCCGCCGCCACCCATTCCCAGCTGTCGATCATCGGCTACGGCGGCAACCAGCAATGGGACGAGGCCGCCCTCGGCAACCGCGGCGAGGCGCTCTGCTACGACATGGACCACGTCCTCACCGACAACGATTTCACCGACTCCCGCCCCTTCCACGCCCTCGACGCCAAAGACAAGCGCAACTGGGGCATCAACGCCGGCGGCGGCTCCGTCCTCCGCTACACCGATGCCGCCGGCACCGTCCGCCGCCACGCCGGGATGCGCGTCCGCTATGTCCGCCAATGCCCGGTTCTAACAGAAGCGATCTTCGCCGGCCGCACCGATGACGGCGCGATGGACTTCCGCTTCAGCGCCGGTCTCCCCCGCGCCGAAGATCTCACCCGCGGACTCCACCGCATCCGCATCGACGTGAAGAAGGACATGCCCTTCCGCCGCCTCGTTTTCTATCAGCAGGCGGGCGACACCTATTCCTACAACCAGGGCGACACCCTCTCCTACGGCCACGCCGGCCACGCGACGCCTGTCCGCCAATGGAAAGCTTCCGGCAAGCCCGGCGAGATCACCGGCGAAGCGATCGCCCTCGAAGGCCCTTCGCCCTGGGCCGCGGTCACGAATGGCGGCCCCGCAAAGGATTACCGCCCCGCCAACCACGGCTTCATCGTCCGCTCGTGGAAAGCCCGGCTCGATGGCCGCGATGTCCCGACGCCCTACCTCCAAGAGCGCCGCAACGCCGCGAACGTCTCCATCCTAGAACTCGTCCCACCGCCCGGCATCACCCGCCTCAAGGCCGGCGATTACGTCGAGATGGACCTCGTCCGCCTCTACGTCCCGCGCTCCCTCGACAACTACGGCGGCAAGAACGAGGCCTTCCGCCAGGCCCTCCGCGACTACGACAACGATCCGCGCATGATCCTCCGCGAAGCCGCCGGCAACCACCTCACCCTCACGCCGACCTTCGGCACCCTCGAGCATCTCCACCCGCCGCAAATCCGATCCGACACGAACCGCGCCGCCTTCACCCTCCGCGGCGGCCTCGGGGCGGTGCCCGTCACCTTCACCGGCCTCACCGACTACCGCCATCCCGTGCTCGAACAGAAGGTCGGCGACACCTGGCAAAAGATCGACCAGTCCGTCGCCGGCAACGACTTCTGGCAGTGCGATTTCAACGCCGCCACCGGCACCTGGGAGATCACCTTCACCATCCTCCCCGACGGCGGTTACCAAACCGTCGAGTCCCTGATCCAAGAACCGCGGATCCGCGAATTCCGCTTCCAGGTCGGCCCGCCGCCGCCGAAGTAACACCCGTTGCCGCGACTGTTCAGACGCATCGCGTCTCATCAGCGTAGCTGGGGTGTCTCGCCCCAGTCCGTTCCGGGGGCGTCTCGCCCCTCGGAATCCACAAAGCGGCTGGTGAAATCACCAGAGTCAACACAGCCATCCGAATCGAAAAGCCATCACTCACGATTCTAACAAACGGCTCACCGCGGAATCACATTCCCGCCGGCCTCACCTCGCACCACCCCCCGCTCCACGAAACCCGCAGCGGCAAGCCGAACAACTCGCCCAGCCCGCGCGATTCGAGCACCTTGCGCTTCGGCCCGTCCGCCCGCACCCGGCCCTTTTCTAACAAAATCACCCGCCCGATCTCCGGCGGGATCTCACCGGGATGGTGCGTCACCAGTACCAACGTGTGGCCATGCACCGCCAGCTCACGCATCACCGCCGTCAGCCCCAGCGCCGCGGAGAAATCGAGCGCCGTCGACGGTTCGTCCAGCACCAGCACCGGCGGATCATGGACCAGCGCCCGGGCGATCAGAAAGCGCCGCCGCTCGCCCGATGACATCGTTCCGAAATCCCGCACCGCCAGACCGAGCACGCCCAGCCGCTTCATCACCTCCTCCGCCTTCGCCTTATCCTTCGCGCTGAACTTCATGTCCCGCGTCCGGCCGAAAGCCCCGCGCAGCGAACTCAGCACCACGGCGCCCGCCGTCTCCTCCGGATGAAAGCGCGCCACGTCTTCCGGCATCACCACGCCGATCTTGTGCCGCAGTTCCTCCAGCGACCACAGGTCCTCGCCGAACAAGCGACAACTCGTTCCCTCGTTCGCTTCCGCCCGCACCTCGCCCGTCAGCAACTTCAGCAGCGTGCTCTTGCCCGCCCCGTTCGGCCCCAGGATCGCCACGCTCTCGCCATGCCGCAGCGCCAGCGAGAAATCGCGCAGCGCCACCGTGTCGCCCCGCCACACCGTCGCGTTCCGGATCTCGAAGAAGCACTCGCCTTGCACATCCCGATGCCGCCGCGACTCCGCCCGCATGGCCAGCTTTTTCCGCCGCTTTGCCCATCGACTTCCCGACGGCAGAACGCCATGCTTCCTGGAATTCCATGACCGTCCACGACAGCTCCACCCTCGCCGCCTTGATCGCCGCCTACGAAAAGTCGGTGGTCTTCGAGGAGTCGGCCCCGGGGGCGCTGCGCATCGCCAAGGCCCTGCCGGAACTCCGCTGGTCAAACGGCGGCCTGCTGCTGCTCGGGGTGCGGAAGGATGGCAGCATCGCCGGCATCGATGAATCCGAGGTCGATGAAATTTTCGACAAGTTCGCCCGTCTCTGCGGCGAACTCAGCAAGGCCAGCGTGGAAATCGGCCTCCTCCGCGTCGATGCGAAACTCTCCGTCTTCCTTGTCTTCAACATCATCCCCCGCCACACCGATCCCCTCGGCCGCTACGCCGGCGACATCGAACGCCTCGCGGTGGTCTAGGCCCTCGCCCTACCCGCCGCTTGACGTCCTAGCTCCGGCCCGGCAGGCACGACCTACCTCTGGCAGGCCGGCAGCGCTCCATGGCCTTCGCCGGAAAGAACCGGGATGCGGGAATCTACGAGCCTCTTTCTCCCTAACGCCGCAAAATTCCGATTGCCCGCGGCCCCAGCGGCCTCACTGTCCGGCCGGCCATGGAAAAAGGGCATCAATCAGGGCCGCTCGATAGCGCCAAGAACCCGCCGGTCACCACCGGATGGAAGGATATTGTCCGCAAATACCAGCAGCCGTCGAAACGAATCGGCATCTGGCAGCTTGCGAACACCCTCATTCCCTACGCCCTGCTCTGGGTCGCGATGTTTCATGCGGTGAAGGTTTCCTGGTGGCTGGTCGTCCCGCTCGCCGTGCTGGCCGGGGCCTTCCTGATCCGGATTTTCGTGATCTTCCACGACTGCACCCACGGCTCCTTCTTCAAATCGAAGCGCGCCAACGAGATCACCGGTTTCCTCACCGGCCTGCTCGCCATCACCCCCTTCCACCAGTGGCGGATGGAGCACACCGTCCACCACTCCGCCGCCGGTGACCTCGACCGCCGCGGCATCGGCGACGTCTGGACGCTGACCGTCCAGGAATACCTCGAATCCTCCCGCTGGAAGCGCTTCTCCTACCGCTTTTTCCGCAATCCCGTCATCCTCTTCGGCTTCGCCCCGCTGACCTTGTTCCTCGTGATCAACCGCATCCCGGTCAAGGAAGCCAACACCAGCGTCCGGCGCTGGGTCCACATCACGAACCTCTGCATCGTGGCGATGGCGGTGGGCCTGAGCCTTGTCTTCGGAACCATGAACTACCTCCTGATGCAGCTCATGGTCACCTCGGTGGCCAGCATCGCCGGGGTCTGGCTGTTCTACGTTCAGCACCAGTTCGAGGACGTGAGCTGGGAACGGAAGGAAGATTGGGATTTCGCCCGCGCCGCCCTTTCCGGCAGCTCGTTTTACAAGCTGCCAAAGGTCCTCCAGTGGTTCTCCGGCAACATTGGTTACCACCACATCCACCACCTCAGCCCGCGCATTCCGAACTACCGGCTCGAGCGCGCCCACGAGTCGGAGCCGATGTTTCAGCAAGTCGAGCCGCTCACCGTCCGCGGCAGCATCAAGTCGCTCAACTTCCGCCTGTGGGACGAGGAAAACCGCCAGCTCACCGGCTACCGCGTCCTCAAGGACAAGCGGCGCGAGGATGCCGCCCGAAACTAAGGAGCCGCACCACGGGCCAGGGCGAACGTTCCTCGCTTGCTCTGATTCCTCACAGCGTTATTTTCCCGCCATGAGCAGCGTTCGCGAAATCGAGTCCGCCATCAGCAAACTATCCCGGCACGAGCTTTCCGCCTTCCGGGCTTGGTTCTCCGATTACGATGCCGCGGTGTGGGACAGGCAAATCGAGGCGGATGCCGCCGCCGGGCATCTCGACGACCTCGCCGATGAGGCGGTTCGCGACCTGCGGGGAAAGCGAAAATGACGAGCAAGACCGCTTCCCCTCTGAACAAGAACGAACGAACCGCCGAGGCGCGGAGGTCGCAGAGGGATCGCCGAGCTTGAAGGATCAAACTCCTGCATTTCTTCGCGCTCATCTCCGCGACCTCCGCGCCTCCGCGGCCTGGCCTCCATAGCTTTAGCGACGGAGGCTTCGTTCTCTTCATTCGGTTTCAGCATTGGACGTTCCGCCTCCGCCGTACATGGTCCGCCCCGTGTCCGCCCTGCTCTCCGCCAACGAAATCCGCCTGACCTATGGCTACCAGACGCTGCTCGACGGCGTGACCCTCGCCGTTTCCGCCGGGGAGAAGGTCGGCATGGTCGGCAAGAACGGCTGCGGCAAGACCTCCCTGCTGAAGATCCTCACCGGCGCGCAGAAGGCCGACTCCGGCGAAATCTCCCTCCGCCGCGCCCTCCGCGTCGGCTATCTGCCGCAGGAGTTCGAGCTCGATCTCACCCTCAGCGTCCACGAAAACATCGCCGCCGGTGCCTCCGACGTGGTCGATGCGATCCGCCGTTACGAAAACGGCGACGGCTCCGACGCCGAGCTCTCCGACCTGCTCCACCTGATCGACCACGCCGACGGCTGGAACCTCGACTCCCGCATCAAGGCCACCTCGACCGCCCTCGGCACCCCGCCGCTCGACACCCCGGTGGCCACCCTTTCCGGCGGTGAAAAACGCCGCGTCGCCCTCTGCCGCGCGCTCGCCTCGCAGCCCGACCTTCTCCTGTTAGACGAGCCGACCAACCACCTCGATGCCGAGTCGATCCGCTGGCTCGAGGACTTTCTGAAGAGCTACTCCGGCGCGGTCATTTTCGTCACCCACGACCGCTACTTCCTCGATGTCATCGCGACCCGCATCATCGAGATCGACTACGGTAAGGCCTTCTCCCACCCCGGCAACTACACCGCCTACCTCGAGTCGAAGGCCGTCCGCAACCAGATCGCCGAACAGACCGAGCGCCGCCGCCAGCGCTTCCTGCGCGAGGAGCTCGACTGGGTCCGCTCCGGCGTGAAAGCCCGCGGCACCAAGTCCCGCCACCGCCTCGACCAGTTTTACGAGATCGATGGCATCGCCGCCCCGCCGGAAGAGCGCGAGATGGACCTCCTCATCCCGCCGCCGCCGGAACTCGGCAACATCGTCGTCGAGCTCGAACAAGCCGGCGTCAACATCGGCACCACCGCCTCCCCGCGCTGGCTCTTCCGCCACCTCGACCTCAAGCTCGAAGCCGGCCAGTGCACCGGCATCGTCGGCCGCAACGGCGCGGGCAAGACCACGCTGCTCAAGGTCTGCCTCGGCCAGCTCGACCCGAGCGAAGGCAGCGCGGTCGTCGGCAAGAAAGTCCGCATCAACTACATCGACCAGACCCGCATGGCGCTCGATGGCACCGGCTCGCTGTTAGATGAAATCTCCGACGGCCAGGAGAAGGTCCAGTTTGGCAACCAGATGCTCGGTGCGCGGAACTACCTCCGCCGCTTCCTCTTCGACGACCGCCGCATCAACGAGCGCGTCGACCTGCTCTCCGGCGGCGAACGCGCCCGGCTGATGCTCGCCAAGGTCCTCAAGACCGGCGGCAACCTGCTCGTCCTCGACGAACCGACCAACGACCTCGACCTGCCCTCGCTGCGGATGCTGGAAGAAGCGCTGGCCGACTTCGATGGCTGCGTGCTCGTCGTTTCCCACGACCGCTACTTCCTCGACCGCGTCTGCGACCAGGTCATCGCCTTCGAGGACCACGGCGTGGTCGTCCAGCCCGGCAACTACTCCTACTACCTCGAAAAGCGCCAGGCCCGCGAGCAGGTCCAGCGCCTCCACGCCCAAGCCGCCGCCCGCGACGCCGCGGCCCGCCAGAAAGCCGCGCCTGCCGCCGCCGCGAAAGCCCGCAAGATCACCTTGGCCGAGAAGAAGGAATTCGAAGGCATGGAAGACACCATCCTCACCGCCGAGGAAGCCGTCGCCGCCCTCGAACACCAGCTCAACGACCCCGATTTCCAAGCGAAGCAATTCGCCGAGATCCCCACCCTCGTCGCCCGACTCGACGCCGCGAAAGCCGAAGTCGCCCGACTCTACCACCGCTGGGAAGAGCTCAGCGCAATGGTCTGAGCGGCCGCGGCCACCGCTCGGAGTGCGAAGGCTAGATCTGCCCCTTACCCACAAGTCGGATGGCTTAGCTTTTGCCCTGCTGGGGCAGGCTCAGAGAGGTAGTTCCTGACGCCCACGGGAAAACCCCAAAAGCCTTCGAACCAGTGTCGAGGCACTTCCTGGTGGCTTGCCCCGAGAGATGCAACTCCGCGTGGCAAGCTCCATTCGCTTCACCCAGGCCTTCATATCGTCCGGCTTCCCATTCGCCGAGTAGCCGAAGCAGGGAGATTCTCGAACCCAAATTGAATAGCCCGGATGGCGATTGTCTTTGTAATTCACCATGGCACGATGCCAACCGACGGTCGCACGTACCTTCGCGTCTCCTGCTGGATCCAAGTGGATGCAGGTGACCGCCAAAGAGAAGGTCACATCGGATTCGGTGACTCGGTCGGACTCGCAACAGATGCCGAAAACGAACAGCTCGTTCGAATCGTCGACCACGCCAGCCTGAACGATAGAGATTCCGCTGGCTCGGGCGGCCTGATCCTTCAAGCGCTCAACCGATGGACCCCAGAGTTCGACCAGTGCAGTTTGAAGCGGCGTCATTCTTTTGCGCTAACGAATGATGTTCGCCCGCTTGTAGCCGAGGTATAAGCCGAGTGTGAAGACGTATCCGCAAACGACAGACCATATCGCCACTCTCCACGTTCTCTGCGATGTGGAGGCGTCGTAAGAGGCAACTGGTGGGAAGAGACTAAGATCACCATGCGGTTGATCCAAGATGAAAGTCGGAAGCAACGGGCGCGGTCGCCAAACCCCGTCCCAACGGCACTCCATCCCGAAGCCCGGGGTTGCGATCATGAGTCTCTTCGGGAGATCAGAACGGACCCGTCGGGATACCCCGGAATCCCCGGACTCGTCGCGCCGCGAAAATCGAAGTCACCCGCCTCTACCACTGCTGGGAAGAACTCGGCGCGCTGGCCTGAACCGCCGCAGGCGATCCCCGTGCGACGGCACGACCTGCAGGTGACCCGCATTTCCGGGCTTGTAGCGGCCGTCTATGACCGCCGCACTTTGTAATGAAGCCACCCCGATCGCCCGCCGCACCCGGATGGAAGAACGAGACTTCCCGCTTCTTCGATCACAGTCACCGGCGGTCGCAGACCGCCGCTACATAGATCTTCCTCGAGGGGCGAAATGGAAAACCCCGGCGGATTCCGCCCTTGGCATCGGAGAATCGCGCTCGCAAGTTCCGGGGATCATCATGGAAGAAGTTCACCCGCAATCCGACAACCCTGCCCCCGAAAGCCCCCGCATCCGCTGGTCGCCCACGCGGTGGATCTTGTCAGCGGCCGCGGTGGCCGGTCTCGCGGTCTGGCTGTGGCCGATCTCCCAAGTTCAGGTCCGCAACCTGATCTTGTTCTCGATCGGCGGAATCACCCTGCTCCTGCTCGGCTTCTGGTGGTGCTTCGCCTCGCGCACACCGGCACGGCTGCGGCTCACCGTCGTGGCCGTGCTTGCGCTTCTGGTCGCCTCCTTCATCGCGACTTTCCGCTTCCGCGGCGTGACCGGCGATCTGGTGCCAATCCTCGAAGCCCGCTGGATCACGCCGTCCAGCTCCGTCGCCGGACCGCTGCGGAAGGCATCGACCGCCACGAACCTGGACGACAGCGGCCGCCCGGATTTCCCGCAGTATCTCGGGGCCGGGCGCGATGCCGTGATCCGCGATGGCCCGACCCTCTCGGCCGATTGGCAAACCACGCCGCCACAGGTTCTGTGGCGGCAGCCGATCGGCTCCGGCTGGGCTGGATTTGCCATCGTGGGAAATCGCGCGATCACCCTGGAGCAACGCGGCCCCCGCGAAATGGTGGTCTGCCTGGATGCTCTAACAGGCGACCTGCTGTGGGAGCATGGCGATGAGGCCCGCTACGCGTCGCCCCTCGGCGGCGAAGGTCCGCGGACCACACCGACGATCATTGACGGCCGGGTGTTCACCTTCGGCGCGACCGGGATTTTGAACTGCCTCGCCCTGGATTCCGGCAAGCTCCTGTGGCAGCGCCGGATGGCGGAGGAGGCACCGGGCTGCCTGCCGGAGTGGGGCTATGCCGGATCGCCATTGGTGCATGAGGGCAAGGTGATCATCAGCAGCGGCCAGGGTGACGGGAAGTCGCTGCGGGCCTATCAGATCGCAGACGGAGCGCCCGTATGGCAAGGCGGCTCGCACGCGGCGGGCTACGCCTCGCCGATGCTCTGCACCCTGGCCGGCGTGCCCCAGGTGATCGCTTTCAACCTGCGTTTCATCACCGCGCACAATCCCTCTAACGGCCAGGTCCTGTGGGAGCGACCATGGGGCAGCCGCCAACCGGTGGTCGCCCAACCCCTGCCGATCGGTCCGGACCTCATCGTGTTCTCCAGCGGCTACGGCGTGGGAGCCGAGCTGCTGAAGATCGAGCGCGATGGCTCTAACAAGCTGAGCCCGCAGCCCGTTTGGAAATCGCTCGCCCTGAAAGCCAAGATGGCGAGTTTCATCGAGCACGAGGGGTTTCTCTACGGCATGGACGACGGCATGCTGACCTGCGTCGACACCCGCGACGGCAAGCGCCGCTGGAAGTCCGGCCGCTACGGCCACGGCCAGTTGCTATGGGTGGACGGACGGCTGCTGGTCACCGCCGAGAGCGGCGAGCTGGTTTTGTTAGAGCCGGGGCCGTCGGCACCGAACGAAGTCGCGCGCTTTCCCGTATTCGACGCGAAACTCTGGAACCCGCCCGCGTTGAGCGGCGATCTCTTGCTGGTGCGGACCGATCAGGAGGCCGCCTGCATCCGCCTGCCGGTGGAGAAAAACCGCTGAAGCCCTCGACCGGCACGGACACCAAGGTTCCTAGCCACTCGGGAAGATTCCGGGATGAAAGACAAGAATGGGACCGGGATAGGCGAGCCCCGGCCCCGATCCCGCCGATGACCGCTTGTCGTGGCTTCCTATTCGGGGATGTTAGGGGATGCCTCCAAACGACCCCCCTCCGCCCTCCGCCTGCTGGAAGCAGGAAGACGGCCGCGTGGTTCTGGAGTTATCCGGCGACTGGCGGCGCGACGGGCCCGCCCCGGTGATCGAAGGCGAGCCTCCCGACCAGGCACCCGACCGTTATGCCACCGATGCGCTCGGTGCTTTCGATTCCACCCTTCCCGCGTTCCTGCTCGCTCATCTCCGCGGCGTTGCGAATCCCGACGCTGCTGACACCCCACTCGACGGTCTCCCGCCGGACCTCCGCGGTCTGATGGAACTCGCCCTCGCCGTCCCCGAAGAAAGCGAGTCCGGCAGAAAGAAGAAGCCGGCTTCCAACCTCCGCACGCTGGGCAAGCGAGCCCTCCGGATCTGGGCCGGTTTCCTTTCAGTCGCCGAATTCGTCGGCCTCTCCGTGCTCGCCTTCGGTCGCCTGCTGACCGGCCGGGCCCGCTTCCGCGGCCGGGATTTCTGGATGATCCTTCAGGAATGCGGCCCGCAGGCGCTGCCCATTGTCACCTTGATCAATTTCCTCATCGGCCTGATCCTCGCCTTCGTCGGCAATGTCCAGCTCGCCAGCTTCGGGGCCAGCCTCTACGTGGCGGACCTGGTCGGCATCGCCATGGTCCGCGAAATGGGCGTCGTCATGACCGCCATCATCCTCAGCGGCCGCACCGGCGCCGCCTTCGCCGCCCACCTCGGCAGCATGAAAGCCAACGAGGAGATCGATGCCCTCAAGACCTTCGGCTTCGACCCCTTCGACTTCCTGGTCCTCCCCCGCATCCTCGCCCTGGTCCTGATGATGCCGCTGCTCACCATCTACGCCAATGTCGTCGGCATCCTCGGCGGCATGCTGGTGGGCTCCGCCGTCGGCATTCCGCCGGTCCTCTATTGGAACGAAACCCTCACCGCGGTCGATCTCACCACCGCGTCGCTCGGCGTCTTCAAGAGCGTCTTCTTCGGGGCCGCCATCGCCATCAGCGGCTGCCTCCAGGGCATGCACGCCGGAAATTCCTCCGCCGCGGTCGGCCAGGCCACCACCCGTGCCGTGGTCGCCGCCATCACCGCGGTGATCGTCCTCGACTCCGCCTTCGCCGCCATCTTCACCGTCCTCGACATCTGACCCGTGACCGACCGATCTCACAACCCGTCTCCCCAGGCCAAGATCGCGGTCCGCGGCCTGACCATGGCCTACGGCGATTTCGTGGTCATGCGCGACCTCGATTTTGAAGTCATGGAGAAAGATATCTTTGTCATCATGGGCGGCAGCGGTTGCGGCAAAAGCACCCTGCTGCGCCACCTGATCGGCCTCCGCGAACCCGCGAAAGGCAGCATCCTCTACGAAGGCAAGGACTTCACCGCCACGGATCCCGCCGAGCGGGGCGCCTTCATCCAGCGCTTCGGCGTGATGTATCAATCCGGTGCCCTCTGGTCATCCCTCACCCTCGCCGAGAACATCGCGCTGCCGATCGAGGAAAACACCAGCCTCCCCCCGAAGGCCATCCAGGACCTCGTCTCCTACAAGCTCTCACTGGTCGGCCTCTCCGGCTACGAGGACTACTACCCCGCCGATATCTCCGGCGGCATGAACAAGCGCGCCGGCATTGCCCGCGCCATGGCGCTCGACCCCGACATCCTGTTCCTCGACGAACCCGGCGCCGGCCTCGACCCGCTCAGCTCGCGCCGGCTCGACGACCTCATCCTGCGCCTCCGCGACAGCCTCGGCTCGACCGTCGTCATCGTCACCCACGAGCTCGCCAGCATTTTCGCCATCGCGAACAACTCGATCTTCCTCGATACTGCCACCCGCACCCAAGGCGCCACCGGCAACCCCAAGCAACTCCGGGACCACTCCGACAACCCCGCCGTCCGGACCTTCCTCCGTCGCGGCGAGGACGAATCCCCATCCTCCAACTCTCCGTCATGAGCAAGAAAGCCAGCCCCACCGTCATCGGCCTCTTCACCCTCCTCGGCCTGATCCTCGCCGGGGTCGCCGCGGTCTTGTTCGGCGCGGGGAAATACTTCGAGAACACCTACCCGATCCTCCTCCATTTCGACAAAAGCGCCTACGGCCTGCAAGTCGGCTCCAGCGTCCGCTTCGGCGGCGTCCGCATCGGCAGCGTCCGCTCGATCAACGTGCTCGTCGACCCCGAGGAGAACCGCAAGATCATCCCCGTGATCGTCGACCTCCGCGAGAAGGACCTCAGCCTCATCGGCTCCGAGGCCGGCGGCGGCATCGACCTCACCACCCGCGAAGGCGTCGCGGAAGCCGTCGCCGGCGGCCTCCGCGCCGGCATGAAGCAGGAGAGCCTCGTCACCGGCCAGCTCTACATCGAGTTCGACATCCTTCCGGACGCGGAGAGCTTTGTCTACAAACCCAACCGCCCCTCCGAGTATCCGGTCGTCCCCACCGTCGGCACCCAGTTCGACGAACTCGTCTCCGGCATCGCCGATGGCCTGGCGAAATTCAACGCCCTCGACATCGACGGCGTGATGAAGGAACTGCGCGACGTGCTGGTCGGTGCCAAAGACCAGATCGCCAACCTCGACATGAAGCAGATCAACGACAACCTCGTCGAGATCACCGAGGACGTCCGCACTCTAACAGGCGATGAGAAATTGACCCGCGCCGTCGAGAACCTCGATGCCTCCCTGGTGCAGATCAACGAGCTCGCCACCAAGGCCAACGAGGGCATCGCGCCGCTCCTCACCGATCTCCAGGGCGTCATCGCCCGCACCGATGCCAGCCTGGTCCGCATCGAGGAAGCGACCCGCGAACTCTCGAACCTCTCCAACCCCCGCGCACCGGTCGTCTTGCAAATGCAGGACGTCCTCCGCGAAACCCAGCGCGCCTCGGAGGCCCTCAAGGAGCTCTCCAACGATCTCAAGCGCAACCCCAGCAGCCTCCTCCGCGGCAACGCCGATCCCAAATGAAATCCTTTCTCTCCGCCCTCTTCCTGCCCTTTCTCCTCGTCTCCTGCACCGTACTCCAGCCGGTCGAGGACAAGTCGGTCAACTACCTGTTAGACTCCGCCGTGCCCGAGCGCCCGATCACCGGCGCCAGCCCGTCCGTCGCCATCGCCTCGCCCGCCCTGCCCGGCTACCTCGACCGCCAGCAGCTGGTCAGCCGCAGCGCCGGCGGCGAGCTGCTGATGAACCCGAACCACCTGTGGGGCGAGCCGCTCGACTCCGGCATCGCCCGCGTCACCGCCGCCAATCTCGGCCGCCTCGAAAACTCGCTCAACATCCAGCCGGTCAAGAGCTTCGTCACCCTCGACTACCAGTCCCTGCTGGAACTCCGCATCACCCGCTTCGAGCCCGACGCCACTGGCCACGTCGTCCTCGAATGCACCTGGAAGCTCCAGCCCGTCAACGGCCCCGTCGCCCCCACCCGCGCCTTCACCACCCGAGTCCCGCTGGCCGCCGACCCGCTTGGCTTGCAGACCGGTAGAGTCCAGGCGATGAATGAAGCATTAGCCCGGCTGGCCCGGCAGATTGCGAAGTCGTTGTGAGGGGTGGGGCTCAAATGATTTCTTCGCGTTACAACCAAGCTCAGCGACCGCCGCCGGAAACGCCCGGTCGGCTGCAACAATCGCTGACAAATTACCTGAACGGTCCGACTGCCCAGCGGGGCGGCGGTTCGCTGCGGCGCTCTTGTTAGACCACGGCATGATGTCCTCTCTTCTTTCTGAACCAGAGCCAAAACCGACGACATGCGCCGAGCAATACTGCGTAAATGAATCCGGGAATCCAACCAACCATGAACGCTGCCGCGTTCGAGCCGGTGTCAGCAATCGAACCGTCAATGTCGTTTCGGGCCTCTGCC
>NEUO01000050.1 GCA_002304315.1 Verrucomicrobiia bacterium Tous-C4TDCM
TTGCAGGTTGAACAAGGTGCGGCCGCAGCTCGGGCAGGCGACGTAGTCGGTCTTGAAGATCCGGGTGCCGGCGGCCTGCAGGATGTTGTACGAGAGACGTAGTGATTGGCCCGGCGCGGGCTCTCCCTGGACCAGGATGGCGTCGCCGATGCCGTCGCAGAGCAGCGAACCGATGTGGCGGGAAGCTGTTAGGAGGGTGTCGACAAAGTCAGCGCTTTCTTTTGCAGGAACCAGCACGTCCTTGAGCAGGATCGGGTGCCGGGCGTCGAGGCGGCAGGCCAGCATCCGGAAGGCGGGGATGACGTCGAGGTCGAGGCCATCCTTCACGGTGACCAGGTGAACCTCCACGCCGTGGTTGAGGGCGGAGAGTGCGGCTTCGTCGCGCGGGTCGATCTCCACCACGCCGCATTTCTCCAAAATGATCTCCGGCTTGAAGTCGCCCATCTTCTCGATCTTGTGGGCGACGGCGTTCCATTTCTCCTGCGTCGTGAAGACCCGCACCGCGTTCACCCCGCCGAGGGAGTGGCCCATGATCTCCATCGGGGACGACTTACGACGTTCGTAGGAGAAGGGATCGTAGGAAGGCGCGAGGTCCGGGCCGGCAGGCTGGTCGGGCTTGGTTTGGAACGGCAGGGCGAGCGCCCGCGCGACCGGGATCTCGTGGATGGAGTCTTCGGTCAAGGACACGCGGATGGTGTCGCCGATGCCGTCCGCGAGCAGCGAGCCGATGCCGATGGCGCTCTTGATGCGGCCGTCCTCGCCGTCGCCGGCCTCGGTCACGCCGAGGTGGATCGGGTAGTTCCAGTCCGGACCTTCGCGGTCGAGGCGGGCGACCAGCAGGCGGTAGGCCTCGATCATCACCTTCGGGTTGGAGGCCTTCATCGAGAAGACGAAGTTGTGGTAGTCGAACTCCCGGGCGATCCGCGCGAACTCCAGCGCGCTCTCGACCATGCCGAGCGGCGAGTCGCCGTAGTAGTTCATGATGCGGTCCGACAGCGAGCCGTGGTTGGTGCCGATCCGCATCGCGCGGCCGAGCGATTTGCAGAGCTCGACCAGCGGGATGAATTCCTCGCGGATCTTGGCGACCTCTTCGGCATACTCGTCGTCGGAGTATTCGCGCACGGCGAACTTCTTCTTGTCGACGTAGTTGCCGGGGTTGACGCGGACCTTCTCGACCCAGCGGGCGGCCCCGAGCGCGGCGTCGGGCTTGAAATGGATGTCGGCGACCAGCGGGACCTGGCAGCCGGCGGCGCGGACCTCGCGGGCGATGTTTTCCAGGTTGGCGGCGTAGATTTTCGTCTGGGCGGTGATGCGGACGATCTCGCAGCCGGCCTCCGCAAGCTGCAGCACCTCGGCGACGCAGGCGGGCGTGTCGCGGGTGTCGGAGGTGATCATCGACTGCACGCGGATCGGGTTGTCGCCGCCGATGCCGACGTTCCCCACGGTGACTTCACGGGTCTTGCGCCGGTTGTAGGCCAGCAGGTCGGGGCAGTATCGCAGCAGCGCGTGGTCGCTCATTTCGCGGGAGATACACGATGAAGGGCGACTCGGCAACGGCGGCGAAAGGGCGGACGATTTCCGCTTTCGGCGGCGCTCTTCCGCGGTAAACTGGCCGCCGGCCATGAAAAACCGCTTCCTGCTGCTGCTGACCTGCTTTGTTTCCTGCGTCCGCGCTGCGCCGGAGGCGGTGGAAGTCGCGGCGGAGGCTCCGGAGTTCATCCGGGTGGAGGAAACGGAGACGGCGACCCACTTGCAGACCGCGGTGGTCCGCTTCACCAAGGGCGAGGCCAGCGTGGAGCTGGTCGGGGCGGTCCACATTGCGGACAAGAAGTACTACGAAGCTCTGAACAAACGCTTCGAGGGCTACGAGGCGCTGCTGTTCGAAGGAATCGGCGGTGACAAGCCGGCGGCGGCGCCCGAGGCAGCAGCGGAGATCGAGGAAGTGCCGTCCGAAGAACCGGCGGAACCGGAGGTCGCGGAAGAAGCTCCGGCAGATGAGGCTCCCGTGGAGGAAATCCCCGCGGCGAAGGTGCCGGCGAAGAAGAAGGAAAAACTCGACGGCCTGCACGGTGCCTACGAGTCCGGCGCGAAGTGGCTGGGGCTGGCCTATCAGATGAAGGTGATCGATTACCGTAAGGCGAACTTCGTCCACGCCGACCTCTCGATGGCCGAGTTCACCGCGCTGCAAAAGGAGCGCGGCGAGACCTTGCTCGGCTTCGTGCTCAAGTCCGGCCTGAAGAAGACCGACAAGCCGGTGAAGGAGCCGAGCTCGCTGAAGCTGCTGGTTTCCCTCGTCCGCGGCGACAAGGACGGGTTGAAGCGCGAGCTGGTCCACACCCTCGGCTCGGGCGACGACCAGGTCGCGGCGCTGGCCGGCGACAACGTGATCATCGGCGACCGCAACGCGAAGTGCCTCGAGGTGCTCGACCGCCAGGTCCTCGCCGGGAAGAAGAAGCTCGGGATCTTCTACGGCGCCGCGCATTTCCCGGACATGGAGAAGCGGCTGGTGGAAGGCGGGTGGACGAAGACGGGCGAGGAGTGGATGACGGCTTGGGAGATCGCGAAGGCGAAATGAGTCTTTCTACTTTTGATCCCGGCGGAGGAGGAAATGAGTCTTTCTGCCTTTGATCGCGATCATGAGGGGAAGCGGGCCCCTCTGTCTTCGATCCTGATCGTGAGGGAGAAGTGAGTCTTTCTGCTGTCGATCCCGGAGGGATCCCAGCCTCGGTAGCCGGGGGTTAGCGAGCCACGAGCGACACCCCCGGATTCGCAGCCGCCGGGAATACGGCTCCCCGGAGGGGTGCCAGCCGGGCTCGCCAGCAAGGTTTCGGCGGTCGGGCTGCGATCCCTGCCGGGATCGGAAGACTTTCCTTTGCCATGGAATCCGGGGGTAGTCGCTTCGCTCGACCCCCGGCTACCTGCGCTTTGATCCCGCCGGGATCATGAGGCCTATGAAATGGCGGATCCAGCGGCTCGAGAGTTGGTTGGGGGATGATCGATGCCGCGTGATCCCATGAATCCGGATCGCCTTCGCATTCCCTTCCACATCTGCGTCCATCCCGTTTATCTGCGGTTCAATTTCCCTCGGAAGCGCCGACCCCTTCCCCTTTGACAATCCGGGAACCCCCGACCACGCTCCGCGCGAACTCCTCAAGCACTCCCAAACATGGCCTACGATCTCATCGTCATCGGCGGCGGCCCGGCCGGCTACGTCGCCGCAATCCGCGCCGCCCAACTCGGTAAAAAAGTCGCCTGCGTCGAAGCCGAGCGGGCCGGCGGCACCTGCCTGAACTGGGGCTGCATCCCGACCAAGGCGCTGCTCAAGAACGCGGAACTCTTCCACACCCTGAGCCACCGCGCCGCGGAGTTCGGCTTCTCCTTCGACAACCTGCAGTACGACTGGTCCGCCGTGATCGGCCGCTCGCGCAAGGTCGCCGACCGCCTCGCCGGCGGGATCGAGTTCCTCTTCAAAAAGAACAAGATCGAATATGTCCGCGGCCACGGCGCGATCATCGCCCCCGGCAAAGTGGAGGTCACCGCCGCCGACGGCACCAAAAGTTCCGCCGAAGCCCCCCACATCATCATTTCCACCGGTGCCAAGGTCCGCCCGCTGCCATCGCTGCCTTTCAACGGCACCACGGTCATCAGCTCGCGCGAGGCGATGGTCCTGCCGAAGCAGCCGAAGAGCATGATCATCATCGGCGCCGGTGCGATCGGCGTGGAGTTCGCCTACATCTACAACGCCTACGGCACCAAGGTGACCGTCGTTGAAATGGCCCCACGGATGGTCCCGGTCGAGGATGACGAGATCGGCGATGCTCTCGAGAAATCCTTCACCAAGCAGGGCATCCGCTGCCTTTCCAACCACAAGATCACCAAGACGGAAGACAAGGGCAGCCACGTCGAAGTCACGGTCGAGGGTGCCAAGGAAAACGGCGTGCTTTCCGCGGAAGTCGTGCTCGTCGCGATCGGCGTGATGCCCCTCCTGCCCGGCGGCGTGCAGCCGGAGCTGACCGATCGCGGCTTCGTGAAAACCGGCGACCGCTACGAGACGTCGATCCCCGGCGTTTACGCGATCGGCGACGTCAGCGGCCCGCCGCTGCTGGCGCACACCGCATCCTTCGAGGCCATCCAGTGCGTCGAGGGCCTCTACGTCGAAGGCCACAAGGTCCGCAAGGTGACCAATTTCCCCGGCTGCACCTACTGCCACCCGCAGATCGCTTCGGTCGGCAAGACCGAGCGCCAGCTCAAGGACGAAGGCGTCGAATACACCGTCGGCAAGATCCCCTTCGTCGCCATCGGCAAGGCAATCGCCGCCGGCGAGCCGGACGGCTTCGCGAAGCTGCTCTACGGCAAGCAACACGGTGAGTTGTTAGGCGCGCACATCATCGGCGACAACGCCACCGAGCTGATCGCCGAGATGGGCCTGGCGCTCGACCAGGAACTGACCGCGGAAGAGATCCACTCGACCATCCACGCGCATCCGACAATGAGCGAGGTCATCCACGAAGCGACCCTCGCCGCCGAGGGCCACGCGATCCACTTCTGAGCGGATCCGATTTCACCAAGAAGCCGCCCGCGGGAAACCGGGGCGGCTTTTTTGCGTCCGGTCACTCCGCCTTCGGGAACACCGCCATCTGGAAGAAGAGCTTCATGGTCAAAATAGGTCCGAATGCGATCCGGTGCGGCCCAAGGTCAACTCGTCTGGAGCGAGCTTGTAGATGAGCACCCAATCCGGCTCCACATGACAATCGCGCCAGCCCGCCCAATTGCCGGCAAGAGCGTGATCCCGGTTCTTCGGGGGGAGAGGCTCCGAGGACACGAGCAAGTCAATCACCTCTCTCAATTTCGTGAGATCCTTTCCCCGCTTCTGTTGGCGCTGGACGTCTTTTTTGAACTGCGTGGTCTGCGAGACCTTCATGAATTCCAAGAGGCATACAGATCATCCGTGGAGGAAAAGGTCTCCAATCCCTCGCCTCGATCCGCTTCGGACAGGGCAGCGGCGGTGCTGCTGTTAGGGACCCGGAGTTCCAAGGGGAATTCACCCCTCATCGCGATCTGGCGGTAAAAGAGCCGGATCGCCTCCGTCGGCGTCAGTCCCAAAGCACTCAGGACGCGCTCCGTCTCCTCCTTGGTGGAAGAATCGATCCGGGCATGAATGACAGCGGATTGGGCCATGGCGAAACGTATCACACGTGATACACGCGGCAAGCGGTGTTTTCGGACCTGCCATTCCGGCGGAATTCTTCTAGTTACCGTTCATGCATCGAGTCCTGTTCGAAGTCGCAACAACGGGCCTCTTGGCCGCTCCGGTTCATATCCCCACCGACGTCTGGCGGAAATACTGGCCGGTCCTGCTCGGGGCGATCGGAGTGATGATCGTGCTGGTTTTGATCCGGGGAAACGGGAAGGGCAGCTCGACGGTGAAGGCGGAACCGACGAAAGGCTGGCGTGTCGGCCACGAGGGGCGCGACTCGATGTATTACGAGGAGAAGCACGGCGGGAGCTGGCGGCGGATCCGGATCGATGGCGAGATGCTGACGGGCCGGGCGCATCATGCGATCTACTTCGGCTCGATCCGCTTTCCGGATTGGGCGGAGGGCCGGCGGGAGGAAATCATCGGCCGGATCAAGTCGGCGTTTCCGAAGCCGGATTACGAATACGACGAGCGGTGATGGAAGAAGCCCGGACCGTGGTCCGTTCGTCGGAGATGCCCGCGCTTCATCTAACGAAATGGCTTTCGCTTCTCCCCGTGCTTGGCCTGCTCGCAAGCGCCCGCAGTTTCAGCGCTCCGGTCGCCACCGCGGAAGCGCTGGTCGCGGCGGTCCGTGATGGGGCGGAGGGAGCGGTGGTCGAGGTCGCAGCGGGGACCTACGAGTTGGCCGCACCTTTGGAGCCGAAGTCCGGCATGACCTTGAAAGGTGCGGGGATGGAGAAGACGATCCTCACCGCGGTGGCAGCGTGGAAGCCGGCGGTAACAACCTTGCCCGATCCCGAAATGAAGACCGAGGGCATGGACACCCGGGCCTATCTGATCCGGCTGCAAGACAAGGCCTCCAAGGTCACGGTGTCCGACCTGACACTCCGCGCACCGCAGCTCCACGGCGCGATCTTCGGCTTCATGAATCCGGACCTCCATCTTCATCATCTGCGGATCGACGATGTCCTTTGGTCGGGCATCCGGACCTTTTCGATGGAGCGGGCAAAGATCCATGACTGCGAATTCATCGATGCCGGCGGGCGCTGGGAAAAAGGTGCGCCAGGCGAAAAAGGCGGCATCACCGGCGGGGCGATTTTCGCGATCTGGATGGCCGACAGCGAGATCTCCCACAACCGTTTCACCCGCACCCAAACCGGGCCGGCCGACGAGTTCTACGGCATCAAGGTCCGCCAGGGAAAGCGCTGCCGGATCCATCACAACACGATCGAGACGAACTTCTCGATGGAGTTCCCTTTCGAGAACGACGAGGACGTCGAGATCTCCCACAACATCTGCCACGGCACCATTTCGATTCCCAAGCATGCCGGCGGCCCGGTCCCGGCGAGCGGCCGGACCTTCCACATCCACCACAACTGGATGAAGGACAGTTACTCGATCGAGTTCGTGCGCAACGGCGTCGAGATCTCTCATAACCTCTTCGACTTCGATCCCGCGAAGGACCACGGGAACACCATTTCCGGCTTCGGCCAAGCCGCGGCGGCGGGTCCGGCGCTGTTCCATAACAACCTGGTGAACAACCCCGGTCGCGGCGTGATCTGGATCAACGAGCCCTACGCCAAGCTGGTGGTGTGCAACAACCACATCATCGCGCGCCACACCGCAACGCCGCGGACCGAGGGCCTGTTCGGCTTCGCCGCAGAGTGCGATTTCAAGACCTTCCGCTTCGAGGACAACATCATCGAATGCCGGGATCAGGAGCGGCCCTTGTTTCGGAACGACGAGAGCGGTGGATCGGTGGTGGTCAATAACAGGCTCACCGGAATCAGCGACACCGCGCGCTACGAGAACCGTAGTACCAAAACCAAACCCGGGCTCGAAAAACCCTTGAAATTCGAATGCGGCGTGCACGGCGAGGTGCTCGTCGATGGCTGGGTGGCGAAGCCTGTGAAGCGCTAGCACCCGTCATGCCCGGCGCCGACGCAGGGCGAGGAGGAGACCGGCGCAGCCCAGCAGGGTTGCTGTCGGCTCCGGCACGGCATTGGCGGTGATCTCCACCATCGTCTCCGGGCTGAAGCCGCCCCCGGTCCATGTGCCGGACCCGGGGCGGGTGAAGAAATTTCCTATGGACCATGGCCCGGTGGCGGCGGTCGAGGTGCGGTGGATGCCATAGGAGCTGGCACTGCCGATCACGGTCAGGCGCAGGAAGTAGGTGGCACCATCGCTGAGGGTCACCGGCGTGGCCGGGGCATAGGTGGCGACCTGGTTGTCCGGCTGCGGAGGGCCGGTCATCGCGGTGAGGAACGTGGCCGAGTTCGGTCCGGTGTTACTGCTGAACAGATCCACCGTCAGCGGTACCGTTCCAAGGTGCGTGCCGATATCGAGACTGATCGTGACGAGTTCATAGTCCCCGCCGCCGACCGTGAACTCGAAGCCGTAGGCAATGGGGGTGGGAATCACGCCCCCGGTGCCCTTGACCCCGCTGGTCGTGGTCATGGGACCGCGGAAATTACTCAGCACGACGGCTGCCGGTGAGGCTGTGACAAGGAGGGCGGAGGTGGTGGCGAACAGGAGCAGGTGTTTCATGGAAGGGATGTGGCTTCACTTCCCTTCAGAAACATTTGCGGCACCGGGTTTCCGCCGGATCGAAAATAAATTCGCTTCCCCGGGCGGCACCCGGATACCCGGTCAACGCTAGCGCCGCCGCAGCACCATCCCGGCGGCGACCAGCCCGAGCAGCGGGGTGGAGGGCTCCGGCACGGCTTCCACCGTGAGCTCGACGCGGGCCTGCGGTCCGCTGGTCACCTCGGTCCAACTCCCTCCGAAATCCGGCGCGAAATACCAGGTGTTGCCGAGGGTCCAGCCGGGCTCGATCACCGGGGCGTTGCCGTTGTTGATCGTGTATCTTCGAAAGTTCCAAAGAATCCGCATGAAGCCGTGGGTCCGGAAAGCGAAGCGGCAAAGCCCTGATTGCCTCCGCTGAGGTTGTTGATCGCGATGATGGCCCCCGGGCAGACGGAACCGAGCAGCAGTGAAATGGCGAGGGCGGGAAGGATGGACATGGAGTGGTGATTTCGGGTGAAGGGAGGCCGGAAGGGCGCTCCCTGACTTCAGCAGGATCCGCGCGCCGGAGTTTCCGGAGAACTTTGCGGAGTCGGAGCGCTCCGCCCGCATGGTTCAAAAGCTTCCCTTGCCCACTCGCCGTCCTTCCCGTGAAATTCGTGTCAGACAGTCATCCTCCGCCCTTCCATGAAAGCACTCCTGACCTTCCCGCTGGCCTTCCTCACCTTCTCGCTCCCCGCCGCGGCCGAAGATGCTTGCGCCCAGCCGACGCCGGAAGCAATGGCCGAGGCGGCCGGCGTCACGCTGCCGAAGCTGCCGTGGCACGTCGCCAACATCTGGTGGAACTTCGACAAGCCGGTGGAGAAGTTCAGCTCGCTGGAAATCGACATCACGATCGATCGCGACGTCCCCGACACCTACAACCTCTACATTTCGCCCTGCGGCACCGCCGACATGAACGGGATGAGCTTCTATGGGGGCCTCCAGACGAACATCAACGGCTGGGCCAACAAGGAGAGCCGCGAGCGTGTCCACCGCGGCAAAGGGGCGATCTTTTCGCGCTGGTCGGCGGACAAGAAGACCCCGATCGGACTGGATCACGTGCGCACCGCCGCGGACGAGTGCCTGGTGGAAAGCGCCGGCTACGAAGGCGAGTTCGCCAGCGTCCGGCGGCCCTTCGCGTGGACCAAGGGCACCTACACCTGGAGCCTGACCCAGGGCGCGACCGAGGAGATCGACGGCAAGCCGCACACCTGGTTCACCTGCCGCGTGAAGCCCGCCGGCGGGGAAGCGCAGGAGATCGGCAGCCTGCGTTTCGAGGGCAAGGAATTCACCTACTGGGCCCGGCACTCGGCCTTCGTGGAAGTTTACAGCACGGCGAAGATCCCGCGTTCGGGGATTCCGAAGGTGGTGGTGACATTCGGTGCGCCGCGGATCAACGGCGTTGCGTTGCCGTCGAAGCAGACCAACGCCTACTACCCGAACCAGGGCGGGCCCGACAGCCCGGACTGCGCCAAGATCACCGCCGTTGGAACGAACTGCGTGGTCACCGTCGGGCCGATCTTCAAGCGGCCCGGGGCGGAGCGGCGGCATGTCGTGGCGCCAGCGCCAGCTCCTTGAACCGCTGCGTTCACTTCTGCTGGTCCCGCTCCTCCAGTTCGATCGAGCGGTCGATCTGCCGCTGGAACTCGCGGGCGCGGGCGGCGCGGTCGAGCACGCTGCCGCCAGGCATCAGCAACGTATCGGGCACGGTCCCGCCGACCCAGCGGAGTTTGCGGAGCTGGCGTTCGGCATCGAAGCGGCCGGCACCCAGCGTCTTTCCCGCGCCACTTCGGGTCCTTGACCTTGCGGGTGACGATCTGGCGGAACTCCGGGTGACCGCGCTCGAGTTCATACCAATCGCCCAAGGTGCCGAAGTCCGCCTCGACGAGGCGGTCGTGGCGGTCGCTCGCGACCGGCGCGGCGGCCATCACGGCCGGTGCCTCGAAGGCGAGCAGCTTACTACTGAGAAAGTAGTACTTCCCGGGGCGCGCATTCCACGGCGGGCCGGCGGGGTCGAGGTCCGGGAAGCGGTAGTGGACGTTGGCGATGAAGTAAAGCGGCAGCCCGGCCGAGAAGACCGGGCAGCGGGCGAGCCAGGCTCCGCCTTCTTGACGCACCTCCGCGCTGCGCCAGAACCGGAACTGGCCGTTCGGGTCGCAGGAGTAGAGGATCTCCACCTGAAACTGCCGACGACATAAGTCAGCCGCCGCACGACGATGCCGTCTTCCTCGTGGTCTTTCACGACCGTCACCTCAAGCGGTTCCTTGGCGGGATCGAAGGGCGCGCAAAGTTCCTCCACGCTCATTGGGACCTTCCCTTCTTCCAAAAGCGGCAAGGTCTCCGCGGCGAGCGTTGAACTCAGGCAGAGGGTCGCGAAGTACAGGCATGGCAGGATCATCGGGAACCGTAGAAAACGTCGCCGCCGCCGGTGCGTGATCACATTTCGGAAGGATTGGGGGCTTCCCGTGACGGCGGGGATGCGTGTAGTCTGCGCTACACCCCAATCCGCCACAATGAACCCTCAATTTCCCCGCCTGATGTTAGACCGGCTGCTTTTCCTGATGTGCACGCTGTTCGCGACCGCTCAAGCCGGCGCGGACCTCGTCAAGAATCTCGAAGCCGGCAAGGCGCAGACCGTGGTGACCTACGGCACCAGCCTGACCGCCGGCGGTGCCTGGGTCGGCCAGTTCGGCGCGGCTCTCGAAGCCCGCTGGCCGGGCCGGGCGAAGGTGGTGAACAGCGGCCAGGGCGGGATGTGGTCGAAGTGGGGGGTCGAGAACCTCGACGGACGCGTGATCTCGAAGAAGCCGGACACGGTGCTGATAGAGTTCGGAATCAACGACGCCTTCCTGCAGTACAAGACTCCGGTCGCCGAGGCGCGGGCGAACCTGGAGACGATGATCGACCGCGTCTTCTCCGCGAAGGCGGATACCGAGATCATCCTGATGACGATGAACCCGCCGGTCGGGGTGCATCTCGAACGTCGGCCGGCGATCGCAGATTACTACGAGATGTATCGTAGCGTGGCGAAGGAGCGGAAGTTGCAGATGATCGACCATGCCGCGAACTGGGCGCCCATCCTGGCCAACGACCGTGCGCGCTTCGACCGCTACGTGCCGGACGGGATCCATCCGGGAGCGGAAGGTTGCCGTGAAGTGATCACGCCCGCGCTGCTCAAGGCGCTGGGCATTCCCGCAGTGGCGTCGGCCCCGGAGAAGGTCTCGCTGTGGCCGCAGCAGGCGCCGGCCGGCGACGGGACCTTCGAAAAGGCGGAGGTCACGATCACCGTGCACCGCCCGGAAAAGCCGAACGGCGCGGCGATGGTGATTTGTCCCGGCGGCGGCTACGGCGGGCTGGTGGTGGGGCCGGAAGGTCATGGCATTGCCATGTGGCTGAACAGTCACGGGATCACCGGCCTCGTGCTGGAATACCGCCTGCCGAAAGGCCGCTCTGCGGTGCCGCTGCTGGATGCCCAGCGGGCGACCCGCACGGTGCGCTCGAGGGCGAAAGACTGGGGCATCGATCCCGCCAAGATCGGCATCATCGGTTTCTCCGCCGGCGGCCATCTGGCGGCGACCGCGGCGACCCGCCACGACGACGGCGATCCCGCGGCGAAGGACCCGGTCGAGCGCCTAGGCTGCCGGCCCGATTTCGCGGTGCTGGTCTATCCGGTGATCACCATGGGCGAGACCACTCACGGCGGCTCGCGGAAGAATCTGTTAGGCCCGTCGCCGAGCCCGGAAACGATCGCGCTTTTCTCCGCCGAGAAGCAGGTCACCGGCAAGACCTCGCCGACTTACCTGACTCATGCGGTGAACGATCGCATCGTGCCGGTGTCCCACAGCCGCTCCTTTCACGCGGCGCTGGAAGAGAAGAAGATCCCGGCGGAATACCTCGAGCTACCCTCCGGCGACCACGGCCTTGACGGCTACAAGGGCCCGATGTGGGACGCTTGGCAGGCCGGGGTGTTGAAATGGATGGCGGCGCGGAAGATCATGCCGTGAACTCTGTCATGCGCATCGACTGTCACGTTCACTTCGTTGGCACCGGAACCGATGGCTCCGGTTGCTGGTACCGGCCGAAAGGGCTGACCAAGATCGGTGAGCCGTTCCTGGTGAAGGCGGTCGGGTTGACCACGCGCGACCTGCACGGGCCGGAGTTCGACCGGCTCTACACCGAGAGGCTGTTAGAGATGATCCGCGGTTCGTCGGTCGACCGCGCGCTTCTGCTCGCCCATGAGCTGCCGCACCATGCCGACGGCACGGCCTTGCCGGAGCGCTCCTCGCTTTACGTGCCGAACGACCACGTGCTGGAACTGGCGCGCCGGCATCCCGAGTTCCTCGCCGCGGTGTCGATCCATCCGGCGCGCCGCGATGCGATGGACGAGCTGGAGAAATGCCTGGCCGGTGGTGCCTCGGCGCTGAAGTGCCTGCCGAACGTGCAGGGGATCGACTGGAACGATCCGCGCTTCACCCGCTTCCTTGAGCGCATGGCGGAAGCCGGGCTGCCGCTGCTGGCGCATACCGGCAGCGAGCGGACGATGCCGGTGATGGACCACAAGCTGGCCTCGCCGCGGGTGCTGACCCGGGCACTGGACATCGGCGTCACCTGCATTGCGGCGCATGCCGGGACCGGGATGATGCTACTAGACCCGGATTACTTCGCGGATTTCGTGGGGATGTTAGAAAAGCATCCGAATCTCTATGGTGACAATAGCGCGTTGGCCGGCCTGAGTTTCCGCCTCCGGCCTTCGGCGCTGCGGGCGATGACTTCCGCCGCGATGGACGGCCGTATTCTCCACGGCAGCGACCTGCCGGTGCCGCCGAGCGGGCTGCTGCCGGCTGCCTTCGGGATGATCTCGTGGAGTGACCACCGGGCGGCGAAGCGGATCGCGAACCCGCTGGAGCGCGATGCCCAGCTCAAGCGGATGCTCGGCTTCGGCGATGCGACCTTCACTCGGGCGGCGACGGTGCTGCGCGGGGCGGCGTGACCGTCAGCCTGGAGCACGGAAGACAACCACGGAACATCCGGAATCACGGAAGACGGGGAGTCTTGCGACCGGGGCGCAAGACGAGATCCCCGTCTTCCTTTCTTCCTCCTGTCCTGTGGGGCAGGCCTCAGTCGATCCGGACGATCCGGTAGAACATGCGCGGAGCCGTGGCGTCGCATGGAACCCTGCACGTCATCACGCCGCCGATGCCCTCGAAGATGCCATTTGCCTGCACCCCGCCGGAGTTCACGACGCAAGTGGTATTCAACCAAAGCGGACCGAGGTCCGGGCTTTCCTGGACCTGGTAGAAGCGGCCGGGCATGGTGGTCACCTTCAGTTCGACGATCGGGTTGGGGATTTCCACGATCGCGATGGCTCGCATGCGCGGAGCGGCTCCGCCCGGATTCCCTTCCAACAGCAGCACGGGCACTTCAAGGACACTATCGCTGCCGCCCGTGAAGACCGACACGCTGGTCCAGCCTTTTGCATCCCCGTTGTCACGGCGCGATACCAGCACCGGGACGAGCACCGTGCTATTCGGCGGCACGGTCACCGGTATCGGAGAGGACCCAAGACGAACGCCGCCACTGTTCGCGATGTCGAGGATTCCGAGTTCGTTGGCGAAGTAGAGCGAAGTGGTGCGCGGGGTGCTGCCGGTATTCTCGACATGCACGGTCATGGTGCGGGTTCCGCCGGGCGGGATCGCGATTGCGCTTCCCGCGGGGTCCCCGGACTTCACCAGCAGTCCGTCCGGACCCGGCTTGTAAACGATGCCGCGGCAGCAGAGCGGCGGCACGGCGGCGCTGAAGCTCGCACACAGCTCGAAGTTCGCACAGGGCCGGTCACCGGCGAGCTTGGAGCAGTTGATGGTCACCACGACCGTCACGCAGCCGCCGGGCGGGACCGGGCCGACCACGCCGGACGACGGCGAGAAGTCCGCCGCGGCCAGGACGATCGGGCAGGCAAGGCTGGCGGTGCTGGTCGCGTTCCAGTTGTAGGTCCGCGGGGAGACGGAGTTGTTGCAGATCGTGAAGTTGACGGTGGCCGATGGCGGGGTCGGACAGCAAGCGACCTTGCCTTCCAGCCCGCAGGTGTCCGGTTTGGGATCGTCGCCGGCAGGATCGCACTCGGGCAGGGTGATGCAGATTTTCTCGATCGCGCAGCAGTTCTCTTCGGTCCCGTCGTGGAGGGCGAGGTTGAAGCATAGCGGGCCGGGGGTTCCATAATAACAAACGCTGACCGTGCCGACGGCGCCGGGTGCGATGCTTGCGGGCGAAAGGACGATGGAGCTTTGATCGAAGCCGCCCGGCGGCAGGAACGTGGCACCGAGGAAGCTGTAGGGTGACGCCGAGAGGTTGGTCTGGTTGCGGACCGTGAAGGTCAGGGTGTACTTGTTGAGGCCGGTTGCGGGATCCGGTGCGCAGGTAATGACGGTGGAGATCAGCTCGGCGCAATCGCATGCCGGGAGGTCGACGCAGACTTTCTCGAGGCAGCATTGCGCACCGGTGCCGTTCACCAGCTTCACGTTGAAATAGACCATCCCGCCGGAGGCCGGGAGCCCGGGAAGGGTGATGGTCATCGTCCGCGGGATGCCTGGCGGCAGAGGCGGGGTCAGGGTCTGGATGAGCGAGGGCAAAGGCTGCACCGTGACGGCACCGGGCGGAAGGCTGGCTGCGGGACAGGGCTTGAGCTGGAGGTATTGCACGTTGGTGCCCGCGACCTGGTGGGTGATCTCCACGTCGAGCGTGTAGGCTCCGCCCACCACTTCGGGGCAACGGATGTCCTTCACCACGACATCGGCGCAGTCATCGCGCTGGCGCATGATCTCCACATCACCGCCCGATCCCTTGCGATCCTCCTGCCATCCGTTGGTAAAGCCGGGGACGTAGGGCACTTTCCAAGAGTTCACGGGCTGGGCGTTGACCGGCACGTCGGTGAGGCGGACGCCGGCCAAGCCATGGGGGCCATTGTTGGCGGCGGTGTCGGCGGAACTGGCCCACACGATGCTGTCCTGGACCCCGCCTTCTTCGCCGAGAGCAACTCCGCCGTAAGCTTCGCCGTCCACGACATTGCAGCCGGTGCGCTGGAATTTCACCGGGGTCCAAACGCCGGCGACGAGATCAATCACATGGGTGCCACTCGAATGGTTGTAAGCGGTCACGTCATTGGTCATGGTCCGCACTCCGGCAATCATCTTCTGGCCGTCCAAGGTGAAGGTGATGTCCGCTACCGGGGAGGTGGATTGCACCGCCGACTGGGGAGGCACGGTCACCGCCAGCGCGTCGCTCGGGACGTCGAAATCGCCTGAGGGAAGCAAGGCCACCCGGCGGATCACGCTGGGCGATCCGGCGTTCCCGTTGTTCCAGACGGAGTAAAAAACCGCGCCGTTTTCATATTCCACCGCCCACAAGCGGTCGGTGCGTGGCGGCATGCCCACGGCACCAGTATCGGCAACGAGCGGGTCGAACGAATTGATCACGGTCCCGCTGGAGCTGACCCGGTAGATCTTGCCGTCCTCGAGAGAGGTGACGAAGAACTGGTTGTTGTCGCGATCCCAGGTTAGGTTGCCGAGACCCGGTCCCGAAATGAGCGCCGGGGTACCGGACCAGTCGGTGGCCAGGGGCATCGCCTGTTGTCCGGGGATCACGCAAAAGACGGTGACCACGCCGGTGGTGCCGGAGATGCGGTAGACGGTGCCGGCCGCCGCCAGGTTCGCGGCCCCGCCGCCGATGTTCCCGTAGCGGTGGTAGTAGTCCTTGTAACGGCCGTAAAGACCGTGGGCGCCGACGTAGATGTCTCCCGCGCCGTCGATGGTGATGCCGAAGACATTGCCAAGATCCTGGACGTTCCAAGTCGGGTGGTGATAGGCCGGAGCGTCCCAAAGCGGGGTCGTCATCGGCGTCGGGGGGAAAACATAGTCACAGGGGCCGTAGTCGGCGGAAGCGGGATTCCGCAGGTCGAACAGGCCGAATGTGTAGGCCGAGGTCATGGGGATCGGGGTACCGAACTTGTCTGCGGTGGGCGCGGCGCAGGAGACCGCGGCGATCCCTCTCTGCATCGGGACTCCCCAGGTGGCCTGGGCAAGCAAGGGCGGCGCGGCAAGCGCGAGGATGGTGGCGAATAGGGCGAGGGCTTTCATGGTGGTGGTGGTTTTTAGTAACGTTGGTCTTCGAATGGCAGTGCCGTGGATCGGAAGCCGCCGGCTGCTTCAGCGCGAACAAACAGCAGGTCGCGGTTAGGGTTAGGGGAGGCGGACCGCACCTTTGGTCTCAAGGGACAATCAAAGGCGAATTCAGGGGTTTTCGGGTTTCGTGAAGCTGCCATGCTTCATGGCTTCTTGAAAAAGTCAACAAGGGAATTGTTTCTGAGGGACTCGTTCTTACGGAAGAAAGGGGAGCCCTGAGAATTCCCACGCCGATCCGGGTTTCCGCATCGGTGCAAGCTTCCCACTGGGACTTCCGGCGGTCGCGCCACTCCGGGACAGCGTGCAGGACGGCCTTCCGCGATCACGTGATGTTGCCGGGGGCGATCCGTGGTAGCTTGTCGTAACCCCCCACTATGAAAACCGCATCCCCCCTGCGGTCTTCGAAACGGAGCGGCTTCTCCCTGTTGGAAATAACAGTGGTGATCGCCGTGCTCCTCTCGTTGACCACCATCCTGTTCGTCGGAGCCCGTGCCTGGAAAAACGGCGCGGACCGCACCGGCTGCATCCTGAACATCCGGACCGTGCAAACGGCCGTGCGTTCCTATCAGAACATGTACGGCTACTCTGCCGGCGGCATGCCCTATGCCGAAGGCGGCACCCAGGACATCGCCGTGCACATGCATTCCAAAGGCTATATCTCCGGCCAGCAGATCTCCGCCATCCAAGGCGGCGAGACTTGCGAAGGCGGAGGCACCTACGGGCGAACCCATCCGGACGTCTTCCCGATGGTCGGCAAGCTCTACCTCGAGTGCTCTTTGTCCGAGTCGGACAAGCACGCCTTGGACGAAGACCTCGAATGGTGAGACCCGCGTGACCCGCTAAAGCCTCCCCGTCTGCTCCCCGCGGGCGAGGGAGGTTTTGCCGTACCGGTCAGGCGTCCAGCGCCGAGCGGAGATCCGAGGCTGCGGAAAGCGCCTTGTCCTTGGGATCCGGCGTGAACGCGAAGTCATCCGCCGGCTCTAACAAATTCATCCCGGCGGGCAGGCGTGGAGCCCGCTCGATCGGCTCGAGGTCGGGCAAAGTGGTGTTTTCCGCGGCGGCCTGCAGGTCCTCGAACTTGCGGGCGGTGCTGAGCACGCGGGTCTCATAGGAGCCGACCGCCGCGTTGTAGTGCCCCACCGCGTTTTCCAGCGACTTACCGAGCTTGCCGAAATGCCCGGCGAGGGTGCCGAGGCGCTCGTGCAAGGTGCGGCCGAGCGCGGAGATCTCCCGCGCGTTGTCCGCCAGCGCTTCCTGCCGCCAACCATACGAGACGGCCCGCAGCAGCGCGATCAGCGTGGTCGGCGTGGCGAGGATCACGCCGTGGTCGACGCCACGCTCGATCAAGCCGGGATCGCTCTGCAGCGCGGCGGAGAAGAACGATTCGCTGGGCAGGAACAGCACGACGAACTCCGGCGCGTGGTCGAATTGTGCGGCGTAGTTTTTCGACGAGAGTTGCGTGATGTGGGTCCGCACCTGCCGCGCATGGCGGTGCAGAGCATCTTCGCGGACGCTGTCCTCGGTGGCTTCGAGCGCGTCGAGGTAGGCATCCATCGGTGTCTTGGAGTCGACCACGATGGTCTTTCCGCCGGGCAGCCGGACGATCAGATCGGGGCGGAGTTTTTTGCCTTCGTCGTTGGTCGTCGTCGTCTGCACCTCGAAGTCGCAATGCTCCTGCATGCCCGCGAGTTCCACCACGCGGCGAAGCTGGATCTCTCCCCACTGGCCGCGGCCGGTCGGCTGGCGCAGCGCTTTGACCAGTTGGCCGGTCTCGCGCTGCAGGCCGAGCTGGCCTTCCGCGAGCGATTTCACCTGGGTCCGCAGCTCGGCGTAGGCGCCTTCGCGGGATTTCTCGATCTCGCCGATGCGGCTCTCGAACTTGCCGAGCGATTCGGCGACCGGCTTGACCAGGTTTTCGATCGCCACGCGGCGTTTCTCGAGTTCGCCCTTCGCCTCTTCGGTGTGGGATTTCAGCGAAGTCTGGGCGAGCTGGAGGAATTGCTCGGCGGACGATTTCAAGGCATCGGCGGACAGCGCCTTGAAGGTGTCCGAAAGCCGCAGCTCGGCGCGGTCGAGCAACGCCTGTTTCTCCGCGGCCGCCTTGCTTTCCTCTTCCAGCCGGGTCCGCAGCTCGGCCAATTGCGTCCGCAGCGCCTGGCCGTTTGCCTCGTACAGCGCGGATTCGGAAGTGCTCGAGGCGTGGCGTGCCTCCAGTTCGGTCAAGCGGCGCTCCTCGGATTTGATCCGCTCTTCCAGGCGCGCGCGGCGTCCGGACAAGGCGAGCACGGTGATCAGCCAGCCGAAAAAGGCTCCGGCAAGGGCGCTGAGGATCCAGGGAAGGGCGGCGGCGAGTTCGGGTGGCATGGTCGGATTGTTCCTTGCGGATGGTGGCGGGCGCGGCATCGTAACGGCGTCGCGTGCCGAACCGGAGTACCGGTGGCGTCCTGCGAACGCAAATCAAACCGACCCCACCATCATGCCCCACACTCTTCCCGCCCTCGGCTACGCCCTCGACGCGCTCGAACCCCACATCGACGCGAAGACCATGGAAATCCACCACGGAAAGCACCACAACGCTTACGTCACCAACCTCAACGCCGCGATCGCCGGCAAGGCCGAGCTTGAGGTCAAGAGCATCGAGGACCTGATCGCCGACCTTTCCGCCGTCCCGGAAGACATCCGCGGCGCGGTCCGCAACAACGGCGGCGGTCACGTCAACCACAGCTTCTTCTGGAAGGCCATCTCCCCCGGCGGCGCCAAAGCCCCGTCCGGCGAACTCGCCGCGGCGATCGACAAGGCCTTCGGCTCCTTCGACGCCTTCAAGGAAGCCTTCGCCAAGGCAGGAGCCACCCGCTTCGGGTCCGGCTGGGCCTGGCTGGTGAAGAATGCCGACGGCACCGTGTCGGTCGGCTCCACCGCCAACCAGGACACCCCGCTGATGGGCAAGGCCGTCGCGGGCATCGAAGGCACACCGGTCCTCGGCCTCGACGTCTGGGAGCACGCCTATTACCTCCACTACCAGAACCGCCGCCCGGACTACATCGCGGCGTTTTGGAACGTGGTGAACTGGGACGTGGCCTCGGCGAATTTCGCAGGCTGACGTGCTTCACCTGTGAACGATTCTGCAACGGCCACCGGGTTTCCCGGTGGCCGCTTTACGTTTTGCTACCGAGGAATCCCCCCACCGTTGGAGATTTCAGCAACCGATGAAGCACTGCCTCCTGGGCCGCTCACTCTTGCCGGAGATACGAAACGTATCGGGCCAAGGCGACGACCTGATCATCACCCAGCGTTTCATGGCCGGGCATGTCGGTGCCGGGAATGCCGTGCTTGATGACGCGGGCGATACGAGTTTCGAGGTCCGGGCCGGCGGGAGTCCAGATGAACGGTCCGCGGTCGAGGTGGGCGGGCGCTTTCGGGAGAAGTAGCGCCAGCTTGCCATCGCCGTGGCCGACGGGTCCGTGGCAGAGGGCGCAATGGCGGTTGTAAAGCGGGGCGCCTTCGGGGATGGCGGAGGTCAGTGACGGGGTCCAGGCGAGGGCGGCGGTGACCTGGGCTTGGATGGTTTCAGCGGGGACGTCGCGGAGGAAGGCGATCAGGTCGTCGCCTCGGGTGTCCTCGAAAATATGGGCGTAGGACGGCATCGGCGAGTCCCAGGCGAAGTCGCGCGGGGCGAGGAAGTGCAGCTTCAGCCAGGCGGCGGAGCGTCGGGCACCGACTTTCGCAAGGTCCGGGCCGTGGCGGCGGTTGCCGATGAGCACCGGCTTTTCCGCGAGCACCGTGGCGGAATCCGAAGCGGGCCCCCACAGCGGGACATCGGGCGAGCCGGGCCGCACATAGCGCGAGTGGCAATGGATGCAGCCTTCCGCAAGATAGACCGCACGACCGCGCTCGACCGCGGTGGCGGCGGGCTTCGGGGCGACCGGTTTTGCGGTGGCAAGTGCGGCCACCAAACCCAGCGCGACGGCGGAGGGCCAGCGGCTTCGGCCGAAGTACAGGGCAGTCGCGATGACGAGTCCCGCGCCGACGATGAAGGCCTCCGGCACGTGGTGCAGCGATTGCACCATGCCGATGCCGTTCGCCGAGCCGAACCATCCGGCCACGGCATAAAGCCACGCGGCGCGGCGGGCGATAGCCTTCGGGTCGGGATTCGACGAAAAGAAGCCCGGCCATGCCACGAGCGCGGTCGAGTAGAGCGAAACGCCCGCCGGATACCCCCAGCCGGCCAGCCCGCGGGTGGCGGGCTGGTTCACGGCGAGCGCGGCAACCGCAAGGATCGCCCAGGCGGCCACCAGCACCGCACTGAAACGGCGGCGGAGCAGCAGCCCGGCGGCGCTGGCGACGATGAGGTGGACCACGGCATTCCGCCACAGCATCGGTTCGCCCCAAGTGGCGGACTTTAGATCGCGCGCGTGCTGGATGATGAAAAAGGCCGCGGAATCGAGCCAGACCAGCGCCGTGAAGGCGGCGACCACGGCGATGATGCCGTGGCTGCGCGGTGCGGCGGAAGGTCGTGCGGTCGCGGTTGCTTTCCGCGGGACCAGCAACGCGCCAACAAGGGCGAAGACGGCGCCCAAACCGGCCTGCTGCGCCGGCGTGGCGAGGAAGACCGGCGGCAGATTGCACAGCGCGTAGCCGAGGCCGGTGCCGAGGCCCACCCAGCCGATCCCGCACCAGCGCGGCAGCAAGGCGGCAACCGTGATCGTCATGGCACCGATGGAAGCACCGGTCACCAGCGAGATGACGGCCGCCAGCGGCATCGCGGCGGCCCAGGGCCCGAGCGCCGCCGACAGGGCCGCGGCCAGAAACGAAAGCTGAAGTGCGATAGGCCCCGTAGTTCGCCGGGCGGCGATGAATCCGGCCGCAATCCCGGCGGCGGCCATCGTGCCGAGTGCGATTTTTTCCGAAAGCGCCGTGCCACCTGCCCCGCGCATCAGCTCGACCCACGCGAACTGGGCGAAGATTAAAAAGTGCGCGTAAACCATCGCCACCACCCCGGCGGCGCGGAAGGCGAGGCCTAGGCCGGGTCCTTCCACCATCCCGCCTTCAGGCCGATCACCTGGACCGTCGCCACCGCGGCGTCCGCCGCCGCCACCATCGCCCAGGCCGCCGGCAGGTTGCCGGAGGCGATCTTCACGGCGAGCAAGGCGGCGACTGAAAAGCGGACCCCCGCGGTGAAGGTCCAAACGGTCTCCGCCGCGATCCCCCCGCGCCACGAAAGCCCGTAGGAGAGCCCGGTCGCCGCGACGAAGACCCCGATCCAGCTCAGGAATACCAGCGATTCCGCCGGCAATTCCGCGATCCCCAGCAGGCGCAGGACGAGGGCCGGTGACAAAATCAGCAAGAGGCCGGTCAGCGCGTCCATCGCGCCGACGGCCAGACTCCAGAACAGGGCGAGGCGTTTCATGATCGGATAGAGGGTTGGATTCCGCACCGTCGCGTTCCCGCCAGGTGACGAACCAGTGGACCGCGGCGGCCAGCATGGCGAGCCCGCAAAACGCGCGCACGGCGAGCGCCGCGGTCCGCCAGGCGGGGGCTTCGGCCATCCAGCTCACGCCGGTACCTTCGGCCCAGCCGGCGGCGGCAAGTACGATGACCATCGTGAATGCGGCAATGTTCCAGGCGATGGCGGAGCCGATGTTGCCGAATTGATTGCCGGTCAGGCGCAGCAGCAGCGCGCAGAACGAGGTGGTGAAGCCGGCCATCGCGAGGTGCGAGTGGGCGACCAGGCTTTGGGTGAATTTCAGCCGGTCGAGGACGTCCGGCAGGAAGGCGAGGAAACCGGTGACCACCAGCAATCCCCACCACAGCAAGGTGACGACACCCCAGCCATGCGGCTTGTGCGGCCAGCGGAAGTTGCGCCAATCCGCTAACACCAGCCATGGCCAGGGCAGCAGCAGGCCGAGGGCGATGATCTGAAGGGCATCGAAATGGGTGCCGCCGATCGATTCCGCGACGCCGAAGGTCAGCCAGGACGCGGCGAAGAAGCCGAGGGTTTTCCACGGGATGCCGGGGCGCTTCGCTTCCAGCCCGCAGGCCCGCGGCAGCAGCAGCAGCAGACCGACCACGACCAGCGTCGAGCCGAGCAGGCTCGCGCCCGTCGGACCTCCGGTGCTGCGGTCGACCGGCGGGTAGAGGTCCGGCGAACTCGCGAGGTACATGCCCCACGGCACGCCGGCAAGCAGCAGCAGGCCGGCGAGCGAAAGCCAGCGCCTGGCGGGTTTCCAAAGTGGGGAATCCCGCTTCCACGCCACGGCCAGCACGATCCACAGGAAGGAAAGCGCGGCGACGAAGGCGAGCAGCGGACCGCCTTTCCAATCGAGGAAGATCTTGCCCGAGGAGCCGCCGCCGAGCCACGACAGCACGCCCGCACCGAGCGCCGCCGTCCAGGCCCAGACCGCGGCTTCGGACCATCTACGAGAAACGCCGTAGATCGAAAGCAGCCAGCCGACCAGCGGCAGCGAGGTCCAACCAAAGAGCTGCATGTTCAGGTGGACCGGCATCCAGCGGCCGTAGGTCCATTCGCCGGATTGCAGCCCGGGAAAGAGCAGTAACAGGGAAAGCCACAGGCCGGCGGCATTGCCCGCCACCAGCCAGCCCAGCGCATGTCTTCCGGCGTTCACGCGGCGTCGGAAACGATCCTGCCGTCGCGCATCCGGATCACCCGGTCGCAGCGCATCGCCAGGTCCAGGTCATGGGTCGCCATCACCAGCGTGCGGCCTTTCGCGCGGACCAGATCGAGCAGCATCGCGAACACCCGCTCGCGGTTCGCCTCGTCGAGCGCGCCGGTCGGCTCGTCGCCTAACAGCAGGTCGGGTTCGTTCATCAGCGAGCGGACCAAGGCACCGCGCTGGCGTTCGCCGCCGGAGAGTTCGCGCACCCGCTGCTTGAGCTGATGCGTGATGCCGGTGGCTTCCGCGAGTTCGCTGAGACGCTTCATCGCGTCCGCTTTCCTGCCACCGGCGGCGATCACCGGGACGAGGCAATTCTCCTCGAGCGTCAGGTCGGGCATCAGGTGATGGAGCTGGAACACGAAGCCGACATCGTGGCGCAGCAGGTCGACCCGCTCGCGTTCGCTGCCGATGGTCCGCCCCGCGGTCCGCACGCTGCCGCGGTCCGCGTCCTCGAGGCCGGCGATCACGTTGAGCAGCGTCGATTTCCCGCAGCCGGAAGTCCCGCAGAGCGCCACGGTTTCGCCGCGGCGCACCTTGAGGTCCACGCCCTTGAGCACTTCGATCCGACCGCGGTCGAAGCTTTTCCAGACATCTTTGATTTCCACCATGGCGGGGTCTCCTTTTATTCGAATCTTAGGGCTTGGGCCGGATTGAGTCGTGCGGCGTACCACGCGGGATAGAGGGCTCCGACAAGAGCGGTGCCAACGGCCAGCGCCGCGGCCCCGGAGAGCTCCTGCCAGCCGATGTTCGGCTCGATGTATCCCTGAAGCTGCGGAATCGTCTGGAGCAGGCGCAGTCCGCCCATGCTCAGCAGCCAGCCGCCGAAAATGCCGAAGGCGCAGACGGCGAGCGATTCCCCGAAGATCATCCCCGCCACCTGGGCGCGGGAGAAGCCGCAGACCCGCGCGATGGCGATCTCCTTGATGCGGCTGAAGACCGAAAGGATCATTGTATTGGTCACGCTCAGCCCGCCTAACAGGAAGGCGCATCCGCCGACCACCCAAGCGGTGGTCTTGATGATCTTGAACTGCGAGTAGCTGCGGCTGAACTCCTCGTTCTCGAGCGCGGTCATCTTCGGGTGCTCCGTGCCGATCCACTCTTTCACTTCGGATGAGTCGTGGCCATCGGCCAGCGCGACGGTCACCACCGACGAGAAGCCCTCCTTGTGGAAGGCCTTCTGGCAAGACGCGAGGGGCATGAAGACGCCGCCGTTCTCGAAGCCGTTCTCCATCCGCACCACGCCGGCGACCTTGTGCTTGCCCTGGCCGAGCTCGACCTCGTCGCCGGCCTTCGCCTTAAGGAAATCCGCCGCGCGCTCGCCGAGCACCACGTCCTCGCCGTCGTCGCGGAACGATGCCGCCGAGCCGGACAGCCACTCGGCTTTCTTGAGCCGGCCGTCTTCCGCGCGGATCCCGAAGCAGGTCACCACCGGCCGGTCCGGCGCGGTGACGATCGCGAACAGCACCGGCTGCGCTTCCTTGACGAAGGGCTGCTTCTCCAGCTCGTCGACCAGGGTGACCGGGACGTTGCTGAAGAACAGGTCGGAGACATTCTTCTCGAACACCACCATCTCGGCGTCGCTGCGCAGGATGCGCTCGAACATCTTCACCGCCCCGCCGAGCAGGCCGACCACGCTGAGCATGGTGGCCACGCCGAGGGCGATGCCCATGGCACCGATCGCCGTGCGCACGCGGTGGCGGCGCAGGTTGGTGAAGATCAGGCTCCAGAGTGACATGGCGACTTGTTAGACCGCCGCGGAGGTCAAGGAAAGCTCTCCTCCCGCGGCCGGGGCGGGAACCCGCATCAAGCGGAGCATGCCCCAGCGTTCCGGCGGACCGGGCAAGGCGGCTTCGACGCGGTCGCCGGTTTCCTGGAGCCGGGTGAAGCGGTGGAAGGCGGCGTTGAAGCCTTCGGCGGCGAACAGGTTCGGCCGGCCGAGTTCCTCGTCGCGGCCGCCGGACTTGCCGGTGGCGTCCTCGTCGTGGAGTACGTCTTTCAAATCGTCTGCCGCTTGGTACGCCAAACCTCGTAGCAAGGCGAGGCGGTCGAGGAGCTGGATCTCCCTGCGGCTGCCGCGGCCGCAGAGAGCGGGCAGATCGACGGTCAGGCGCAGCAGCGCGCCGGTCTTTTTCGCGGCGACCGCGGCGACTTCCGCCGGATCCTGCGGGCCGCGCCAGCCTGCGAGGTCGTAGGCCTGGCCGCCGATCACGCCGTTCTTGCCGAGGCATTCGTCGACCAGGTGGCCGGCTTCCTCGCGGCGGGCCAGCGGGGCTCCGCGCATGCCTTGCCAGAGCAGGGAATAGCCGCGGTTTACCAAAGCAAGGCCGGCGAGCATTGCCACCGCCTCGCCGTGGACCACGTGAATGCAAGGCGCGCCACGGCGGGTGCGGGCGTCGTCCATCGCCGGCAGATCGTCGAAGACCAGCGATGCGGTGTGAAGGTATTCGATCCCGCAGGCCACGGCGCGCGCGGATTCCTCCAGCATTCCCATTTCGATGCCGATAAGGTAGGCGACCACTGCGCGGACCAAGGAACCCGGACGGGCTAACAGATCGCCCATTGCCGCCGCCAGCCGCGGTTCCCCGACGCCCGGCATTCCCTGCTGGAAGGCCGCCGTCAGCACCTCGCGGGCACACCCTGCCCGCCGTTTCCACCATGCCTGCTGGTTCATGACCGTGAAATTGCTTACTTCGCTTCGCCGACCAGGTGGAAGCGGATCGCCAGTTGTGGATTGACGGTCATCACCGCCATCGCCCGCACGATCGGCAGGCCGAAATCCTGATAGTCGAGGGCTGCGCTGCCGTCGATCGACACCCAGTTGCCGTCTTTCTTGGCGGTGTAGGGGAAGGCGATGGTTTTCGAAACGCCGTGGATCGTCAGCTTGCCCTGCGCGTAGTCCTTGCCCTTATCCTGCCAAGTCTTGATAAAGGCGAAGCTTCCCTGGGGGCCCTTGCCGAGCCACTTCAGCATTTCCGCGTCGCGCTTCACGTCGCCGGTTTTCAAATCGGCGAATTTCCACGAGAGGCTGACCGTGCTGGGGGCCAGCGTGGCGGAGTCGCCGGAGACGGTCGCCTCAAAGTCGTCGAGTGTGCCGGTGAAGTCGTGGCCGGTGGCCTTGGCATCGACTTGGATCCGGCTCTTCGCCTTGTCGATCACGAGGGTTCCCGCTCCCGCGGTGGTGGCGAATACCAGTAGGCTGAGAACAGCGGAGTGAAGGGGTCGGATCATGGTGTTACGGATAAGTCCTTGCACGAACATCCGCTTGTTGAAACGATCTATCACCATCAATTATCCGGAACCATTCAGTCTTTCGTAACCATCTCGTTACCGATGAAAACCAGTCTCAACAAAGCCTCATTTTCCGTCCTCTTCGCCCTTGCCCTCGGCGTTCTTTCCGTCCATGCCGACCCCTACGCGAAAGGCAGCGCGGTGAAGGCGTTCTCGGCCAAGGACCAGCACGAGCAGGCCTACACCTTCGACGCGAAGACCACCCGCTACCTGCTGGTCAGCCACGACATGGAGACCGGCAAGAAGGCCAACGGCGCGCTGAACGCCCTCGGCAAGGACCACCTTCCC
>NEUO01000051.1 GCA_002304315.1 Verrucomicrobiia bacterium Tous-C4TDCM
CCGAAGATCACGATCCCGACCGCGATGCGGATCTGCTTCAAGTCGTTCATCCCCGGATCCTGCGCCCGCCCCGCCGAAGTTGCGATGGCGCATTGATGAAGATCCCGTGAAACAAATCCAGCGCATCGCCGAGCTCCGGGCCTTCGCCGCCCAAAAGGAGAAAGTGGCCAAGTTCCTCATCGCCGGAGACCTGGCCGACGAGGCCGAGCCGCACCAGAAGGCCGCAGATAAGGCCCTGCGGGAAGCGGCGGCCATCGAAGGCCCGACAGCTTGACGGGAAACCATATTCCCGTATTATGATGCTTGTGAAAACGACCATCGATATCCCGGAGGCCCTCTACAGAAGGGCGAAGATTCGCGCCGTCGAAACCGGACGAACCTTGAAAGACCTCGTGCTCACCTCGTTGGAGAAAGAACTCGATCCGGCTTGCCCCGGCCAACCCGAGAAGCCCACATGGGCAAATCGGAAATTGCGGCCTGATTTCGAAGCCGCCCTGAAAGCTGGGGCCTTCTCAGGCGGCACGGATTCCGCCGTCATGATTTCAGAAGACCGGTCCTCCCGCGAAGATGCTCTACTTTGACAGCACCTACCTGTTCCGGATCTATTCCGTGGAACCGGGGCATGAAGCGGTCAAAAAGCTGCTGGCAAAAGCCAACCAGCCAGTGGCCATCGCCTGGCACGGACGCGCGGAAATCGCCTCGGTTCTCCTGCGTAAACGCCGCGAGGGAGCCGAGACCCCGGAACACCTCACGAGCTTCGCCAAGCAGTTCCACGATGACTGCCAGCAGCTCCTCGTTCACTTGCTCCCGCTCACCGAGGCTGTCATGGCCCGCCTCGAAAGCGTCCTCGCCTCCGCCCCGGCCACCACCAACCTCCGCGCCGCCGATGCCCTCCACCTCGCCTGCGCCGCCGAACATGGTTTCACCGAAGTCCACTCCAACGACCGCCTCTTCCTCGCCGCCGCGCTGCTGTTCGGACTCACGGGCGTGAACGTGATTCCGCAGCCGTAGTCCTTCGGAAACCGTCCCAATTCCTCAATCCCCACCTGCCAACCGGCTTCCGTGGACGCGCTTCTGGTCGCCACGCAAGGCGCGGGCTCACGGCACTTTGGGTGAAACTGCCAAATGCTTCTTGGCAAGAGAATGCCTGAGCTCATGCAAGCGGGGTAAATTGGCCCGTGCTGGCGTCAGAACGGGATTTCGCCGGACTCACCCGTGACCTTGGCTTTTCGGATACCCGAAGTTTGAGGTTCACCCATGCTTTCCTGTTCCGCCATCCCCCGCTCGTGAAGGATCTCCCCATATCCGTGCTGGTGCAGCCAGATCGGGTCGGCGTTCTGACGGATGAATTCTTCCACTAGGATACCATCAACGGTGGGCGGGCGGCGGACGCTGACTTGCTTGCCATTCATGAAGACCGTCATGAACTCCGCCTTGCGCTTCTTGCGGGCCGCGCGTTGGGCGGCGGTGAGCTTTTTCTTCGGCTTGGCCATCGGGGTGATCGAAGTAGGAAGGAATCGTGGTCTTTCGCAATCGGTTGGCGACAGCCCTACTCCCCTTCGAACGGATTGATTACTTTCACTCCCGACTTCTTGAAGTCCGCGGTGTTCCGGGTGACGACGACAAGCGAGTATCGGTGGGCCGTGGCGGCGATCTGGCTGTCGAGCGAAGGGAGGACGAGGCCGGTCTCGTCCCACTTGGCCTTGAGCTGTCCCCAGACATGGGCGGTGGTGGTATTGAAGCTCAGGACCCTGCCCCTCATGATATCGCAAAGGGATTGAAGCCACTCCCTCAGCCGGGCTTTTCGCTTTCCCTCGGGCAAGCGCTCGATGCCGCGTCGAATTTCGCCGATGGTGATGCTGCTGACGTAAAGTTCCCCCTCGTGCTGGGAGAGCCATTCCATCACCTGGGGATCAGGCTTCGGCTTCGCGGCTTCGCTGAAAACATTGGTATCGACGAGGTAGCTCATAGCGCCAGCGGCGTGGAATCGTCCTTGTCACGCGCCGGGATTTCGAAAGACGAGGGGCAGGCCCGCAGCAGGTCCACGAGCCCCCGGTTCGCCGGATGCGAGATGCGGCGGAGGGTGATGGTGTCGTCGTCCTCGACGAAGACTTCGAAATCGTCCCCGGCTTCGAGCTGGAGTTGTTGGCGCACGGAGCCGGGAAGCACGATCTGGCCTTTCTGGGACAGGACGGTGGTCATGGTGTGAAAATCCTACCCGAGAAACTCCGCCGCACAAAGCCGAATTGCGGGATGACTTCGGATTTCTGTTGAGCTGGAATCCGCCCGTCCCATGAGCGAGTTCCAGTAGTTCGAGTTCAAAGCCATCGAGCGGGCGCTTACCAAGGAAGAACAGGCGACGCTGCGCTCGTTCTCCACCCGTGCGACCATCGGCAGCCGGAGCTTCACCAACGAATACCACTGGGGGGACTTCAAGGGCGACACGGTCGGGTGGATGAAGCGGTATTTCGATGCCCATGTTTACCTGAGCAACTTCGGCTCGCGGGCGCTCCATCTGCGGATTCCGCTTGGCCTGTTAGACCGGGAGGAAGTCCGTCCCTACGAGGAGGAAAGCGTGCTGGTTGTCCGGCAGACGGCGAGCCATCTCGTGCTGTCGATTTATTCGAACGACGAGTCCGGATCCGACTACGACGAGCATGACGAAGAACCGTCCGAGGTGCTCGACACTCTGTTGCCCCTGCGCGACGAACTCGCGCGCGGCGACGTGAGGGCGCTCTACGTGGCGTGGCTGCTGGCGGTGAGGAACGGGATCGTCGATGAAGACATTGCTAGGAATTTGCTTTTGGCGGGGCGCTCCTGAGATAGCCGTTGGGGCGTCCCGGCCTGCCGGCCGTTGCCTTGGCGACGGCTGGAGGGCGGGAAAAAGGGGGTCGCGGGGCATCGAGAAATTCCGGCCACTGCGGCTAGGTGATGGAGAAGCGCGAGGCATCGAGCTGCCAGCACTTGCGGACGCTTTCATCGGGCACCGTCTTCACTCCCCTGCCGCAGGGCGCGGCCCCGGCGAGCGCGATCAGCTCCTTCGCCTGCACCGCCGGCAGTGGGAAGGCGACTTCCCCAACGCCCTCGACTTAAATCGGCAGCTCTCGTCTGACCGACCTGCCGGTCCCCCTGGCAGATTAGTCTTCCAGATAGAACAGCAGGTCGCTCAAGGCATCGAGGTGGTCCTGCAGCGCGTGCCAGTCGCGGGCTTCGATCGCCGGGGCGATCTCCGCCAAACTCGCGCGCACCGCGGCGGCATCGGACTCCGCCATCCCGCGCTCCAGCAGCTTGGCCGCCCGCCCGCGCAGGCTCTTGGCCGACGCTAACAGGATTGACGACTCCTCGACCGTCGCAGTCTCCGCGCTTTCCGCGTCGCCGTCCTCCGGATCGAGCACGACCAGCCGAGGCCGGTCCGGCGCGTGGTCTTCAAACAGGGCCGCCAGGTTGCCGCGCGCGGTGTCGAGGTTGATGCGATGCTGGCCGGCGGTGTCGATGGTCACCGACTTCACCAGCCCGGTGCGCTTTTCAGTGGCGGTGGCGGTGAGCAGCCCGCTGAGGTCGATGCGGAATTGCACCACGATCTCGTTGCCGGCGGGCACCTTGGACAGTCCTTCGACCATCATCGCGCCGAGCCGCAGGTTCTCCTCCGGCCGCTCGCCCTCGCCTTGGAAGACCTCCACTTTCACGGTAGTCTGGTTGTCGATGGCCGTGGTGAAGAGCTCCGCCTTGGTCACCGGCAGCGCGGTGCCGCGGCGGATCACCGGACAGCAGCCGAGTTCCTCGCCGAACAGGCCGTGACCGACCACCGCCAGCACGCTGTATGTGTGGGCTGAAATGTCGACCAGGATGGCCGGCGCGGGCTGTCCGGCGAGCGCCGCGCCTTGGATCGCCGCGCCCATCGCCACCACCAGGTCGGGGTCGATCTCGTGGCGCGGTTCGATCCCGAGTTTCTCCATCAGGAGCGACTGGACGAAGGGCGTGCGGGTGGCCCCGCCGACCAGCATCACCTTGTCGAGTTCGCCCGCCGTGACCCCGGCGTCGGCCAGTGCGCGTTGCAGGCAATCGAGGGTTTTGTGCAGCCACGGCTCGATCAGCCGCTCGTATTCGCGGCGCTCGATTTCGGTCTCCAGATGGCCCGTTCCGGTCAGGTATTCCTCGCGGACGCTGGCGAAGGGCCCGTCGGAGAGCTCGATCTTCGCCTTCTCCATCGCGCCCTTGAGCCGGCGGCGGGCGGCATCGGGCAGGGCGGCGGAGATGTCGTTCTTGCCCGCGCCGAAGCGCTCCTCGCCGAGCGTCGCGAGCGCCTCGTCGAAGTCGTCGCCACCGAGGTGGATGTCGCCATGGCTGGCGCGGACCTCGACGATGCCGTCCTCCACCCGCACCACCGAGACATCGAAAGTGCCGCCGCCGAGGTCGTAGACCAGCAGGGTTTCCTTGCTTCCGGCACCCGCCTGGCCGGCACCGTAGGCCAACGCGGCGGCGGTCGGTTCGTTGATGATGCGCAGCACGTCCAGACCGGCCAACCGCCCGGCGTCCTGGGTGGCGAGCCGCTGGCGCTCGTTGAAAAAAGCCGGCACCGTGATCACCGCGCGGCTCACCGGATGGCCCAGGTGCTCCTCCGCGGCGCGCTTCAGTTCGCCCAGGATCAGGGCGCTGATTTCCTCCGGCCGGTAAGATTTCCCGCCGAGCTCGACGCAGCGGTCGGTGCCCATCCCACGCTTGATCGAAAGCACCGTGTTCTCCGGTGCCGAGACCGACTGGTTCTTCGCCGCCTGGCCGATCACCAGCTTGCCCGCGGGGTCGATCCCGACGGCGCTGGGCATCGTCGGCCGGCCGGCCACCGGGATGATGACCAGCTCACCGTTCTGGACGACGGCGATGGTCGAGTTGGTGGTGCCGAGATCGATTCCGACGACAGTTTGGAGCTCTGGATTCATAAGGAAAAAAGTTCAGCCGAGCGGGCGGCGGGAGACCCGGACCTGGGCCGGGCGCAGGAGTTCGCCGGTCGCCGCGTGGCACCAGCCGGGGAGAAGTTCGGCGAGCACCGTGTGGTCGGGTTTCCCGGCATCGACCGCGGATTCCACCGCCGTCATGGTCGCCGGATCGAAAGGTTCGCCGACGGCCGCGAGCCGGCGCAGCCCGGCGCGGGCGAGCAGGACCTCCAGGTGGCTGCCGAGGATTCCGAGGGCGTCGGCTTGCATCGCCCATGCCTCGTGCCAGGCCGCGGCTGCCTTGCGGGAACCCGGCCACCAGCCGGACGCGGCGGCGGGCGGGCGGGAAAAGCCCTGGTCCACCCGGGCGATGCGGTCCGCCAGCTCGGCGAGCGCCAGCGCCCATTCGCACGGAAGTTCGCCCCCCTCCGACGGGCGGGCGGCGGCCGCGGCCGGGATTGCCCGGACCGCCTTGTGGGTGTCGTTCACCGTGGCCGAAAGCGCGTCGAGCACGGTCCCGAAATTCTTCAGCACGTCGAGCATCCGGCGGTTGCCCCGGCGAGTCTCGGAGGATCCCGCGATGAGTTCCTCGTGCAGTTGGGCGAGCGTGACCGCGCTTTCCTCGTCGGGATCGGCGTCGTATTCGGGATCGAAATCGGGATCGGATTCTGGCAAAGTCACGGGTGGCTGGAGGGTTCAGGGTTTGCCGGCCGGGCGGGCTTGTTGGGCGCGCGCCGCCGCGTCGCCACAGGCCTTGAGGAATCCGCGGAAGGCGGCCGCGCCGGGCGGTCGCAGCCGACCTGGCAGGCGGGCGAAGCTCTCCAGGCCCTCGAGCGGGCCGGAGACATCGTCCTTCAAGTGCAGCAGCCGCCACTGCCAGCGGTCGCGCCCGGTGCGCAGTTTTTCATAGGCCTCCTGGACGAGCTGGAAGCCCTCCGGCCGCAACTCCGGCGGGTAACGCCGCAACAAATCCTGATAGGCCGCGCGCACCTCGGCGTCGCCTGCTTCGAGCGGAAGATCGAGCACCAGATAGGGATTCATGTCATTCGAAAAGGTCGAGCTGGTCGAACGTGGGGGGTGGCGGACCCGCGGGCTTCCGGGTCACCTTCGGCTTCTTTTTCGCGGCGGGCTTCGGCGGCGGCAGCCCGGCCCGTTCGGCCTCCCCGATCGCTTTCTGGAGGATTTCCTCCGGAATGCCCATCGCCAGCAGGCCGTCCCGGGCGGCGGCGACCGCCCGCTGGTTGCCGCTCTGGGCGGCCGCGACGAAGCGCTGGATCATCTCCCTCAGTTCCGCGGCCCCGGCGGGCGCTTGGTCGACTTCGTCGTACGAGGCGTTTCCGAAGGGATCCACGAACTCCTCTTCCCCGTCGTCATCGTCGTCATCGTCGTAATCCTCGTGGCCGTCGTTCTCCCTTTCCTTCATCCGTTTCAGCATCGCCTCGGCCCGCGCCGCCACCCGCTCCATCCCAAGCGCGGCGGCGTCGGCGACCACCACGGCCAGATCCTTGAAAAACGTCGCCTTGGGCGTGTAGAGATAGCTTCCGGTGATTTCGAGCGACATCAGGTAAGCCAGCCGCAAGCGGGGGTCCGTTTTCTTGCGCCTCCCCTGTTTCTCCATCAGGGCATCCAAGGCATCGCAGAGGTCCCTCAGGCACAGGTTGCGGATATCCACGGCGGGCGAATTGGGATCCTGGACCGGTTTCGCGAGGTCCTCCAGCAAGCCCAGCAGCCCGTCGGGATCCTTGTCCAGGCCTTGGCCCAGCAGCAGGTGGAGCACTTCCAGCACCTTCTCTCCGCTACGGGTCCAGCTTTGCCTTACCCCGCCTTGGATCTGCGCCACGAAACCGCTCAGCTCGAGGAGCTTGACCACGATGCCCCAGGTTAGGGAAGCGGCACCCGATGCCTCGTTCCACGACTTCTTCCAGGTACCCGCGACCTTGACCCTGTAGGTCGCGGCCAGTGCATCCTCCAGAAACAGGCGCTCAATCGGCGACGGGGCGAGCCGCGCTGCATCCGCCCGCGCCCGCCTGGCGGACTCCGGATCGGGATCGAGCAGGCCCTGCCGGACTCGTGCGATCCAGCGCGACAGCATGAGGTGCGCGCGCCCCGGGAGGTCCTCGAGGAAAGGCTCCATCGCCGCCCACTGTCCGGCGACCGGCCGGCCCTTGCGGAGGAGCTCGCGGGTCTGAAGAACCCGTCCGACCAGCAGCGAGACCTTGATCTGCTTGTCGAGCGGGTCGAGCGCGAGCGCCGCCTCCAGTGCGGCGATTCCCTTGGCGTAGGTTTTCCGCTCCAGCGCCTCGCCGCCTGCCAGCATCAGGACCTGCTTGTTGCGGGGAAAGCGCTTCACCAGGTCGCCGAGGAGGCGGTTGTGCTCCTTCGCATCCTTCTGGCGGGAAATCACGCCGAGCAGCAACAACCAGGCGGCTTCGTTCCGCGGATCCAGTTCCACCGCCTTTTCCAGCGCCTGGCGCGCCCGACGGAAGGAAGGCTCGCGGGCGGGGCCGTAGCCGAGGAACCCGGGCGACGGCGGCGGCTGATCCGCCAGCATCCCGCCCAGCCAATGCCAGGCCGTCGAATCGCGTTCGCGGTCGGGGCCCTCAAGGTCGTTCCACAGCAACAATACCGTCCGCCAGCTCTCTTCCAGTTCCTGCGGCGAAAGTTCGAGCGCCTCGACGACGCACATCGGCCGCATCAGCGCCAGCAGTGCCTGGGCCGCGGGACCGGTCCGCTTCCCGGAATCCCGCCTGAGGCGGGCGGCCAGTTCGTCGGCGAATTCATAGTCCGCATCGCTCATCCGCCCGCCGTACGGCAGCATCGCATCGGTCAATGCCGAGCCCAGCCCCGGCCGCTGCGCGGGAAATCCGCCTTTCAACCCGGTTCGCAGTTCCTCGAAGGCCTTGACGCGCTTGCCCGCTTGCCAGGCGACCGCAGCCGCGTGGATCGGCCCGCCCCACGCCGCCGGCTGCCCGGTCGCCGCCAGCAGCAGGGGCACCCGCGCCCGCACCGGCGCGGACGGCTTGCCCGGCGAGGGATCGAAAGTGCCCGCCGCCAGCGCCAGCGCCCCGCCCGGCGGCAGTTCGCCAAAGCAGCGCCGTGCGGTTTCCAAGTCCTCTTCAAACACGCAGCGCAGCCCGCGCAGGAACATCCGCCAATGGCGGAACACCGACCGCTGTGGCAGTCCTCGCAACGCCTCCTTCGCGTCCTCCCAGCGCCCGTCGCCGGTGGCATCACAGGCCTTCCGCACGGCCGCCAGCTCCGCCGCCAAGCGCGTTCCGGCGTCGTCGATGCCGGTCAGCGGCGGCACGAAGGAATCGGCCACCAGTTGATCGACCGCCGCCAGGTCCGCCGGGCAAATCGCTTTTCCGTCCGCCAAGTCCCGATCCGCCCGCAGCGTCACCGCCCAGCCCGCCGCGCCCCCGCCGGCCGGAGCGGGCCCCGCCGCCGTCGCGCTCGTCGCCGCCGGGGCTACCCGTTCGGCCCGCAGCCCGGCGACCCACTCGGCCGGAGCGATCGTTTCCAGGTAGGCGAGCACGGTCTCCGCCTCCTTGAACAGGCCCTTGGAGAACATCTCGCGCACCAGGCCGGCATTGGCCTCCACCAGCAGCGGCAGGTAACGGGCGCGTTCCTTCTTGCACAATTCCTTGGCCGCGTCCCGCGCCTTGCGCCAGCGCCCGTCGCGCATCCGGTCCAGCACCACGGATGCGGCGGGATCTCCCGCGAAGGCGGCCAGGTCGAGGCTTGTCACGCAGGCGACAAAAACAGTCTCCACGACCTGATCAAGCACAATGCCAGTAATGCGGGCTTACGGGGACCGTTCCAGTCGGCCGGGAGCGTCCGACCCGACCTCCGCCCGCATCACCACCCGAGGATCCGGGTGACGGCGGTGCGCAAGGCGGTTTCCAGGATGGCGGCTTCGGCGTGGGAGACGGGGATGGTCACCTTGCGCAGCGATTTGTCGGCGGCGTCCTGGCGCGAGATCGTCATCAGGAAGGGCGCGCGGTCGGGATCGTCGCGGAGGCTCAGATCGAAGGCGCTGTTGGCTTTCTCCGACTGGTGGAAGAGCTTCGCTTCCGTGGTCCGGCCTTGCAGCACGGCGAGCGCCGCGCCGATGTCGGAGAGGCCCCACTTCATGATGATCTTCTGGTCCCAATCGAACTGCTTCTCGCCCGACTGCGACGCGGCGTCGAGGAAGACGGCGGCCTTGGCACGGTTGAGGCCGAAGCGGATCACCCCGCCGCTGCCGCGGGAGTTCGGCTTGTAGATGGCGTAGTCCGGGTTGCGCTCGGCGGCGCTTTCACGGGGGGCGGAGGGGCTGGTGGGAGTGGCGGTGTCGTTCATGGCTGAATGAAGTTACGACTAAACATTTGAACAGCGAATCGGCGGAGTGCAAGAAAGAAGTTGTTCTCAAGAACACCTATTTTCCAGGACTGGTTTGGGACGTGGAAAGTGACACGCAAGGCCCCCCCACATCGTCGATCAGCCTGCCACCCACTCGTCGGCGTTGACGAGATAGTCGAAGTAATCCGATGCCTCAATGGCCGGATCAAGCTCGCCGGTGTGGATGAGGACGGTGCGGACGGACTGGGATTTCGGCAGCTTGAGGCGGGCGACTTTTTCGCGGACCTCGTCGATCACCTCGATGCCGGTGTGGCGGCGGAACTTCATCTCGACCACGTAGATCGCCTGGCGGGTTCGGATCATCAGGTCGATCTGGCAGGCTTGTTGCCGCAGGGTCTTGCCTTGGGCATAAGGGCCGGCGTTGAGGACGGCGCGGTTTTTCAAACCGAGTCGCTCGAACACCAGGTCGAGGCTGTCGAGCACGAGGGTCTCGAACTGGAAGCCCATGATCGTGTCCCAGGCCTCCAGCGTCTCGACCGGTGCGCGCTGATAGAGTCCCTTGATCACCCGCTCCTTCGCGGGCTCGATGTATTTCAAATAGAAGCGCAGATAGTTGTCGGCAATGCGGTAGCGGTGGTCGCGCGGGCGGGTCTTGCCGGTGGCAGGATCGAAGAGGCGCTCCTTGCGGATGAAGCCGGCGAGCTCGAGGTCGGTCAGCGAATCGCCGAGGCTGCCGCCGCGTTCGCGTTGCAGCGCCTTGCCGATCTGTTGGAGACTTTTCGGCCCGCCGACCAGCGTCCGGACGATCTCGCGGCAGGTCGCGGCGCGGCGGGTGAAGATGTCGTGAAAGATCCGCTCGAATTCATGGAACAGCATGCCTCCCTAGTGGAAGCACAGCCGCTCGATGTTCTCCTCCGCGCCACGGGTGGTCATGAGCTGCTCGAGGTAGCCGGGTACGCCGCCGGTCACCGCGAGCATCCGCCATTTCTCCGCCGCAGCGACCCGCGCCGAGCGCTTGCCCCAGAACGCCGCACATTCTGTTAGAGGCAGCGGCTTGAGATGAAACTGCCACGAGCAGCGGCCGACGAAGCCGGTGTTGTTGAGGATGTTTTCCTCGATCCACGACGAGACCGAGCCGCAGAGCACGAGGATCAAGCCGGGACGCTTCGAGAAGAGCTGGTCCCAGGCGGTCTTCAGATGACCGGCGAAGTCCTTGTCGCCGATGGCCATCCACGAGATCTCGTCGAACAGCACGACCACCGATCCCTTCGAAGGCAACTGGCTGGCGAGAAGCTGGAAGGCCGTCGGCCAATCTGAGAGCGTGACGCGCGGCGACGGGGTCTGCTTGGCGAGGTGGGTGGCGAAGGCATCGAGCTGCTCCTGCCGGGTGATGCCCTCGCGCGGCGGCAGGCCGATGAAGGAGAGGAAATGATCAGCGGCGGTGGCGCATTCCTCAATGAGGCGGCTCTTCCCGATGCGCCGCCGACCCTGGCAGGTCACCAGAGAGGCGGTCTTCTTCTTGAGGAGTTCCGCGAACTCGCGGCGCTCCGCCTGCCTGCCGATGAATCCGTCCATGTCGATTTCGTGCCTGGTTTCTTAGGAAAGTTTCTGGCACCAAATCGACATCATGTCAATTTCGGGCTTTACAATTACTCCTGGTTTCTGGCACGAAATCGACCCCACGCTGATTTCGTGCTGACAATTATCGTTCATTCTCCGGCACCAGATTCACCGCGTGCCGATCCGGTGCCGGCACTCTTGCGCTCGTCGTAAATATTTATGCCACCGCTCGGAGCACCAGATTCACCGTGTGCCGATCCGGTGCCCGCGCTTACCTCGGTGTCCTCCGCCGGTGGACGACGGCGCGGAGGATGGCATCGAGTGTGACGTCCAGATGCTTGCCGAGGTCCTCGGCAAGGAAGCGCAGGACAAGGCAGCCGTTCTCCTGGAGCAGCGCATCCTTGCGACGGTCGCGGCGGTAGGCGGCGGGATCGGACAAGTGCTGCGGGCCGTCGATCTCGATGGCGATCTTCAGCTCCGCGCTGAACAGGTCGATCTCGATCTCGCTCCAGCCATCGAAGGGAAACGGCAGCTTGGCATTGAGGCGGAAGAGAGCGGCGGTTTCTGTTAGGGAAGCGAGACGCTGGTGAAGGAAGGCTTCGGACGCGCTGCGGGCACGTTGCAAATCATCCGCGGGGCGGGAGGCGGCGACGAAGAGATTCCCGAGCGGAGCATCCACGCCATCGCGGATCAGGCGGTGGACACTGGCGGCGTAGTCCTTTTTCCAAAAGGGATCGATGGGCAGCGGGACATCGATCGGCCAGCCGGGCAGGGCGCTGGCCGGCAGCAGGATGGTGTAGCCGACCGCCTCGTAGCCGGCGCAGCGCTTGTCGAACATGCGGGAAAGCATCGGGACATCGAGGTCGGCGTAATCGTGGACGCGGACCTCGCGCTTGCCATCGTGGAGGCGATGGAGGCGGCCGGCATACTGGGCGATGATGCCGCGCCAGGAGACCGGCATGGTGAGGAACAAGGTGTCGAGCCGCGGGTCGTCGAAACCTTCGCCGACGAATTTGCCGGTGGCGATCACGACGCGCGTTTCATTTTCCGGAACGGCTGCGAGCCGGGCCATCGCCTCGCGCAGGGATTTCCGGCCCATGCCGCCTTGCAGGATGATCAGATGGGGCGTGTGCGGCCGGATCAGCTCGGCGAGGATTTCGACATGCTCGGTGCGCTCCGCGAGAACAAGCGGCGAGCGGCCTTCGCGCAGCGCGGCGGCCACATCGTCGCGGATCATCGCGTTGCGCGGTTCCGAGCGGACGATCTCGGCGCAGAGATTCTGGTATTCCAGCCGCCGGTCGGGATCCGGTTCGGCGGTGGAGCGGAGCCCGGTGGGACGGACGATCACGTGATGGGAAAAGGGCCTGGCGTCCGCCTGTTGTTTGGCATCCACGCGATGGCGGACCGGGCCGCACTGCATGAAGATGATCGGGTGATGGCCGTCTTTCCTCGCGACGGTAGCGGACAGCCCGAGCACGAAGCGGGCCTTCGAGCGGCGGGCGACGAGTTCGAAACTGTGGGCGGAGAGGTGATGGCATTCATCGACGATCAGGTGCCCGTAGTCCGCCACGCGGTCATCGACGGCACCCTTGCGGACCAGGCTTTGGATCAGCGCGACATCGATCCCGCCGCTGAGCTTCTTGTGCCCGCCACCGAGCCGGCCAATCGACTTGGCGGGCAGCCCGAGGAACGAGGTGAGACGTTCGATCCACTGTTCTAACAACTGCTGGCGGTGGACCAGCACCAGCGTGTTCACCCCGCGGGCCGCGATCAGGTGGGCGGCGAGCACGGTTTTGCCAAAAGCGGTGGTGGCCGACAGCACGCCGGTGTCGTGGGCTAGCATCGCGGCGGCGGCTTCTTCCTGCTCCGGGCGGAGGGTGCCGGTGAAACGCAAATCAAGCGGCTGGCCGGCCACGCGCTGGTCGTTGATCCGCGGCTCGATCTTCAGTTCCTTGAGAAGGGCGAGCAGCTCGTCGAGACAACCCCGCGGCAGTCCGAGGTGCGCCGGCAGGGCTTCCGCGCAGGCGATGATACGAGGTTTCTCGTAGGTCGACAGCCGCATCGCCTGGGCGCGGTAGAACTCGGGATTCTGGAAGGCGGCGAGGCGCAGCAGGCGGTTGCGCAAGGCGGGCGGCAGGGCGTCTTTCGCGAGATAGATCTGATCGCCGAACACCAGCTCGATTTCCTTTGGCAAGGGCCCGGCGATCGCCGGTTCGCGGTGCCGCCGGGACGGCGGGCTGTTCCAGGGTTCGGCTTCGTCGTCGGGCGCGAGGGCGAAGCGCACGCCGACCACCCGGCCGCGGCCTTCGGCATCGTCGACGATGCTTTCGATGCAGGTCCTTGAGAGTCGCTGGATGGAGGAAAGAAAAGCCCAGGGGTCGGGATGGGGCGTGAGGGAATCATCGACAAACACGCTGTGGCCCCTCTCCCGCGGGCCTTTCTGCATCGGCAGGGCGATCAGGTTGCCGAAGCCGCCTTTCGGCAAGGTGTCCTGGTTCGGAAAAAGCCGGTCATACGAGGTGAGGCCGAGTTCCGGCCGTCGCTCCATCGTTTCTGTTAGAACGAAAGAGCCGAGTTTCCGGGCAATCGTCGCGGGGACCGCTTCGGCGAAGAACAGCCAGACATGCCCGCCTTGGCCGGAGCGCGAGCGTTCCAGCGCGGCGGGGATTTCAAGCCGGCGGCAGGTGTCCATCACCGCCCGTACGTCGTCCTGCCAGCCGTCCTTGTCGAAGTCCATGGCGAGGAAATGGCAGCGTTCGTCGGCAAGCATCGGATAGACCCCGGCGACGAATTCCTGGCCCGCCTTGTCCTTGCCCGAGAGGTGCCAGCGGATCACCTCGTCGGTCACCGGCAGGAAGGCGCGGTGCGGGCAGTCGCCGCACTTGATCCGCGGCTTTTCACAGATGCCGCGGACCCACTCGTTGCCGCAGGCCGGGGCGTAGCCGGCGCGGCCGGTCTTCTTGCTTTCGAAGCGCCGCGGGTAGACATCCTCGCGGCCTTTGAACAGCGAGCGGAAGAGCGCGATCTTATCGACGGACGGGCTGAGGGCGTGGACGCCGGCGCGATCCTCTACTGAAACTTCACCGCTCACGATTCAATCTGGCGCGGTGAGGTCCGGATGTCGAGAAGTCGCGTTTCGCCGCGAATCCCGATGGCGAGGCTCTAAGCGAGCCCGACACCGTCGCGATTGCCCACGAGCCGGAATACTTGGCCGGAAACAATCTGCCCGCCCAACAAACCCTCCGCGATCAGCGTGCCCAGCATACGGTCCACGACCCGTTCCAAATTCCTCGCGCCGTATTCCTCGCTGAATCCTTTCAGAAGAAAGCATTCGATGGCGCTCTCGTCCAGCTCGACGGTCACACCTCGATCCGCCAGCCGATCGTTGTCAGCCACCAGCTTCGCGAGAATCTCCCGCGCGGTCTCCATTCCCAGCGGCTTGAAATGCGCGACCTTCGTCAGCCGGTTGACCAACTCCGGTCGCAGGTGCTTGCGGATGGCTTCCTCCGCCCTTTGTGCGATGACCGGTTTCGCCGAAGCCTCTGGTTCATCACCCGATGCGAATCCAATGAATGGCTTCACCGGACCTGCGCCGGTGCCCAGGTTGCTCGTCAGGATGATCACGGACTCTCGGAAGTCGCACTTCCTTCCCTGTGCATCGGTCAGGCTACCTTCGTCGAAGATTTGGAGAAACAAATCCAGCACCCGGGGATGGGCTTTCTCAATCTCGTCAAAGAGCACCGCGCTGTAGGGAAACGTGCGGATTGCGTCGCTGAGCTGGCCGCCCTCGTCGTGACCGACGTATCCCGGCGGCGAGCCGATCAACTTCGCGACGCTGTGTTCTTCCCCTGATCGATCAACCGGATCGCTCCACGGGCCAGCGCGGGCTTGAGGATGTTCGCCGCGTCCATGCTGCCGTTGGCCGATCCCGCTCCCAGCAGCAAGTGGATTTCATCGATGAAAAGAATCGGCTTCGGTTCTAGTGACGCCTCCCGCACCACCGCCTCCAGCCGCTCCTCGAATTCTCCCCGGTATTTCGTCCCCGCCACCAGCGAGGTCAGGGAGATCTCGATCACCGCCGGCCGACCCAGGGCATCCGGTAATTTTCCCTCCGCCAGCAACTGCGCGAAACCCTCGACAATCCCGGTCTTTCCCACGCCCGGCTCGCCCACCAGAATCAGATTGTTCTTCCGGCTTTGCAGCTGGATCTGCGTGATCTTCAGCATCTCCTTCCGACGACCGATCAAAGGCGGCAATGCCCCCTTCGCCGCCAACTCCGTCAAATCCCGGCCAAAGCGCCGCAAAGCGGGATCCTTCTTGGCTTTCCGATCCTTCTTCTCCTCCGCTTCTCGATCTTGCTCTCCTTCCGCGGCGTCAACATCAAACCCTTCGATCAAACGTGCCCACAAGCCACGCAAGATTTCGAACGAATCGTGCCTGAGTTTTGTGACCGCCGAGGAAACTGCCGGATCCCATTGCTCGATTAAGGCCACTAACAAATGCGCGGGCTGCAAGCGTCCGCCATTCACCGGGACCAGTGTCGATCCCTGCTCGAAAACCACCCGCAAGGCCGGACTCCGGTGAAAGGGCCGGGCAAACTTCCCCGACCGCTTCCCAAGCTCCGCACGGATCGCCCGCCGCAATACCTTGGGCGAAAGTCCAACTGCGGAAAACGCCTCCCGCACTTCCTGAAAATCCGCCTCCACCTGCTCTTCCATCGCCTGTAGCTCCGGGTTGGCCGCTTTCAGCAACTCGGAAACCGATACCTCCACCGCCTTGCAAACCCCGACCCATAAGTGTGCGAGTCCGATCTCGGAAAAGCCGGCGTGCGCGGCCTCCGCCTCGGCGAGACTCCAGGTGATGTCGATGGAGGGGGATATCATGATTTTACGGGGGGTGTTGGTTCGAACCGGATGATGAGGCTGGCGGCGTCGCGCTGCGTGCGCTCCAGCAGGAAAAGCGTGGAGAGCAGGAGTTCGTTGGCTCTCCGCTGGAGAAAATGGACCGCCAGCACGGCGGAGATGCCGAGCTGGGCGAGAAGGCCGAGGGGATTTGCGAGGGTGGGCAAGAGCTAAGGGTGAAGTTATCTCAACCGCAGTTGGGGGCGGAGGGGAAGGGTTGGTTACTAATGCTCCTTTGCTTCGGTCCTCCCCAGATACTTCCAGGCCCGATGATATTTCTGGAGTCTGGCGAAGTCTTTATCGGTTGGCTCCGGGATTCGTTTGATGTCCATGTTGTCGAGGAGTTCCGAGGAGCTGCCATCCACGGTAGCGCGACCTTGATTACGAGTTCGCGGCAGGTGACGAAAAGCGCCAAGATCGCTATCCCGCCGCTGAAAGCTGAGAGAGCTTCAGATTCCGAAAAGGTGGAGATCGGGCCGTTCCAGGTCTGGCTGACTCGGAGCGATCCGTTTGGGGAGGGTAAGGTCCTGACAACGGTAAACGTAACGGGCCCAAAGGTTGAAGCAGCGCCGACAGGCGGATCTACACTTTTTGACGCGGCCGATGACACCGGTTTTCCAACCTCCACGGAACGGGCGGGCGTGTCGGTGGTTTATCCGGTTCAGATGATTTCCGTGGAGGTGACCGACGCGAATGGTAAGCAAGTTTCGATCAATATTCCTGAGGTGGCGGCGGCTGCCCAAGCCGATGGTGCTGATTTGGTCATCAGTGTTCGATACTGGACCGGCTTGAGGGAGCGGCTCGTAACGTTCAAGAAAGAGGCGGATGACTCGTGATGAGGCATGTGGTCTGAGCGGTTGCCGCTCCCCGTGTTTCAGGGAAAAGCAACTATAAGAACCTGCGCGCGACCTTGTTCACCATCGACCTCACCACCGGGACCGCGCCCGGTAAAATCCGCGGCCCTCGGCCAGCCCGCCGAGTGATGCCTGCCTTCTGTTGGGTGGGTCAATCCCAGGCCGGAGCTCTCGGGCTCCGGCCTTTTCATTCCCCGGAGACGATTCATCGCGAGACCGCCGGCTGTTGAAAAAACGGCGTCAGCAGCTCCTTCCAGATCGCGTAACCGGCATCGCTCATGTGGAGGCCGTCCTTGACGAAAAGCTCCGGCACCGGCTTGCCCGCCGCATCGAGGAAACGGTCCCACGAACCGGAGACGAAGGTGATCCGCTTGTCCGCTTCCGCCGCCTTCTTGAAGCGCAAATTCATCGCCGCCTCCACTTCGCGGATCGACACGCGGGCCGGGCTCGGGCGGATCGCCATCACGATCAACCTCGCCTCCGGCACCTTGGCAAACAGCCGCGTCCGGAACTCCGTGAAATCCTCCTCCACCTGCTCCGGCGTCTTCTTGTCCCACAGGTCGTTGCCGCCGCAGTAGAAGACGACCGTCGCCGGCTCATAGCGCAGCACGCAGCGGTCGAGATAATGGTTCACCTCCGAGATATGGCTGCCGCCGAAACCGCGGTTCAGCGCCCTCAAATCCGGGAACACCTTCGCCAGTTTCAGCATGCGGATGCTCGAGCTGCCGGTGAAGACGATGCCGCCCTTCTCCGGCGGGGACTTCGCGTCGGCCGCGTCGAAAGCCTTGATCTCGTTCGCGAAGCGCGCGGGATCCGGATCGGGCGCGGCCATGGCGACCGAAAGCAGCGCGGGCAAAAGCAGGGTGAGGAAGATTCGCATCTTCGTCCCTACGGTGGCCGGTGGCGGAATCGATCCAAAAGCCGGGCTGACTGTGGCATCGACCACCCCGACCACGGCGACGGACACCCAGAAATTCCTGTGACACCTCGCATGTCGGGGCTCAGCCTCTCTGGCGAGGACCGGGGTTCCTGCCCCCCTTCAAAACGACCTCGCCCCGAGCGCCTTGGTCTTTCGGTTTGAAGCAGCCGGATTCCGGAGTTAAGGAAATCCATCCCCCGAATGCTGTTCCTCCCGTCCGTCCACTTCGCCGCTCGAACAGCGTTCATCGCCATGGGGCTGATCGCCGTGACCCGTGCCGACCCCACCGGCACCAATCCCGGCTTCGAAAGCGGCCTCACCGGTTGGAGCTCCTCGAACGTCCAAATCGTTTCCACCAAGGTCTACGCCGGCGCCAAAAGCCTCGCGCTGCGCAACGGCTTCATCCAGCAGACCTTCACGGGCCTGACGCCGGGGGCACGGCATGCCGTGAGGCTGGCTTACCGCGACGATACTTCCCAAACTTGGATCCTTTCCGACGCGCGGATCCTGATCGACGGCTCGGTCATCGGTGCAATCCACAACGGTCAGGACCAGGAATATCTCGTCCCCGGGGGCTTCGAGTTCACCGCGACCGGCAGCACCGCCACCTTGCGCATCGAGTCGCTCGACCCCGGGCAGGAGGGATTCCTCCTCGACGAGATCCGCATCGTGAACGGCGGCCTGCCCCCGCCGCCGGAACATGCGTGGAGCACGCTGGCCGTCATCAACGACTCCCGCGGCGGCCGGCGGCTGGCCAATGGCAGCTTCGAGGATGCCACCAGCAGTCCCGCCACCGATCCCGACAACAGCGGACCCGCCGGAAATCCCCACCTCACCGGCCTCGCCTTGCCCGGCTGGCGGGTGACCCGTGAAAATATCGACCTCATCGAAAGCTCCGGCGCCAATCCCCCGCAGGGCAGCAAGGCGGTCGACCTGAGCGGCCACGGCCCCGGCGGCATCGCGCAAACCATTACCAGCCTCCAGCCCGGCGCGGTCTACACCCTGTCCTTCCGCTACGCCCGCCACACCTCGTGGGGCAGAGCCGACATGACCGGCGAGGTCTTCGCCAACCGCCGCCGCGTCGCTTCGCTGGTCCGCACCATTTCCCAGACCTGGAACCAGAGCTACGGCCTGAAGGAAATCCCGGTGCTCGCCTCGGCGGAAGGGAAGCTCGAGATCGAACTCCGCTCCACCACGATCGACCAGGGCGGAAACATCGTTTACGACGACATCCGCCTGAACCCCGGCGGCGACGGTCTTCTCGCCTGGTCCACCTTCCACGGCGTGACCTCCGGCTTGGAAGCGGACGACGATGGCGACACCCTCGCCAACGGCCTTGAGTTCCTCTTCGGCAGCGATCCGAAAGTTCCTACGATGCCTCCCGTACTTCAAGCCGGGACCTTGCGGGTTCCCGTCTCCGGACTGGCACGGTCGCAAGGCTACGACCTGAAGCTTCGGACCAGCCGCGACTTCGCCACATGGCTGGACGCCTGCACGCCGGGCAGCGGCATGACCCTGCTTTCGGACACCTCCGCACCGGGCACCCACGGCGAACGCTTGTTCCGCCCCGCCGCGGGCGAGCCGCGTCTCTTCTGGCGTCATCAGCTTGTCGCACCCTAAATTTCGGATTTCTTGATTTTCAACCTCCCTGCTTGCATCGGAGGCCGTCCCGTGGAATGCAAGGACATGCGGTTTTCACCACCCGCTCTCCATCTCCCCGTATCATGAAAATCAACTCCATCTTCAAAGCCATCGCCGGCTCCATCTTCCTCGCGTCCTCCTTCCCGGCCTTCGCCGGTGGCCAGCCCTCCGACCAACTCGCCGGCATTTCCGCCAACGGCAGGCTTGTCCTCTTCCGCAGCGACGATCCCGAAGCCGCCACCACCGTGAAAATCCGCGGCCTTCAGAAAAAAGAGAAGCTGCTCGCCATCGACGTCCGCCCGCTCAACGGCCAGATCTACGGCCTCGGTAGTACCAGCCGGATCTACACGATCAACCGCACGACCGGCCAAGCCACCGCCGTCGCCGGACCCCCGACCCGCTGCTCGCCGGCGAGTCGTTCGCCTTCGACTTCAATCCCGTGGTCGACCGCATCCGCATCGTCAGCGACAGCGGCCAGAACCTTCGCGTCAATCCGGACACCGGGCTGATCGCCGCGGTCGATGCCGGGCTCGCCTACGCCGGCGGCGACCCGAACTTCGCGACCATCCCGGGCGTCGTGGCCTGCGCCTACGACAACAATGACAACAACCCGGCCACCACCAGCACCACCCTCTACAACATCGACGCCACCCGCGATATCCTGGTCGTCCAGAACCCGCCGAATGCCGGCGCCTTGAACACCATCGGCGACCTCGGCGTGGACATCACCGACGTCGCCGGCTTCGACATTTCCGGCAACACCGGCATCGCCTACGCCGGCCTGGTCGTGAAGGACGGCAACAAGAAGCGCCTACGCACGACCTTGTTCACCGTCAACCTCGCCACCGGTGCCACCACCTCGCTCGGCCGCATCGGTGGTCCCTGGCCGCTCACCTCGCTGACCGTCCTGCCACCGGTCCTCATCAACTGAGACCCCGGGCGGTTGACTTTCCCCGGCCATCCGCCGTTGATCGCCCCGCGTGTTTTTCCGGATCCTGCTCGATGTCTGCGTGCCGATTTTCGGCATCGTCGGCGCGGGCTGGCTGATGGACCGGAAGTTCAAGCTGCACCTGGAGACCCTGGTGAAGCTGAACATCTATCTGATGGTTCCGGCCTTCATCTTCACGCGGATGGTCAGCGCGGAACTCGGCGGCGGGGAAGCGCTGCGCATTGCGGGCTTCACGCTCGGCACCATCGCGCTGATGTTCATTGGCAGCTTGATCGCCGGGCGGATCTTCCGGATGCCGCGGCGGGAAAGGCAGGCGCTTTCGCTGGCCGCCATGTTCTACAACTGCGGCAACTACGGCCTGCCGCTGGTCACCCTCGCCTTCGGCAGCCAGGCCGCGGCGGTGCAGATCTTCGTCCTCGCGACGATGAACGTCTCGACCTACACCGTCGGGCTCTTCCTCGCCCAGTCGCACGGCGAGACCGCCGGCATGCACCGCCGGGCGCTGATGAAAATGCTGCGCCAGCCCACGCTCTACGCGATGTTCGCCGGCCTCGCCTGCCGCGGCCTCGGGGTGCCGGTCCAGGACGCGATCTGGCTGTGGATGCCCTTCGACCTGATCCAGTCCGGCCTGATCGGCTTCGCGCTCATCACCCTCGGCGTGCAGATGTCGCAAACCACGCCCGCCCCGTTCCGTGCGCCGCTATGGTCGGCCATCCTCCTGCGGCTCGTCATTTCCCCCGCGCTGGCCGTGTTGCTGGTCATGGCCTTCGGCTTCTCGCGCGAGGTTTCCGCCGCCCTCATCCTCGCCGCCGCCGCGCCCACCGCGGTCAACACCGCCCTGCTCGCCCACGAGTTCGGCGGCGATGTCTCCTTCTCCACCTCGGCCGTTTACTACAGCACGCTGTTCAGCCTGATCACCACGCCGGCGCTGGTTTATGCGTTGAAGCTGTGGCTCTGAACGGTCACCGGCGGGTCGGCACATCCAATCCCTGCATCTTGAAGGCCGGCCGGTCTGAGGACGGGCGGTCGTGCCGACTCTCACCCGGGAACGCGGAGGCTCTGCCCCGCAGCAGCACGCGGACGGCTGACCTCGACCATGCGGAACAAAACGGGCTGCCGGCTTCCGGGGACCGTTCTGCGGGCCGGAGGCTCCGCGCACCCGGTGGGCAAACTTTCGAGGCGACGGCGGGGTGACAGCCCGCTTAAGCTTGCAAGCGTATCTTTGGCATCGGCCCGCGAACCCGATGGGTGACTCATCCTGTCGACGGCCCATCCCCTGCATTCATTTTCGCGTCGTTTTGCTCGTTTCGTTGTTCCCCATTTCTTCTCTAACATGAAACCCACCCACCTCCTCCCTCCCGTCCTCGCGCTGGTCGCCGCGGGCATTTGGATCGGCTCGCAGCGGCGGTCGATCTCGGCGCTGGAGCTCGAAAGCGAGGCACTGCGCGGGCGGCTTGAAGTCGCACGGCAGGATCCCGCGACCGCTGCCACGGATCCTTCCGTCGCCGGCCAGCGGAATTCGAAATCGAAGGCGCTCCGCCCGGGATCGAAGGTCGATTGGAAAAAGATGGCCGCCACCCAGGCCGCGATGAGATCCGGCGGCGGCGGGGACCTGCGGGCGATGGTCGCCTTGCAGAAAACGCTGCTCGCGTTGTCGGTGGAAGAACTGCTCGCCGCGTTCGATGAAATCGCGGCGCTCGATCTTTCCGAAGACGCGAAACGGGAGCTCGAAGGCACCCTGATCGGCCTTCTCGCGAACAAGGATCCGCAGGCCGCGCTCGAGCGCTTCGCCGACCGCATCGCTGGCAGTGATGGCGGGCTCGCCTGGCAACTTTCGAACGCCTTCCAAAGCTGGAGCGCCAAGGACACCACCGCCGCCGCCGCGTGGATGGACCGGCAGGTCAAAGCCGGGACTTTCGACAACAAGCGGCTCGACGGGCAGCACGACCCGCGCATCCGCTTCGAGGCCGGGCTGATCCGGAGCCTCGCCGCCCGCGATCCCGCCGAAGCCGCACGCCGGCTCGCCTCGCTGCCGGAGGACCAGCGCGACGAGGTCTTCACGAACCCCTTTCACTTCCGCATCCGGCCGGGCACGGAGAAAGCCGTGGCGGACCTGATCCGCACGCAGGTCGCCGCGGAGGATCGCTTGTCGACCCTCGGCCGCAGCTCCGCACCGCTGGTCAAGGAAGGCTACGGGAAGGTCGGCGAGTTTCTCGGAGCGATCGATGCCAGCCCGGAAGAACGCGCGGCGGTGGTCGGCGAGGCGCTGCGGGTGCGCTTCAAGGGCGAGGAGATGACCACCAGCGCCGAGGAAACCCGCGCCTGGATCCTCGCCCAGGCCCCCGCCGATGCCGAACGGCTGAGCGGCGAGGCGCTGGCTCACATGAGCGGATGTCTGGAGTTTCCGGAGATGGCGAAGGAGGCGCTGAAATACCAGCAGGCCAGCGGCAACGACGACGCGCTGGTTTCCTTCCTCAAGAACGCGCCAGACGAGTCGCGCTTCGAAATCCTGGAGCTCGCCGAAAAGATCAGCGACCCCGTGAAGCGCGAGGAAGTGACCCGCCGTTTCCTCAACAACCCGAACCGCACGGCGACTCCCGCCGCGACCGAGCCATGAAATTTTCCCTCCTCGCCGCCGTCCTGATCCTCGCCGTCGCCTCGTTCTTCGGCTGGCAGGATCACCGCAAGCTCGCCGCCATCCGCGAAAGCCACGGCCGCCTGTTCGAAGAAGCCCGCGCGCTCGGGCTGCCGACCGACGGGTTGGTGAAAGACGGCAAGGCCGTGCTTCCTGCCAAGACCGGTCGCGAAGACCCCTCGAAAAGCGGGGTCGACCCGAAGGAATTCGCCGTCCGGCTCGCGGCATTCGCCCTGAAGATGGAAGCCGCGGAAAAAAGCGGTGTGCCACAGGAAGATTTCCAGCAGGAGATCTTCGGCCTGCTCGACGAGATGCACCGGCTCGATCCCGCCGAGCTCGAAGTTTTGATCGGCGAGCTCCGGGCCAACGGCGAGTTGACCGCCGAGATGCGGCGCAACATCGTCGGCTTCGCGATCTCCATGCTCGCCAACGACCACCCCGCCTCCGCGCTGGCGATTTTCACGGAGTCCGCCGATCTCTTTGGCGAAAAGGGCGGCGGCCGGCACGTGCTGGGCGGGGCGCTTTCAAAATGGGCCAGCCAGGACCCCGAAGCGGCCCTCGAATGGGTGCGGCAGAATTCCGCCGCCCACCCGGACCTCGTGACCGAGGAAACCAAGCGCGAACTGATCGGCGGCGCAGCGAAACAAGATCCGCGGCTGGCCTTCAAACTCATCGGCGAGCTCGGGCTGGAGGACGTCGGCGACGCCGGCCAGGAGATCGCGAAGTCCGCCACCACGCCGGCCGAGCGGGATGCGATTGTCAGCGCCTTGCGCGATCACCTTGCCGCCGCGGTCGACAAGGATGACGCCGATGAACTCCGCTTACCGACTCTCCAGGCGCTCGCCGAAGGCGCGATGAAGGACGGCTTCGAAGGCGCGACGGCATGGATCGAAGGCGCGGGCCTCGACGTCAACGGGCTTGCCACGATAACCAACGGCATTGCGTACTGGCGGACCGGCGACGACACCGGTAAATGGATCGAGTGGATGGTCGGCAATCCGCTGAACGGCGCTTGGGAGTCCAAGGCCGGCGAGTTGATGGACCAGTGGACCCGCACCGACTACAAGGCCGCCGGACTTTGGCTGAGCCAGGCCGAGGACGGCCCGGCCAAGCAGGCCGCGGTGAAATCCTACGCGAAGACCGTCGCTCCGTACGACCCTGCCGCCGCCGTCCAGTGGGCGAACACTTTGCCGGCGGGAAAGGATCGCGACGACCTGCTGGAAGCGATCGGCAAAGCCGGCAAAACGGAAGGCAATTGACTCCCGGTGAGCGGGTGCCGGCTTTGGCGGCACTCCCGGATCGCGCCCGCCTGCTGGCGAACCCAGGTGGGATTTCAGGGCCAAGGGCCCGCTCTACCCGCTTTTTTTTGTTCATCGACCCGGCAGAAATTTCCCCTGCCATCACGCGCCCGGCCTGATATCTGTCGCCACCGGCGGGACCGCCCCGCTTTCCCTGACTTTGCTGAAGACGGATGGCGTTCCTCCGGCTTATTGATAAAGGCCGATTCCCCCTTCCATGAAACCCTCCCTTGTCCGCCCGCCCCTCGCCGCGCTGGCCCTCGCCGGCCTTTGGCTCGGCTTCCAGCGGAAATCGATCTCCGCGGTCGAGTCCGAGACCACCTTGCTGCGTCAGCATGTCGATGCCGCGAAAACCCCGTCGTCGGGCGAAGACGACCGTTCCTTGTCCGGTGCCCGCATCCGGGCCAAGCAAGCAAAAGGTCTCGCGGCCATCGATTGGAAGGACAGCGCCTCGAAGATGTCCACGAACCAGGGCATGATGCCCGACATGCGGGCGATGATGGAGATCCAGCGGAAGCTCATGGCGATGAGCGCGACCGAGATGAGTGCGGCGCTGGACGAGATCGCCGCCTTGGAACTCGACACGCAGGAGCGGGCCCTGCTCGAAAGCATGCTGTTTGGCGTGCTCGCGGAAAAGGATCCGCAACTCGTGCTGGAGAGATATCTCGACAAGATCGGCGTCACCCAAGACCTCATGAGCTGGCAACTGGCAAGCGCCTTCCAGCAGTGGCTTGGCAAGGACTCCGCCGCGGCCATCGCGTGGTTCGACGCGCGGATCGCGGAGGGCAAGTTCGAGAGCAAATCGCTCGACGGCAAAAGCCAGGGCCGGCTCCAGTTCGAGGCGGCCCTGGTTTCCTCCTTGCTCGCCAGCGATCCCGCTGCCGCAGCCAAGCGGATCGCGTCGCTGCCGGAAAACCAGCGGCGGGATCTTTTCGAACAGGGCATGCTCATCAACGTCCGGCCCGGCTCCGAAAAGGCGTTCGCCGATCTGGTCCGCGAGCACGTCCCGGAAGGGAAACGCGGCCTCGTCTTCACCAACGCGACCAATATGATGATCCACCAGGGCGGCTACGAAAAGGTCGGCGCCTACCTCGACAACATCAAGGCCACGGCGGCCGAGCGCAAGGCCGTGGCGACTCATACGGCGAGCACGAAGCTCCAGCTGCTCGCGCACTAGGGAACCATCGACCGCGCTGCGATCAATGAAATACGCGGCTGGCTTTCGAAACAAGCCCCTGACGATGTGGACGCAATCACCGGCGAGGCGCTCGCCAACCACTGGAACTCGGACATGAAGTGGGAAGACAGCGCGAAGTTGATCGGCGAGCTCCACGGTGAAGGGGCGAGCGACGAACTGCTGGTCACCTTCCTAAGTGTAAGTGGTCATCAGGCCTGGGAACACCGAGATGCGGCGGTTCAGATGGCTTTGAAAATTAAAGATGAAGGGAAGCGCGAGGAGGTGCTTCAGAAGCTCGGTGGACAGCCGGTGAAAAGGATCGAGACCATCCCGTCCCGCTAAGCCTAATTTCGTAATTCCTGACTTCATGAAATTTTCGATCGCCCTCTCGATTCTCATCCTCGCCGCCGCCGCCTTCTTCGGCTGGCAGCAGCAAGGCCAACTCGTCACCGCGCGCGAAACCCGGCTCCAGGTCATGGCCGAAGCCCGCGCACTCGGC